>CAJXRM010000001.1 GCA_913059205.1 uncultured Flavobacteriales bacterium
CGAGATTTCTGCCTGTCTCGTGGGCTCGGAGATGTGTATAAGAGACAGCTACTAAAACTGAAGACTCTTCCTGAAAAACCAGGAGTGTATCAATATTTCGATGTCAATGAAAAAATTATTTATGTTGGAAAGGCCAAAAATTTAAAAAAACGCGTTTCATCGTACTTCAATAAGAACCAAGAAAACGGTAAAACACGTGTTTTAGTAAAACAAATCATCGACATCAAATACATCGTTGTTGAGACTGAACTAGATGCGTTGTTGCTCGAAAACAGCTTGATTAAAAAATACCAACCAAAGTACAATATACAGTTGAAGGACGATAAAACGTATCCTTGGATTTGTATTAAAAACGAAGCCTTCCCACGTGTTTTTACAACACGAAGAATGGTGAAAGATGGTTCCAAATATTATGGGCCATACCCAAGTGTTAAAGTAGTAAACACCTTACTTGCATTCATAAAAGAAGTTTATCCTTTACGTTCGTGTGCGCTAGATTTATCGGCAAAAAAAATTGCGGAAAAACGTCATAAAGTGTGTCTGGAATATCACCTTGGCAATTGCAAGGGAGGCTGCGTTGGTTATGAAAAGGAGTCTCAATACGATGAATACATCAAAGAAATCGAACATATCTTAAAAGGAAATATTTCTCAGGTAATTCAATCGCTGAAAACAACTATGGCTGACCATTCGGCGAATTTACGCTTCGAAGAGGCGCAAACCGTTAAGTTAAAAATAGAGACAATACAACGCTATAAGGCCAAATCTACAATTGTTTCACCGACTATTGAAAAGGTTGATGTAATTACAGTATTGCAAGATGTCAAAACGGCGTACGTTAACTATTTAGTCATAAATGACGGAGCTATAATTCATGGATATACATTTGAAGTAAACAAAAAACTAGAGGAAACTGATGAAGATATTATTGGATATGTTCTTCCTGAAATGCGTGAGCGTTTCAACAGTTTGTCAAAAGAAGTGTTGTTATCTGCAAATGTTGAGCTAGAGATGGAGGGCGTGCAATTCTTTGTACCACAACGTGGTGATAAAAAATCGTTGATTGATCTGTCTGAACGAAACACCAAGTTTTATCGAATGGAAAAGATGAAACAGGAAAAAATAAAAGATCCAGAGAGGCACACCGAACGTATTTTAGAACAAATTCGGGTCGACTTCCGACTACAAGATAAACCGGTTCATATTGAATGTTTTGATAACTCAAACATTCAAGGAACGAATGCTGTTTCAGCATGTGTTGTCTTCAGAAATGCTAAACCAAGTAAAAAAGATTACCGCCACTTTAATATTAAAACGGTAGAAGGTCCTGATGACTTTGCATCTATGGAAGAAGCGGTATACAGAAGGTACAAACGACTATTGAATGAAAATGAATCACTACCACAGCTGATTATAATCGATGGTGGGAAAGGACAGTTAAGTGCGTCTTTAAAGGCTTTGGAAGCTTTAAACTTGAGAGGAAAGATTGCAATTGTAGGAATTGCGAAGCGTTTGGAGGAAATTTTCTTTCCTGGTGATAGTTTACCAATATATTTAGATAAGCGTTCTGAAAGTCTACGTGTTATACAATTTATGCGAAATGAGGCGCATCGTTTTGGTATTACGCACCATAGAAACAAGCGTAGCAAAGCTGCATTGACTTCAGAGTTGACTCAAATAAAAGGAATTGGATCCAAAACACACGAAGAACTAATGTTAGCGTTTAAAACGGTGAGTAGAATTCAAAAGGCAAATATGGAGGAGTTGACCTCTGTAATTGGAAAGTCGAAAGCGGCGATAGTCTTCAATCATTTTCAGTAATTCGCTAAGGCTTTTACTCTTTTCTGCACTCCTTTTTACCGTGATTTCAACAATTTGATTTTAGTAAGCTTTCTTGAGGCTAAAAGAACCAGTAAATTTCCAATGTACTTTTGTGAATATGAAAAATCAAGTTTTTCTTGCTTTTGCTTTGTGTTTTTGCGTCTTTTCGGGAAGCTTTGCGCAAAAAAAGGAAATTACAGTTGTTATTGACCCAGGTCATGGTGGTTATGATCCAGGACATTTATCCGCTAGTCCTTTTCTAAAAACAGAAAAGGAACTAAATCTAAAAATTTCACTGTTTTTGGGTGGGTATATTGAAAAGTATCTTCAAAATGTAAAAGTTGTTTATACAAGAACCACGGACGTTTATCCAACACTTGACGAACGAGTTTCAAAAGCGAACGCTATAAACGCAGATTATTTTATTAGCATTCATTGCAACGGGAATGAAAGAAATGGAGTACATGGAACAGAGTCTCACGTACATGCGATGTCACTTGCGAAGTCTGTAGCATTGGCTAGAGAAATAGAAGAACAATTTTCGCAACGTGCAGGAAGAAAGTCACGCGGCGTGAAAGACGAAAAGGATTTGCAACATTCTATCCAGGTGTTGAAATATACAAATATGACAGGAGTATTGGTTGAGTGTGGGTTTTTAACGAATGAAAAAGAAGCTCAATACTTAAACACCACGATTGGACAAGAGGTAATTGCTTCTGCTATTTTCCGCGGGTTTCGAGCAGTGATAGTGAAAGAGTTTCCGTCCATCAACTTTATTCGTACAACTTCAGTTACACCTTCACAACCAGAAACTGCTTCGGTAACTCCTGACAAAGAATCATTTACAATTCAAATTGCCTCTTCTCGAGATCCAATTGAGCCGACAGATGCGCGCTTTAAGAATGTAAAAATGGAGGTGCGTAGAATAGAATTAAACACAATGAGTGCTTACAAGTATATTTATACTGTTGGAAGCTATTCTTCCAAAAACGAAGCGAAATCCGAACTGCCTCAAATTCAAAGTTATGGCTATAAGGACGCAATCATAATTAAGAATTAGTCAAATAATTTCCTTAAAAAAGTGATGAATTGCGCGAAATTTTCGGCAAATTGCATTGTAAAATAATTTCTTTGTATATATTTGCAATCGCTTTTGGAAACAAAGGTGTGGAAATTCTCCCTTAGCTCAGTTGGTTAGAGCATCTGACTGTTAATCAGAGGGTCCTTGGTTCGAGCCCAAGAGGGAGAGCAAAAAGGGTTATCTTACACGATAACCCTTTTTTTGTACCCTAAAACGTAAACAAAATGAAACAACTTATTGTAATTATTCTTTCAGCACTTTCTTTTTCCTCATTTTCTCAAAATGATACAACAAAAATTTATGTGATTAATAAAACGAATGAATTTGTACAAATTAAAGGTGGCGGGTATACTACCTATTCCTTTTTTTACAGGGATCTAAAGTTCGTAAAAGAAACCAGAGAGTTGGTTTTTAAGAATAAAGATAAGGTCAATGAATTTTTTGACAAAGCTGAAAAAGTATTGGCAACTGATAGTGGAATAATTACGGCAGACTACAATTTATATAGAAATAAGCTAAGTAAAAACGTTCTTCGACTTCAAAATAAAGTAGGAGGCTATGTGTTAATTTCTCGAGAAACTTTGGAAACAATGCGCTCGGAATTTAACAAGCTTTAGTCGCTTGAAAATCACCGCATTACAGTTTTGGCACGCGGTTTGAATTAGTGCAATTAACTTTAAAACTTCAAACCATGAAAAAGAATGATAAGAAATCTGCGGCAGTTAAATTAATGTTGAATGCGACTTTAGAAGAATATTTAATGTACCTTAATACTTTGGTTCTTAAGGTGAACTAGAAACTGCAAATAAATATCTAAAACCAGAAAAGGAATATGATTCCTTATATTTGAAAGGCTTCACGTGAAAACAGTGAGGTCTTTTTTAGTTTAAATAGCTAACTTTGAGCTGAAAACTAGAACAAAATGTCGGACATCTCCATCCAAAGAACAAGTTTAAAAACGATTTCCAAGAGTGACTTGGAAAGTCAATACGCATTATTAATTCATGCATATGCGGAGACCGAAAGAGAAATTTGGGGTGAAAATTATGTTCGTGTTTCTTTAGAGGAATACAAACAAGATATTGAAAAAGAAATCGTTTTTACAGCCAAACTTGCTGATGAAGTTGTTGGAACAATATTACTTGCGCCTATGGGGGAAAGGGTGTTTTCGTTTGGTTTGTTGGCGGTTGACTTTTCTAAAAAAGGATATGGAATTGGGCGAGCTCTTATAAAAAAGGCTGAGCAAACTGCGATTGAATTGGGCGGATTAGTAATGAAAATCGAAATATTAAAACCTAAAAACCAACACGTGCAGTTTAAACAACAGTTGGCCGAATGGTATGAGCGACAAGGCTACGAATTTACTTTTTCGAAAAGCTTTATCGAATTAAAACCAGCAAAAGTTGAAAAAGCCAAAGAACTGAAAACGGAAGCTGTATTTGATTGCTATGAAAAGAAATTGAATTCTCTATCTTTGTAAAAACTATTAAAAATGCTCGGATTAAAACTTCCAACAGACCCAAGATGGGTGAATATCGTTGAATCAAACTTACCTGAAATTTTAACAGATCATGCTTGGTGTGAACAAAAGGCGGCAACAAATGCTATTTCAATTGTTGTAAGTAATCCAGAAAGAGTGGAACTCGTCACTGATATGCTTGATTTGGCAAAGGAGGAAATTTCTCATTTTGAAATGGTGCACGAGGTCATTAAAAAGCGGGGATACATACTCGGTCGAGAGCGCAAAGACAGTTACGTGAACGAATTATATAAATTTATGTTGAAAGGCGGTAGTCGAAATGACCAGTTGGTTGATCGCTTGTTGTTTTCTGCAATGATTGAAGCTCGTTCTTGCGAGCGATTTAAAACGCTTTCTGAAAACATTGACGATAAAGAATTGGCAACGTTTTATTACGATTTAATGGTCAGTGAGGCTGGGCATTACACAATGTTCTTGCGTCATGCAAAAAATGTTTCTGAGCGCGTTGATGTAGATAAACGTTGGAAAGAATGGTTAGCGCATGAGGCAATCGTGATACAGAATTACGGCAAGAGTGAAACTGTTCATGGGTGATGATTGTTATTCAATTCTTTATTCACAACCTCTAATTCCTCAAAAAACGCTTCTCCAAAAGCGCGAATTAACGGTTCCTTTAAAAATTTATAAACAGGTACATCAAGTGACTCGCCACACGAACAGGCTGGCGCACAGATGTCCCACTTGTCGTAATTCAAGGCAGTGAAATCCTTAAATTCCTTTACACGAATAGGATATAAATGACACGATATGGGTTTTTTAAAATCTGTTTTTCCTTCCCTGTGAGCCTGCTCAATACCACATTTTGTAATTCCGTTTTCATCGAAGAATACAAATGCGCATTCCTTTTCGTTTACTAATGTCGTTCCTGGTTCATTATCTTGGTCTATATAAAACACACCTGTTTTCTCAACCGCATCAATTCCTTCTTGCCTCATGTATGGCTTAATTGCTTCTAAATTGTCTTCTAGAATGTCAATCTCATCAAGTGTTAAAGGGGCTCCAGCGTCACCTTCTACGCAACAAGCTCCTTTGCACGCATTTAAATCGCAAACAAACTTGCGGTCAAAGATTTGTGTCGAGATTATTTTATCGCCAATTTCTATTAACATGATTTCTCAAATTGAAAGCAAAGGTCTAAAAAAACACCGAATTTTCTAATGTTTTTGTTTGAACACGAAAAAATCATGTTCATAAGTAGTAAAACTTGTTAATAAATAAAAAAGCGCTATATTTGCACTGTAGTTAATTATTAAATACGCGAATGAGGGGACGAAAGTCCCCTCTTTTTATAAGTTATGATTAGTAAATCAAGGGTTACAGAACTAATTAATGAGCGCATAGCAGAATTAGACAACGGTCTTTTTGTGGTCTCATTAAGTATTTCTTCTCGTAATTCAATTTTGGTGGAGCTGGATAAGCACGAAGGTGGTGTTTCCGTTAAAGATTGCATATCAGTTTCTCGAAATATAGAGCATAATTTGGACCGTGAGGAAGAAGACTTCGAATTAAGTGTTACTTCAGCTGGCTTGGACAAAGGATTGCGTGTGTTTCCTCAATACAAGAAGAACATTGGCCGAGAGGTTGATGTAAAACTTGTAGATGGAGGTGGAATTGTTGGAACTATGATCGATGCGACACCTGATCAAATAGTTGTTCAGACAACAAGAAAAGAGAAAATTGAAGGAAAAAAGAAAAAAGAAGTAATTGTGGAAGACCATGTGCTTCCAATGAATAAAGTAAAAGAAACAAAAATTGTAATATCATTTAAATAAACGAGTATGGATAGTTTAGAATTGATTGAGTCGTTTTCGGAATTTAAAGAACTGAAAAACATCGATAAACAAACGATGCAACACGTATTGGAAGATGTTTTCCGTGCGATGTTGAAGAAAAAATTTAATACCGACGAGCACATCGATGTAATTGTAAATATTGATAAAGGAGATGTTCAAATCTTCTTGAATAAGGAAATTGTTGATGATGGTGAAGTTGAGGATCCAAATACGGAAATCGCATATTCGGACGCAATTAAAATTGAGCCAGACTTTGAAATCGGAGAAGAGGTAACTGAAGAGTTTAAGTTTTTGGATTTCGGTCGTAGAAACGTGCTTTCATTGCGTCAAAACTTGATCTCTCGAATTATGGAGTTGGAGAAAGATCATTTGTACAAATTGTACAAAGAGCGTGTTGGAGAAATTGTTACGGGAGAAGTTTACCAAGTTTGGAAAAAGGAAATTATGGTATTGGATGATGAGGGTAACGAGCTAATCTTGCCTAAATCAGAGCAAATTCCTTCTGATTACTTCAAAAAAGGAGAGTCCATTCGTGCAGTAGTTGCAAAAGTTGATATGCGTAACAGCAGTCCGGTAATTATTTTGTCTCGTACGGCTCCGGAATTCTTAGAGCGATTATTTGAACTTGAAGTTCCAGAGGTATTTGACGGATTGATTACGATTAAAAAAATTGTGCGTGAACCAGGAGAAAGAGCAAAGGTGGCTGTAGAGTCATACGATGATCGAGTTGATCCGGTTGGAGCATGTGTTGGAATGAAAGGTTCTCGTATTCACGGAATTGTTCGCGAGTTGAAAAATGAAAATATCGATGTAATAAACTACACGAATAACCCGCAATTATTCATACAACGTGCTTTATCGCCAGCAAAGATTACTTCCATCGAAATTGATGAGGAAGCAGGAAGAGCAAAAGTGTTTTTGAAACCAGACCAAGTGTCATTGGCAATAGGTCGAGGAGGACACAATATTAAGCTAGGAGGAAAATTAACAGGATATGAACTTGATGTTTACCGTGAAGGTGAAGTTGATGTTGAAGATGTTGATTTAGAAGAATTTGGAGATGAAATCGATGGGTGGATTCTTGACGAATTGAAAGCTATCGGTTGCGATACGGCGAAGTCTGTGCTTGATTTAGGAGTAATGGAATTAGTAAAAAGAACTGATTTAGAACAAGAAACAATTGAAGAGGTGTTTAAAATTCTAAACGCTGAGTTTGAGTAAATTCAGCGTAAAAGAGTATATTTAGGCATCGAAAACGAAGATCTCTCAAGAGAAGAGGTCTGATTAAAAGATAAAAGGACGCATAATTTTATGGCCAAACCAATTAGATTAGGAAAAGCAGCAGGAGAGCTAAACGTGGGTATGTCAACCCTTGTTGAATTTCTCGACAAAAAGGGAGTAAAGATAGATGCTAGCCCAAACGCAAAACTTGAACCTGAGCACTACGATTTGTTGCGCACAGAATTTGCTGCAGATCAAACGTTAAAAGAGCAATCAAAAAAGACCACGGCTCCTCAAGAAAAGAGAGAGACGATCTCGTTGCGCGATAAAAACGAAGAGACTAAACCTGTTGAAGAGAAAATCGAAACTCCAAAAGAGGAAGTTAAAGTTGAAGCTCCTAAGCCTACTGTAGATGAGGTTAAAGAGAATCCAAAACCAATTGAGGAGAAGCGCGAGGGAGATGTGAAAGTACAGGTTGTTGGAAAAATTGATTTGGATAAAATCAATGCTAAAACGCGCCCAGATAAAAAACCAAAACAGGAGGAAGGAAAAGCAGTTGTTCCAACTAAGCCAGTAGAGGCCAAAAAAGAAGAGGTAAAAGAAACGACCAAGACTGAAGATAAAAGCGAAACACCAGCTGCTTCAGAGGCTGAAAAGCCTGTAGCTCCTCAGTTAATTCGAGCTACAAGTGCTAAGTTAACGGGGCCAAACGTGGTTGGTAAAATCGTTTTACCAGTTGAAAAGGAAAAGGTTTCTAACGCAGATCGTAAAAAACGTAAGCGTGTTAGAAAGGTAGACACAAATAAGCCACAAACGCCAGGAACTGGTGCTCCAGGAAATAGAGCTGCTGGAAATAATTCTGGACCAAACAAAGGTAAAAGCTTTAATAAAAACGCGAAAGCTGATAAACCTGAGATAACGGAGAAAGATATCCAAAAAGAGATTAAAGATACCTTAGCTCGTTTATCAAATAAAGGAGGGAAATCAAAAGGAGCTAAAAACAGAAGAACGAAGCGTGACAACGTTGCACAGCGTAGAATGGAAGAGGAAGCGATGGCTGAATTTGAAGAGAAAACGCTAAAATTATCGGAGTTTGTTTCTGTTTCTGAATTGGCGGCCATGATGAATGTGAGCTCAACAGAAGTTGTTGCTGCATGTATGTCACTTGGAATTTTCGCTTCAATTAATCAACGTTTAGATGCTGAAACGATTCAAATTATTGCCGATGAATTTGGTTTTGATGCTGAATTCGTAAGTGCAGAAGTTCAAAGCTCTATCCCTGACGTAGTGGATAATGAGGAAGACTTATTGCCGCGTGCGCCAATTATTACTGTAATGGGTCACGTCGATCATGGTAAAACATCGTTATTGGATAGAATTCGTAACGCAAATGTTACCGATGGTGAAGCTGGAGGAATTACGCAGCATATTGGTGCATACAACGTGAAATTGAAAGATGGTCGAAGAATGACTTTCCTTGATACTCCTGGTCACGAAGCCTTTACGGCGATGCGTGCGCGTGGAGCACAAGTAACGGATGTTGCAATTATCATTATTGCAGCGGATGATGACGTGATGCCGCAAACGAAAGAGGCAATTTCTCACGCTCAGGCTGCAGAAGTCCCAATGGTATTCGCTATTAATAAAGTAGATAAACCGGGAGCAAATCCAGATAAAGTAAAAGAACAGCTTTCTCAAATGAATATTCTTGTTGAAGATTGGGGAGGAAAGTACCAATGTCAAGAAATTTCGGCGAAGCAGAACTTGAACATTGATGAATTGTTAGAAAAAGTATTGCTAGAGGCAGAATTGTTAGACCTTAAAGCAAACCCAAATAGAAATGCGATAGGAACCGTAATTGAATCATCACTTGATGTTGGTAAAGGTTACGTTACAAACGTATTAATAGAAACAGGAACACTTAAAATTGGTGATTTTGTATTGGTTGGAAGAAACTATGGAAAAATTAAAGCAATGCACGATGAACACGGCGTTGTTGTAAATGAAGTAGGGCCTTCTCGTCCAGTTTCAGTTCTTGGTGTAAACGGTGCGCCTTCAGCAGGTGATAAGTTCCATGTTATGGAAGACGAACGTGAAGCCAAAACGATTGCAACGAAACGAGAGCAATTGTACCGTGAACAAGGATTGCGTACGACGAAACACATTACATTGGATGAGATTGGTCGTCGTTTGGCGATTGGTGACTTTAAAGAGCTTAACCTTATCGTTAAAGGTGACGTTGATGGTTCGATTGAGGCGTTATCTGATTCATTACAAAAATTATCTACGGAAGAAATACAAGTCAACATTGTACACAAAGGTGTTGGAGCAATTTCTGAAGCAGATGTTAACTTGGCGTCAGCATCCGAAGCGATTATTCTTGGTTTCCAAGTACGTCCTTCTGTCAGTGCTCGCCGTTTAGCTGACTCTGAGCAAATCGATATTCGTCTTTATTCAGTAATTTATAAAGCAATTGATGAAATTAAAGCAGCAATGGAAGGAATGCTTTCTCCTGATATTGAAGAGCAAATTATTGGTACTGCTGAAATTAGAGAAACGTTTAACATTACTAAAGTCGGAACAATTGCAGGATGCTTCGTGACAAGCGGATTGATAAAACGAACATCTAATGTTCGTGTAATTCGAGACGGAATTGTTGTTCATACAGGTGTACTTGGATCATTAAAACGATTTAAAGACGACGTAAAAGAAGTGAAGAACAATTACGAGTGTGGATTGAATATTGATAAATACGACGACATTAAAGAAGGAGACATCGTTGAAGCTTACGAGGAGATAGAAGTTGCAAGAAAACTAAAGTAATTAGTTTAACATCTTTTAGTGCCTTAAAAAAGTTAGTTCAATGCTTATTTGTTAACTTTGTTACAATTTAAAAATTAATAAGATGGTATTAGGAGTTTTTGGTCCTTGGCAAGTAATCGCAATTTTAGTAGTTGCACTTTTATTATTCGGTGGAAAGAAAATTCCAGAATTGATGAAAGGACTTGGGAAAGGAGTTAAAGAGTTCAAAGACGCTTCTGCAAAGCCAGAGGAGCCTGTTGAATCGGAAGAAAAAAAATCATAAATAAGTCGCTTTATGTTGCGAACGTATGCTGAAGTAAAGCAAGCCATTTCTTCAGGTGATACAGTAATGAGTATCCTTGAAGGATATTTATCTGCAATCGAAGCGAATAAAGATTTAAATGCTTTTTTAGAAGTTTTTGAGGAGTCTGCTCGTGCACAAGCGAAGTTAGTGGATGAAAAAATCATTAATGGCAATGCAGGCCGTTTGGCTGGAATGGTTATCGGCTTGAAAGATAACATGTGCTATAAAGGTCACAACGTTTCTGCTGCTTCTAAAATATTATTCAATTTCGAATCGCTTTTTACAGGAACAGCAGTCGAACGATTGATTGCAGAAGATGCAATAATTATTGGACGGTTGAATTGTGATGAATTTGCAATGGGAAGTTCGAATGAAAATTCAGCTTTTGGTCCAGTTTTAAATCCAATTGATAAAACTAAAGTGCCTGGTGGCTCCTCTGGAGGTTCTGCTGCAGCGGTAGCCGCTGGATTGTGCACGGCTTCCTTGGGAAGTGATACAGGAGGTTCTATTCGCCAACCTGCAAGTTTTACAGGAACTTATGGCATGAAACCTACTTATGGTCGAATTAGTCGTCATGGTTTAATTGCATACGCTTCGTCGTTTGATCAAATTGGACCTTTTACAAATTCATTGGAAGACAACGCCCTTTTATTAGAAATAATGGCGGGAACAGATGATTTTGATTCAACAGCATCGACAAAACCGGTTGAAAAGTACGCTCAATTTCAATCGGATAAAAAATTCAAAGTCGCTGTAATTAAAGAGAGTTACGAAGTTGAAGGAATTGATGCTGAAGTTAAAGCTGCATTGGATGGTTCGATTGAGGCATTGAAGTCTGCGGGTCACTCAGTAGAGTTCGTATCATTTCCTTATTTGGATTATATGGTTCCGACGTATTATGTACTAACAACGGCTGAAGCATCTTCAAATTTATCGCGTTTTGATGGCGTTCATTTTGGTCACCGAAGTGAATCAGCAAAAGGGGTTGAAGAAACCTATAAAAAATCACGAAGCGAAGGATTCGGACCTGAAGTTCAACGAAGAATAATGGCTGGAACATTTGTGCTTTCTCACGGTTTTTATGATGCGTATTATACAAAGGGTCAAAAGGTTCGTCGAGTATTGCAAAATAAGACAAACGATATTTTTAAGGAATATGACATGATTTTATTGCCAACAACGCCAACTCCAGCATTTGGAATTAATGCAGTAAAAGATCCTATTTCAATGTATTTACAGGATATTTATACGGTTCACGCTAACCTGACTGGAAATCCAGCTATTTCTTTGCCTTTAGGTAAACATTCGAATGGACTTCCGTTTGGAATTCAAGTAATAGCAAATCATTTTAAAGAAAAAGAAATGTTTGAATTTTCAAATATTTTGGAAAAAACAGTAACAAATTGATGAAAATAGCAGGAACATTAATCGCAACATTTTGCATTACAGTAGTAATGGCTCAAACGCCTTACAATTGGTCAAAAGAGGACTCTCTGAAAGGGTCTGCGTTGATTAATACAATCGAGCAAAGTTTGGACATGTTCTATGCGGATTATGCTGAAGCGGGGAATTACGATTCCATAATTGCAGCGTTAAATTATGAGCCAAATGCAATGCCAGAATTCTCGGATGCTGTGTATTGTGAGCGATTGGATGTAATGAATCAAATGAGTCCTTTTCACTTGGACTGCAATGAACAAACATTGTCTACAATTAAGTTCTTTGTACAGAAAAGAAGAGGCTTTGCGCGTGTTGTTTTAGGGAGATCGAAGTTGTACTTTGATATGTTCGAAGCAAAATTGGCAAAACACAATTTACCTATCGAATTAAAATATTTAGCGGTAATTGAAAGTGGGTTAAGACCGCAAGTAAAATCACGTGCTGGAGCACTCGGATTGTGGCAATTTATGTACGGAACAGGTCGTATGTTTGGGTTAACGGAAAACTCATACATTGATGAACGAATGGATCCAGAATTAGCGACTGAAGCAGCATGCCTTTATTTAGGAAAGCTTTACGGAATCTATAATGATTGGAACTTGGCGCTAGCAGCTTATAACGCTGGCCCAGGGAATGTTAACAAGGCGATTCGTAGGTCTGGTAATAAATTGACATATTGGGAGGTTCGGCCTTTTTTACCGAAGGAAACGCAAGGTTATGTGCCTAATTTTATCGCAGCAGCTTATTTGTTGACATATCACGCGGAGCACAACATTGTTCCAATGGAAGCGAAAGTACATTATTCGCAATTAGATACGATTTGTTTGTCAAAAGGGATTCATATGGAAACAATTAGCGAGTTGGTAGCGTTCCCATTGGAAGATATTGAAAGTTTAAATCCAATTTATAAAAAGTCATACATTCCAAAAACAATTCCTAACCAATGTATTTCTTTGCCACATACAGTTATTGGCAAATTGGTTGCAAAAGAATCGGATTTATACGAATTGGAAAGAAAAAAGTATTCTTCCGAATATGTAGCAAACACAGTAGAAACACCAGTTGCAGTTATAGATACGGCTGTAAAACCTGTCGCACCAACGTATAAATACCACAAAGTTGATGCAGGTGAAACGCTAGGTACAATTGCTACGCGTTACGAAACAACAGTTGCGGAAATTCAACGTGATAACGGATTGAACTCTACAAAAATCTATGTGGGTCAACGATTGAAGATAAAAACAGGAACAACATTTGATCCATCAACTGTTGTGAAAACTCCACCGACAAATAATACTGTTACGCCACCAGTAAATACACCACCACCAGCGACAAAACAATATTATACTGTTCGATCTGGTGATACTTTTGGAAAGGTAGCGCAACGTCATCGTTTGTCGCAATCTCAACTTAAGAATTTGAATCCTGGAGTGAATATCGACCGAATTAATGTAGGACAGCGTCTTCGAGTGAAGTAAAAACTGCCCGATTTTTGATGTTAGTTCAATAAAATGATGCACTATGAGGTATAAAATTATTTCTTTCAGCTTAGCAATTACACTTCTGTTTTCGTTTGGATGTGAATCAAACTCGAACAATTCAATGAGCAGTGGACTTAACGTTACCGGAAAAGTTGGAGAAATTTTGGTGGTTTGTGAGCAGGGAATTTGGGATTCGCCTATTCAAGCAGCTCTTGATTCTGGTTTAACTCAATGGATATTGCCTTATCTTCCAGATGTTGCAACTTTTGAATTGACACACAAAACACCAAGTCATTTTACACAAGGTGTTAAGCGGTATAGAAACACTTTGTTTATCAATATTGATCCAAACCATAAAGGTGAGCATGGAAGTATTGTAAAACGAAAAGACGTTTGGGCGAAGGACCAGTTTGTAGTTGATATTACAGGAAAGGATTACAATCAAATAGTTGAAACGTGTAAATTGGGACTAGACGAAGTACATAAGGAATTCGATGACTTTGAATGGCAAAGGCTAATACGCCAGTTTTCGAAGAATAAAGTAGAACGTGTTAAATCCAAAATCAGGGAAAATTTTGGAATAGATATGGTGCTTCCTTCGAATGCCAAAATAGTAACAAAGCGAACTAATTTTTATAGAATTGAGTTTCCACCGGCGGCTCGACCTTTAGAGTTTGTTGGAACAAATACTCAGGACGCGGGAGAAATTTTTTCTGGTTTGTTAATCTACCAATACGATTATGTAGATTCAACTCAGTTTGATATAAAACGCCTGTTGCAAGACCGAGATACAATGTTGAAATACAATGTTCCTTATGAAGTAGAAGGGATGTACATGGGGACGCAATACTCTGATTTTGTGTTTCCTGAAATGAATAAGGTTTCTTCGGTGAATGGAAAACTGAATGGTTTTGAAATGCGTGGAATGTTTTTATTTACAGGTTTGCCAAAACACGCAACTGGAGGTGCATTTTGGGCGTATCATTTTATCAATAAAAAAACCAAAAAGTTAGTTTGTGTAAGTGGTTATGTAGACGCACCACCTACAACTAGTTGGACACATCCGTTAAGAGAAATCCAAGCAATACTTCGAAGTGTTGAGGTCGTAAAATGAAAATTTCCGTTACAATAATTACATTAAATGAAGAGCGAAATATTGAAAGGTGTATTCTTTCAGTAAAAGACGTTGCAGATGAAATTATTGTCCTCGATTCTTTTTCTACTGACCTAACACAAGCCATTTGCATTCAGCACGGTGTGCGCTTTGAGCAACGTAAATGGGAAGGTTATTCCCAATCCAAAAACTATCTGAACGATCTTGCTCAGTATGATTACATTCTATCATTGGATGCTGATGAAGCGTTGGACGATGAACTTAAAGAGGAAATCCTTCGAATAAAATCATTGAATGAACCTGAAATCTATAGCTTAAATCGGCTAACGAATTACTGTGGAAAATGGATCAAACATTCGGGCTGGTATCCAGATGTTAAAGTACGGTTGTTTCCCAAAAAAGGAAGTTATTGGAGTGGAGAATTTGTACATGAAGAGCTGGTTTTTCCTGCCAATATTCCTGTTAAACAATTGAAAGGGCATTTATTGCATTATTCGTATTATTCATATAAAGAACACAGGGAAAGAGCGGATATTTACTCAACTTTGACCGCTCTGAAAATGTATAAAAAGGGTAAAAAAGCATCGTTTTTTAAGCCCTTATTAAGCGGAATTATGCGCTTTATAAAAATGTACATTTTGGAAAGAGGATTTTTGGATGGTAAAATGGGATTTAAGATTGCGCAAATCAGTTGCCAATCAAATATATTTAAATACAAAGAATTAAGAAGATTAACTCAAGAAGGAGAATGAATTTAGACGGAAAAAGAGTTATTATAAGTCGCACAGATAGTATTGGAGATGTTTTGTTAACCTTGCCAATGTGTGCCTATTTGAAGGAAAAATTTCCTACAGTTGAAATACTGTTTTTAGGAAAAGGATATACGCGAGCAATTGTAGAAGCGTATTCAAAGGTGGATCAGTTTATTGATTGGAATGATTTTGAAAATCAACCAAAAACAGAATGTGCTCAAAATTTTAGAGCGTTAAACGCCGATGTAATCATTCATGTTTTTCCAAACAAGGAAATTGCTTCTTTAGCAAAGAAAGTGCGTGTGCCGATGCGTGTGGGTACTTCTCACCGTTCGTATCACCTCTTAACATGTACACATCGATTGAACTTTACGCGTAAAAAGTCAGATTTACACGAAGCACAATTGAATTTTGAGTTGTTACGTCCTTTTGGATCAAAGGAATTACCGACTTTGGAGCATGTAATTGAAAGTACAGAATTTTTGAAAGCCCCAAAAGTAGATTTGCCAACTGAGTTTGCAGCATTAAAAGAGTATACGATTCTTCATCCTAAATCACAAGGAAGCGCTAAAGAATGGCCAATCGAAAAGTACATTTCGTTGACAAACGAGTTAGTAAAACAAGGTAGAACGGTTGTTTTTACTGGAACGGAAAACGAGGGGAAGTTGTTTAGAGATCAAATTACATTCGGTGAAAAAGTAATTGATACAACCGGAAAGTTGACTTTAGAGCAGTTAATGGTGCTTATTCACAGAGCGAAGAATTTAGTGGCTTGTTCTACAGGTCCGTTGCATATTGCAGGATTTTACAACATATGTGCAATCGGGTTGTTTTCACCCAAACGTCCAATTCATCCTGGAAGGTGGAAAGCACTTGGTGCAAAAGCAATTGCCTTGGTTTTTGATGAAAAATGTGAGGTCTGCGCGAAACGCAAACCGTGTAATTGCATCGAAAAGATAACGGTTGAGGCTGTTTTAGGAAAAATTAGCTAACTTTTCACATCGAAAAGGCTTTAAAATATCTCGTTTATAGTAATGGCATTGTTTCTCTATCTTCGGGAGCAATGTGCGCAGGATTTTCATTCGCTTTGGGAATAGAAAAGTGGATGTATTACGGTTTGTTTGTATTCTGTTCCACTTTGGTTGCATATAATGGTCAACGATTATTAAAAGCAAGGGAAGGAAAAAAAACGCCGTGGTTAAACTGGGTAAATGAGCATTCTAAAAGTTTATGGACGACTACAATTCTAGCAGTAATTGTGGCAGGAACTTGCTTATTGCAAATCATACAGTTTAAATACGATGCGCTTCTATTGTTGATTTTTGCAGTTGTTAGTTCCGTACTTTATGTCATTCGAATTGGAAATAAAAATGCGCGAGAAGTCCCTTATCTTAAAATTCATTTGATTGCCTTTACATGGGCTTTTATTATAGTGCTATTTCCAATACTAAATGAGAATATAGAAACAACGACAATATGGATGTTCGTTGCACACTATTTTTATGTGGTTGGTGTTACGATTCCTTTTGACATACGAGACTTAAAATACGACGACCCCTCGCACAAAACGATTCCACAAGTTATTGGTGTTTTTTTCGCAAAAATAAACGGAATTGTACTGTTAATGCTTTTTTTCGGGATCATGCTCTGGCAAGAACCAGACTTAGTTTCCAATTGGATTTTTCATCTTGCTGTTCTAATTCAAATTGTATTAGTTGCTTTTATGCACGAAAAACGCTCTGATTTTTATTGCGCAGGACTAATTGATGGAGCGATTTTACTGCTTGGAATAAGTTACTTTTTTACGGAGTTGGTTTAATTAATAACAAGCTTTTTTACCCAACGGTTGTCGGGTGATGTAATAACAACATAATATATTCCAGGGCTAAGGGTAGAAACTTCTGTTTCAATTTGTCCCGAGCAATTTTTACATACCTCAAAAACTACATTGCCTTGAATATCAATAAATTTTGCAGATTCAACCTTGTTATCTTTTAAATTAATTGTTAAATGATTTAAAGCAGGGTTTGGATAAATAGAAACATCATTTTCTTCAATAATGCTTGAAATTGATAGTTCAGTACAAGGGTCATCTTTTTCAATAGATAGTTGTTCGGATACACTGGTGAAGATTTGATTCGTTGAAACAACAGTTAAATCAGCCACTAGAACACCAGTGGTTACAATCGCTTGCTGCATAGCGACGTCGTTTGTGGTAATAAGGCCATCGATGGAAGATGAGTAGCACAAACTTACAATATCATCATTTAAATGAATTACTGTAGGCTTATAGTAAAGTGATGTTCTAGCGGTAAACGATTTTGGTGAATCTGAAGTGAAAGAGTGTGGATAATCATTATTGACGATGTCTAGTTTGTCAGTTTTTTTAATTGAAACAACATTACAGTTTGCATCAAGTTTTAGGACTGAAGTAGGATAATTGCTCCAATCGGAACCTAAAATGTATATTTCATCATTATCATTGATAGCCATATCATGGCATTGCATAGTTTCAGTGTTGATTTTTTTTGAAAAAAGTACGTTTCCGGCTGGAGATACCTTTTGAATGTAGGTGTAGGTAGTTATCACATCAGCATAAAAATCTCCAACAATTAAAAAATTCCCGTCGTTGAGTTGTTTAATTGAGGAGGGCCAACGATAGTTTTGGTCAAAAAATGTTTTTGCCCAAATTGCTTGTCCATTGGCATCAATATTTACAATACATTGATAAGAGTCTTCTTTTAATGTTCCTATAACTCCACCGATTCCATTTTTACATATTGAAAAACCAGGGGATTTTCCATTTGAATTTACACCAGTATAGCTCTTTGACCAAAGAATATTTCCATTCACATCTATATTGATCACTCCTAAGTATTGATAAGCTGAACAAGAAATAAAAACACCTCCGTTACCATTGTCTATAGCCATATGCTTGAAATAGGGCTCGTTTAAGTCTTGGACAATTAATTTTTTGTTCCAAAGTAAAGTATGACTTGAAGAAAACTTAACAATACTTAAGCAATAGTTCACGTAGGTATTATCATAAGACGTAAGGACAAAATTATAACTGCCGTCAGAGTATGTTGTTACACCTATAATTTTGACATTATATCCACTCATTAAATAGGCTTGCTGACCAATACTATTTCCTAGAGCATCTGAATGTAATATTGTTACTAATGAACCTTGGTTACTTTCGGTAATGAAAACATCTAATTTTTCACCATCAACAAAGTTGTTATGTGCGTGTGAAGTTATGGTTGAATACCCTTCGTTTACTGAAAAAACTTGAGAATATGCAAATAGACCAATGAAAAAGAATAAAGTAGCGTGTAGAAATTTCATGGTTAGAAGTTTTATTTCTTCAATAACGTTTCTAACAAACAATAGGTTGGAAAGTGGAATTAAAACTCTTTTTTAAGAGATTTTATTTAAGCAAACAGCGCTTTCACAACTTCCGTGATTTTACCACATTGAATAATTTCAATCTTAAAATCTTTTTGGTGAATTCCCTTGTTGAATTTTGAAATCACAATTTTTTCCATGCCCAACTTTTCTGCTTCGTAAATACGTTGGTCAATTCGGTTTACCGGTCGTACTTCTCCCGAAAGTCCAACTTCTGCAGCAAGCGCAATGTTTTTATCAATGGCAATATCTGCATTGGAAGATAAAACCGCCGCAACAACCGCTAAGTCAATAGCTGGATCGTCCACTTTAATTCCACCTGCAATGTTTAAGAAAACGTCTTTTGCACCCAACTTAAATCCGCAGCGTTTTTCCATAACCGCAAGCAACATGTTCAAGCGTTTACCATCAAATCCAGTGGACGAACGTTGAGGTGTTCCATACGCTGCTGTGCTGACCAATGCTTGCACTTCAATCATCATTGGGCGCATTCCTTCTAAAGTCGCGGCAATTGAGATGCCACTCAATGAGCTATCCGAATTTGTAATTAGAATTTCGGAAGGATTTTCCACTTGGCGCAGTCCAGATCCCAACATTTCATAAATTCCCAATTCATTAGTGCTTCCAAATCTATTTTTTATCGAGCGCAACAAACGATAAACGTGATTTCGATCTCCTTCAAATTGTAAAACAGCATCAACCATGTGTTCCAATACTTTTGGTCCTGCCAAAGATCCTTCTTTTGTAATGTGTCCGATTAGGAAAATGGGTGTTCCAACTGTTTTTGCATAACGCAACAGTTGTGCTGTACATTCACGCACTTGAGAAATGCTTCCCGGAGAACTTTCTATTTCGGATGAATAAAGCGTTTGTATCGAGTCGATAATGAGCAGTTGAGGCTGAACTTCTTCGGCTTGTTTGAAGATGTTTTGAATGTTGGTTTCTGTTAAAATGAAACAGCTTTTATTTTCAATTCCAATACGTTCCGAACGCATTTTAATTTGCTGATCACTTTCCTCACCAGAAACGTATAACACTTTTAAATTTGGCGTACTGACAGCAATTTGAAGTAATAAGGTAGATTTTCCTATTCCTGGTTCACCTCCAAAAAGCACTAAAGATCCAGCAACCAAACCACCACCTAAAACGCGGTTCATTTCTTTGTCGCTTAATAAGGTTCTGCGGTGTTCTTGTTTTTCTATTTCATGCAAAGATTGCGGTCGAGCGGCCTTTCCAGACTTTGAAAAAGCGACAATTTGTTGGGCTTGTTTTTTCTCAACAATTTCCTCTACAAATGTGTTCCATTCGTTGCACGACGGACATTTACCGAGCCATTTAGGTGTCTCGTGTCCACAATTTTGACAGAAAAATGCTGATTTTACCTTCGCCATAACATATTTTGAATGACTAAAGATAAAGGAATCCTTTCAAAAAGAAAGAAGCAATAAGATTTGAGTTGAAAATTACCCAGCGTAAGAGCGACTGCCCCATTTACCACACGCACGTTTTCTTTTCTTATTCATTTTATGTCCGTGACGCGCCTTTTTGCGTTGTGCTCTTTGGCGTTTTTTTCCTTTGTCAGCGAATTCAACAGTAGCTTCTATGGAAGTGTTCTTTGATGTTGATTCAACAATGGTGTTTGCCGAAGCGCAATATGTGAAAAGTAAAAATAAAATGGAAAATAAAAATTTCATGCGTAAGTGTTTGTTGTCTAATTAATTGAACGGCAAAAGTAGGGTATTATTATTTCTTAAAAAAATTTAATCTTATTTTTGAGCAATAACCAACTATAAATCAACATGAAATCAATTTTGTTTACGTCGTTTTTTCTTTTTTCCACAACAGTGATCTTTTCCCAAATAAAAGGATATACCGAATACGAAGATGAAATTTGGTTGTATGATGACGGAACTTGGGAGTATGCCTATGAATTGCCTCTTGACGTGGAAACAGTGATAATGGAAACACCTGTTTTTTCTGCTGCTTTTCGATCTAAACCTGCGGTGAAAATTCCAAAAATCACACAGTTGTCGGCAAAAGCGAACCAAATTACAGACGATGAAGAGTGGTTTTTAAACAATAATTTGACTTTAAATACATATGAAGTTCCAAATAATTTCCGCTCGATTGTTGGTGATATTCCATCAGGAACACCCGTTTCGTTTAATGGCGAAAGAATAGTTAAAGCATTTTATGATGACACGTACAATTATTTCATCTACGGAGTTGATTTTTCAGAGGGACGTTATCTCATCGTAGCCAATAAGGAAATAGAAGGAGCAAGTTATATTTATGATTTTGAATCGTATAGAATGAGTCCCGATTATGTAAAAGAAGACCAGGACTACATTGCACAACGACTAAATTGGGCGCGAATTGAAAACGGTGTTTTGTATGTATCCCACAGTCACAGCACGTATGCATCAAGTTCAAAAGGGATGAATGCATATGTTACTGCAATAAGTTTAGAAGACAATTCTGTTTTGTGGAGATCACAACCTTTGGTTTCGAACGGTGCAAATTTTATTCTTCACAATGATGTAATTGTTTGTGGATATGGATTTACTAATGAAAAAGACTACTTATATACAATAGATAAGAATACCGGAAAGGTAAATGGCAAAATCGCATTGAAGTCAGGACCCAGTTATTTTGTTGTAAAGGACAACGTCTTTTATGTGCGAACGTACAACACAGATTATACGTTTAAAATTGAGTGATATTATATCCTACCAGACTGACCAGAACTTGATTCTTTAACATCTGCAGGTGCTTTTAATCGACCAAGTTTTATAGAAAAACCAAGAAGGAACGATGTAAAATTGTTCTGCGATGAACCGATTGAACTGTAGTTACTTCCGAAGCTCGAATAACGCTGTTTGTTGGGAAATAAGTTTTTCACTTCGCCGAATAGTTCGAAGCTGTTTTTCTCGAATTTTTTCGTTAAACGAATGCCCCAATAATATTGTGGTTTACTAAGGTAATTGTCATTGCTCCATTGATGCAGAGAAAAGGCGTTCATTATTGAGAACTTCTTAGGAAGTTTAAACGTTAAGTACGAGCTTATACCAAAAGAACTGTTAAAAAATGGTTCTCTGTCGAATTCGCTAGTGAAGTAATTTCGATTGTAATTGAACCAAACCGAATTCCATCCGTCGAGCCAATCCAGTTGAATCGGAATACTCAAACTAACGTCAAAACCATCTTGGAAATTTGCGTTGGCCTCTGTGCTAACTGTTGCAAAACTTGTGTCGTTGATGAAATTTAAAGTGCTTTGTTGGTTGTGTGCTCTGGAGTATCCGAAAGAAAGGCTGTACGAATAAAATAAATCAAGTTCAACACCTGCATAATGCGTGTAGGATGGTCTTAAATACGGGTTTCCGTAGCTCACATTTAAACTGTCCGATCGTTTCACAAATGGGTCGAAGCTATCGAATTGTGGTCGTTCTATTCCACTTTTATAATACACGGTAATCGCTACTTTTTCACTTGGCTCTACCATAAACCCAAGACTTGGGAATGGCAAAATGTAGCTTGAATCAATAAACTGTTTGTTTAACGAATTGCTATACCCTTTAAGAGCGGTGTACTCTCCACGCAAACCACCTCTTATGCCAAATTTCTTCCATTTTTTAGTTAGCTCAAAGTAAACAGCTCCAATTTGTTCTGTATAGTCATATGAATTTGTTAATGCTGTATTCTCAACCCAGTTTTCAATTAACTGGTCTTCTTGTTTGTATTTTTTACCATTAAATAAATAACTATATGAACCACCAACACTCAAATCCCAACCTGTTGTGTCAAAAACATGATCGTAATTCACGCTTATTTCTCCGATATTTGGTCTGTCACGTGTATCGTTTCTGACATTAAACTCAGTTCCAACTCCTGTGCTTAGATCATTAAAAGTACTTAAGTAGGTTCCACCATTTTCACTGATTTTGTTGTTATAATTCAAATTAACTTCAAGCACACTTCCTACGGTATCAGTTTCAAAAGAGTAATTCATAAAGGCACGGTTGTTTAACCATTTGTATTTGCTGTTAGAAGTTTTATTTGATACTGTTCTCAAGGTGTCATCCAACGTATAGTGACCGTCTTGATTGTTTTTTCCTCCGCCAAAAGAGGTGTTTCCGTTGATACCAAGTGTTAATTTCTGTTTTTCGGTGAAGTCGTAGGACATTTTTAAATTGTAATAACTCCATGTATTTTGACCGTCATTCGTCGATTCACTTTTGTTTTCACGGAAAACGCCTTCTTGGGAAGTGGTTGTAAATTCTCCCTTTGTTACATTTGAATTGTAATTTGCTCCCAAATAAGAATTAACAGTAAACTTGTTTTTTTTATAGCTATAACCTAAATTCAATCCACCTGTTGGTTTAAGTTGTGTACTTAATCCTGCTTGACTGCGAACAGTCATTCGGTAACCTTCTAACTTAAAATTCTTTGTGTAAATTTCAATTACCCCATTTCCACTTCCCCCAGCTTTATATTTTGCGGAGGGATTGGTAATGATTTCAATTTTTTCAACTTGATCAGCTGGAATAGCTTTCAATTCTTCATTCGAAATTAGGGCCTGTCTATCGATTAAAATTTGTGGCTTTCCTTTTCCAACAATTTCAATTGATTCATCATCTGGTGAACTCAACCGTGGAGACGCTTTTAGTACATCAAACAAGGTGTTGAGTTGTTGTAATTCTGTTCCTTCAACGTTAATTGTCATTCCGTCCATTGTTCGTTCGAACATTGGTTTTTTGTAACTCACCTTAACCTCATCCAAGGTTAAATCAGCGATGAGACGAACCTCTCCTAAATCTATTTTCTTTGTATTCAAAGTAGAAAATGGAATGTATTGTTTATCGAATTCAGGAACGTCTACAACAAACAGAAAGGCAGTGTCTTTTGTCGCGTCAAACTTTAAATCTACATCAAAAGACTCCAAATAACTTCCCTTAACAACTGTCGAGTCTGCTGCTTTTACCACTAAAACTCGACCTTCGCCTTCGTTTAAGTTTTCACCAACAACTTTAGCTGTAAGATGGATGGTTTGCGCAAAAAGAGATGGACCTATAATAAGAGAAGTGAGGAGAAGAAAATGTTTCATTAAGCGAGTATAAGTAAATTATATAATTGAATAATAACTAAAGGTTACAGCGTTTTGTTAATTAAAATTAAATCTAAATATAAGGCGATGAAGACCAACTTTTTAGGCGGTTAATGTAAATTAGTGTAAATTTGAGTTCTAAATTGTAAATGATGAAAAACCTATTAATTCTACTACTTGTAACTTGCAATGTTGCGCACAGTCAGCAAACGATAACTTCTTCAATTATGCACGACGGACTTCAAAGAGATTATATTCTTTATGTTCCAGCGAATTATACAGGAAGTCAAAATGTACCTTTGTTATTCAATTTTCATGGTTATACAAGCGATGCAACGGCACAAATGTATTATGGTGATTTTAGGCCAATTGCAGATACAGCAGGGTTTTTAATAGTTCACCCTCAAGGTAAAGAAGACGGAAATGGAAATACCCATTTTAATGTTTGGGGCACAACTTCGATTGACGATCTGGGATTTACATCTGCTTTGATAGATTCACTTCAGTTGGATTATGCGATAGACGAAGAGCGCGTTTATTCTACAGGAATGTCAAACGGTGGCTATATGAGTTTTCATTTAGCATGTAAATTAAGCAATAGAATCGCTGCAATTGCCTCTGTTACAGGAGCTATGGTGCCACAAACAATGTCAACTTGCGCAGCTAGCCATCCTACAGCAATAATGCAAATCCACGGTACGGCTGATCCTACAGTTAATTACAACGGAACTGCGTTTGCTTCTGAATCTGTTCAAAGTATATTAAATTTTTGGTCTGGATATAACAATACGGATGTTACAGCAATCACAACAAATGTTCCCAACACCAACACCGGCGATGGTTGTACCGCTCAGCGCATTGAATATTTAAATGGTGATGCGTGTACGGAAGTTGTGCACTATAAGATTATAAATGGTGGTCACACTTGGCCAGGAGCGCCTGTAACAATTGGAGTTACCAACCATGATTTTGATGCTTCAACAGAAATTTGGAAGTTTCTATCTAAATATGATATTAACGGGCTACGCGCTACATGTGCATTGTCCATTGAAAATATTGATGAAGGACACTTTAACGTTTATCCCAATCCAAGTAATAAAGAAATAATAGTTAAAGGTGAGTTTTTGTCTGAGCAAAGCTATGAATTGATCAACACGACGGGCAAGCGAGTTGCGCACGGACATTTAAGTGACACGAAAAACACAATTGACCTTTCTAAATTAGATTCAGACGTTTACTTTTTAAAGTTGAACGACCAAACAATTCGAATTGTAAAGACAAAGAATTAATTTTTTAGAGCTTGTACAATTGATGTGTTTGTTTCAGTATTGACATGAATAAAATAAACTCCGCTCGAAAAATGTTCGGTTGTTAAATTTAGCGAGTTTTTGCTAGTGAATTCAGGGGAAATAATTTCCACCATTTTTACACCAACTGAAGAATACACTGTAATGTCTTTTACCAATAATTGACTTTCGAAAGTTAAAGTCAGTTCATTTTGAAAAGGAATTGGAGATACCGACAACAGGTTTAAATTAGTTGTTTCTATTCCACCTGTTCCACCACCAACTGTAATTTGGGCTGTTGTACTGCACCCGTTCGGCCCTGTAATTATTACAGTATAAGTTCCTCCGCATAAATTTGTAGCTGATTGTGTAGTTTGATTTAAAGCATCATTCCATTGATAGGTATAAACTGAAGCATCTCCCGAAATAACGACATAAGCCGCTCCATCGCATGTTCCATTATCTGCACTTTGAAAAAGGCTAAAGTTTATTTCTTCAGGTCCTTCAACAATAACACAAATGTTTTCAGCTTCTAACAACGCATCTGTTACAGTAACGCAATAGGTTCCTGCATTTAAATTTGAAATGGATTGACTGGTTTGATTTCCTGCGTTCGAATCCCACTGATAAGTATACGGACTTTGACCAGCATAGGCGTTGATAGTAATTGCACCATCCGCTTCTCCATCGCAACTTACGTTGGTAATATCAGGATTAATTGCCAGACCATTACTTGTTGGATATGTAACAACAGTTTTTAGTGTAACCGGTAAATGATCTGACATATAATATAGGGCTTTTACAACACTGTCTGGATACTGACTGTTTACGGGACCAGCTATTAGACTTGAATTGAAGTGATTTCCATCGTTGCCAATTGCGTCGTATGAGTTTGGTAGATATTTTAAGCTGTCACTTCCGTTCATTACTGTGCCACTAACTAAAATTTGATCGAAGCGATCGTCAGAACCACCTTGAGAACCACAATCTAGGTTTTGACCATTTCTTGTGGATTGCGTATGCAAATAGGCAAAAGAACCGTTATTATTCCAATTTCCGGGAGCGTTTATTGGGTCGATCAATGGATTGGAACCACCAGTAGTTAGGTTTTGATAACAACTTTCAGTACTTCGGTAAACATTTAAATCACCGCAAACAAAATGATTTCTATTTTGCGGTCGAGCATCAATATAATTGCGGAGTAATGTCACTTGGTCATTTCTTATTGATTGCTCAGAAGATCCAGAGCCAGCTTTTAAATGACACATGTAAACTTCTATAAAAGTTGTGTCAAATAAATTCGACAAATTTGGATCGTTGACATACAAAACATAATGATCAATATCACGGACACTGGTTTCAATGACATGTTGTTCGTGCAAAATCAATTTGGTGGAGTTGTAATACAACATGTTCTGTAAATCACCACCATTAGAATCGTTGTGATAATTTGCTGCCGCATAATTTGTTTCACCAAACACATTTAACGATCGTGTTAAAACGCTGTCAGCGCCTCGTTTGTTTTGAATTTCGCATGCTACAAAAATGTCTGGTTGAGCGTAGTTCAAGATTTTTCTTAACGTATCAAATCTGTTCGGAACGTTGGTGTTTGAACCGCAGTCATTTCTACCATCTGGAAAGTTGAGTAAATTGTAGGAAACGATTGTGATGGTATCGGATTGAGCACTCAAAGAAGATGCAATTGCCAAAGCAACTATTAAGAGAATGTTTTTCATTTGCTGTGAAATAAGACTACAAAAGTACAATGTTTTTTATTGAGAGAAATAAGTTAAGCTTCTTCTTCTCTGCGTTTCATTTTCTTTTGAGCGGGAGTCGGTTCCTTCACCCAAGAATTGTCGTATTTGGTCAATAAATCGGATGATTTTAATTTGTCCAAGCCGATTTTGCCATCCATGTAATTTGCTAAAAGCTTAAATCGTTTTTTATCTTCCGTTTGCAGTACCAATAAAGTTGTATTGATAGAAGATTTAATGGCAATTGGGATTCCACCTCCTAAATCAGCCCAATGTCCGCTTAAATAAAGGTTTTTAACAGGCGTAACATATGATGCAACCTTGCCTTGGTAATTTTCTTTACCTGGTTTTTGGGCCATCATTGTTCCGTTCTTATTTCCAGTATAGCGATGATGAGTGATTGGAGTTGCCACATCACAATAAAGTATGTGTTTGCGTAGGTTTGGAATCAATTTTTCTTCTACACGTTCGATCAGAATGTCTGCATATTTTTGTTTCAATGCGTTGTATTCTTCACCGCGAATGTAGTTTCCATTTTCATCTTTTTCACAGCCCCAGTAATTGTTGTTATCCATCCAAGCAGGAATAAATAAGGTTATTGTTCCATGTTCAGGCAGTGAAAGTGACTTGTCACGCACCGTAGAGGCAAGAATGTGTATTCCACTTAAATGAGGATCACCTTGTCCTAATTCGTCTCTACTTACTGTCGGATCTGCAAGAAAAATAATTTCCTCATCCAATCCAAGATCCTCTGACGGGCAATCGATACCAAGTGCAATTGTAATTGCCGAGGCGTACAATGGAGCTTTTTTTAAACGTTCTTTCATAAGAATTGGAACGGACTTTTCAGGTAACATTTTTTCGAACAATGTTTCCGCATCACAGGCTGCTATAACATAATTACTTCTTATTTCGTGTTGCGTACCACGATGATCGAATCGCACTCCTTTTGCAACATTATTTTCCACCAGTACTTCGGTAACTTTCGATTTAAAAAAGATATCGCCGTTCATTTTTTCTGTCGCATACATTAACCATTCAGGAAAACTTTGACTTCCACCATCTGGTGGAAGCTGAAAATCTTTAATATATGCCCAAGAAATGGGTATTAGACAGGATAATACGTCTGGCTCAGAACAAAATACACGATGAAGTTTTTCATCTTTAAAGTAGCGATTTAACCCCTTTTTTAGTTTCTCATTTCCAACAAATCGAACATGTGGTATAAAAGGCATTGCAAAACGAAGCATTTTTAGACCATGAAACGGAATCTGATACCATTTCATCGAGTTCATTGTTCTACTTAGGTTTGCGTAGCGGTCAAATGACTTTCCAATTTTTTTTGCGTCCCTAAAAAAGCGTCGAATTCCTTTTTCTTCGTGCGGAAACTCCTTAATCCATTCTTCTTTTAGTTCGTCCGGGTTGTTACTTACTAAGTAGTCAAATTCATCGCTTACAAAACGTCGAATTCGTTTTTGGTCGCGACATTTTGGATAATCGTCTCCAATTATTTTGAAAATCTTGGTCACCAGCCCATTTGGACCGCAATTATTTAGCCAATGAATTGCAGAATCGAATCGGAAGTCATGTCGTCTGAACCCAGCTAAGTAGCCACCAGGTCTGTTGTCCATTTCAATAACACAACAAGAAATGCCAGCTTTACTGAACAAAGCAGCTGAGGTTAAACCACTAATTCCTCCTCCGATAATTACAACATCATAGTGTTGTTTTGGTTCAATTCCTCTCATTAATACTAAAGATAATCTGCAATGTAGAAAGAAATTAGCGAAGGCATAAAAAAACCCCTCTAAAAAATATTAAAGAGGGGTCTTACCTAACCGATTAAACTACTATTGTTTAACAAAGCGTTTGATGATCTTTTGATTTTCAGTATAAATATTTATTAAATAGCATCCTTTTTCCAAGTGATGGACATTAACTACTTTTCCATTCTGCATTTCGTCATCTAAATAAATTATTTTTCCATTTAGATCGGTAATGTTAATGGAATATGCACTTTTGATGTCTGTGTCAATAGTTATTTTATCATTTGCTGGATTGGGATAAATGTTAAAGGTTGAACTCACTATTTCAGTTACGTCCAAAGTATTGGTGAAGTTGACGCAATTTGAAATCTCCTTACACCCATTTACTTCTATTTCAACAGCGTAACTACCGTTCGTTATAGGTGAAAAAAGTTGATACGTTTCTGATGGTATTGGTGTATTACTTGAACAGTCGAACCATTGATAAGAGGTCGCGTTCGCCTCATTTGAAGTTAACGATGTAGTTGAAACAGAGATGGTATTGTCAATAATTGGAATATTTATGTTGCACGTTTGGCTGTAACTAATTCTTGTTGATGTGACGACAGAGTCTTGAAAAACCGTGAATGCATTACAGTCATTTTTCAAAGTATAGTCGAGCCATGAGTTTACGAAATCAAAAGTGATTGAATGCTGTTCGTTTCTGGAAATTGAAATACCGTTTGATGAAGTTGACTCTCCAAAATCACAAGCAGCATTTGTGTTTGCAAAGTAACAGTGAGCGCCGCCAATTATGTTTAGTATAGTTTTACAAGTTGCTCCGAGTGCATTGTACATGGGAATATGATGGTCAATTGGAGGCGTAACTCCATCCTGAACACCAGATAAAATTAGTGCAGGAACCGTGATGTTTGTTGAAGATGATATTGATGAAACACCGTTCGTTGAGGATTCGGCTGGAGCTAATCCGACTAGTGTTTTTAAGTATTGATTGCCGTTTGAACAAAGCGAATCCGCAGCCAAAAATGCAGCACCACCGCCCATTGAATGACCCATTAAAGCTGTTGCTGGCGAAACGACGTTGTAAATAGGTGAAGTTGAAAGAACGTCTTCATTTTGAATTTCGTTTACTAAAAATTGCAAATCCCAACCAAAGTTTTGATGATTCGTAGAAAAAGCATTCCCTTCTGTTCTTGGGAATACCATTATATACCCTCGAGGTACAAATTCTTCCCATAAGTTCGTGTATGCATCCCACGCCATTACAAAACCGTGTCCAAATACAATTACAGGATATTCACCTGGAGAGGCAGTAACATTGTTGCCGGCTGTGATTGCAGGGTAGTAAATTTCAGTTTGGATATTGCGGTTATTGCGGGATGCATCAACGAATGTTTTTGTCATGTGCCCAATTTGTTGTTGAGCAATAGAAAGTCCGAATAGTAAAAATGTAGAAATAGAGAGTAGGAGAGTTTTCATAGTTTATGATTTAAGTTTTATTGCGCCGTAGAGAATAAATTCTCTAAATTTTTTAGTTTCAGTTGGGATAATTACGATTTGATCAGTAACATACATCTGAACTTCAAGTCCTTTAAGTGTGTTGACGATCATTTTTGCTGAAAAATCAACATCTAAAATTTCGATCGTATTGTTTTCCAATGCTTCTTCTAGAATGGCAGCAACATATTTTATTTCTTTTTGGTCAGAGCTTAGTCGATTGGCTTCCACGATAGGCATTAATTCAAAAAAGTCTTGTTTCAGGAAACTATATCGGCTTGACAGTTGAAGCATTAACTTCATTCGGGTATCAATATATAATTCCAATTTTTCAATTGGGTTATTCACCTTTTCGACTGTGCTAAAAAGAGTTTTATTAAATGCCTCTGCCTCTGTTTCAACCAATTGAGCAAAAATTTCATCTTTTCCGCTGAAATAATAATAAATGGCCGTTTTAACTTTTCCAACGGATTTCGCAATATCCGTTAATGTCGTTTTTTGGTAGCCATACTGTTCGAATAGCTCTTTGGACTTGGATAATATTTTAGTTTTGTTGGCCGACATTTGACAGTAGAATTAATTTGAACTTTATAACAATATGTTCAAAAGTATAAAAATAATCGGAGCCACATGCACTTCTGAACAATTTGTTAAATAACAAACAACTTTACTTTTGGGTGTGAATTAAAATGGAAGAATAAAATCGCTCAGCACAGTGTTCTGGGCTTTCTATTGTGACCCAATGTGGGGCAGGTTTAAACCTTTTGGAGGACGTTAATCGACTGATAATGTTTGAAAGCTCTAGGCTATAATAAAAAAAGAGCCCCGGTTTTTATCAATCCTCTTTTTAGTTGGATTCGTCTGGATTAAAACCCTACATAATCAAATAGAGTTTTCATTTCTTTATTGCCTTTCTTTCAAATACACATCAAACAAATAAATGAGACCCGAATTTATCTAAATATTTTTTATTCAATCTTCTTTCGATTCCCCCATCTATATGTTAAATTAGACGACTATAAACAAATGAACCCTATTACTTAAGAGATGAGCTCCACTTCATGGTTTAAAGGACTTTTGATAATCCTTACACTGTTATTGGCAAGAAATTCAAAAGCCTATCAGGGAAACCTATTCGATCACGCAAAATGCTATGTGGACACAACTGGATTTCTTACCATCGATGAAGTCTCATCTTCATCTCATACATCTCATTTTAAAACGTTTACTCAAGAAGTAAAAGAACAATCCTTTACTAATTACACTTATTGGCTGAAATTAGACCAAAAAGCCGTATCACAAAAAGATTTATATGTGATAAGTAAGAATGTGTTCATAGATAAAGTTTACCTCTATGTTGGCACAAAAGGAAATTGGAAAATAGCTAAAGCAGGTCTATTGATCCGTAAAAAAGTGAATAATGAACACTCTGTGATATCGCTAAAAATACCAGAAGTAAAGCCCGGAGATTGTATCTATATTTCTTTTCAGTCTGACTGTATTTCAATGCTCGACATTTGGCTCATAGATTCGATTAGTCTTACAAAGGAAGAATCCTTTAAACTCACCTTTTATTCAGTGATTCTTGCGCTCATTCTAATTTATCTGGCCATTGTACTGTTCTTGTATTTCTTCACCAAAATAAGTGGACTGCCAACTTTTATTCTCTACAGTATTGCTTCTATAGGAATGATATTATTCACAAACGGTTATTTGTATCAATTTGGTCCTAGTTCATTTCTGCCTTTTTATAAATGGTCATTCGTATACTTTGTTGATTTATACTGGGGTGCAGCGGCATTATTAAGCTATCAATTATTAAACATACGCATTCTTTCCAAAGGATTAAACAGGGCTTACGTTGTTGCATTTTCCATTCTAGGAATAATGATGTTTACTCCGCTTATTATTCCTCGGCAAATAGTATCGCAAATTCATTTTATCATACCATCATTGTTCATATTTTTCAATGTTGTAGTAGGTTTAATTATTTACTTCAAATACAAGAATAGAACAGCTTTATTATTATCATTTGGTTGGTTGGTTTATTTTGGATTTTTAATGATATGGTCAATAAGTAAAACAGGAGCCATTCCAACATCTTTTTTTGTAGATAACTGTCCTGTTTTTGGTTTGACGTTCGAATTCATCCTTTTCGGAGTTTTGGCTGCTAGAAGTTATATTGGCCAATATCATGAACGTAGTGTGCTGCATGAACGCATTAAAAACATCGAAAATTTAAAAGCCGAAGTAGAACAGGAGTTTGGTGAGATTTATGCTTCTCTCTCGGAAAGAGAACGAGAGGTTTTACACTTAATTTCGGCAGGGCTTCTTGATAAAGAGATTTCAGACAAATTAGGACTTTCTGTAACTTCCGTACGCACCTATTCTAAAAGAATTTATACCAAATTGAAAGTTTCTAACCGTACAGAAGCATCGCTCATTTATAATAAGGTAATACTCACCCAATCTATTTAACAGTATGTAATGCGTTGATTATCAGCTGTCATTAAAATTAATGACAGCCAGAAAGGCTAAAAACATCCATGTTTATTACGCTTATGCGATTCGTTCTTCCCATACTTGTGCTGTAATCAAAAATTAAGCACAAAATGATAAAATTAATTTCAATAATGACATTCGGTTTACTCGTAAATGTTTGTGTTGCACAGAACAATTTCCCAACAAAAGCAGAATGCGAAAAATTCATTCAAACCAATAGCAAACTGCGACAAGAGATTACTGAAGTGCTAGGAGTAGATTGGAGCAAACTTACCATTCAAAGTGACAATTGGAAAGGTTATAATGGAAGCGTTTTTTCAATCAGTTTAACCGAATGTGGTAAAACCATGAGAAAGCGTGGTAACGCTTGGCCAGATGATGCAGCTTTTGCAAAGTGGATAGTTACAACGCCTAAAAACGCTGCGGGAATCTATAAAGAATTAGGAATCTACATGGATTACAAACGGACAACTTATGATGGGGAATATTGTAAAATAGGCAATTGGCATTTTAACGGATACCGATTAGAAGGTGGAGAAGAATATGGGCATAAAGAGTTTACAACTCAAGAGATTAAAGATATTTTTTACACAGCAGCAGAAAATGGAGAAATCACCGCACTTAATAATTTCATTGAAATCCAAGAAATAACAGGTGATAACGACTTTAATCAAAATGTTCCTCAACCAGGACAACGATACTTGTTTGTGTACTTCAAAGGAACAGAAGGTAATTTTGCAGATGATCATTCTGTCATGCACTGTTCTAGCGAAGATGGACACAAACTTACATTGAGTGTTGCTAAGGTTAATGACAAGTGGATTATCACCAATTCAAAACTTGATGATAGGGACCCTGCAGAGGCAGTATTACCTTTAAGTCGGTATTGTTATATGGAACTAGGCGCCAAAGCTGAAAACTACGAATCTTATGAAACAGGTGGATGGAAAGCAATTTATGGCACAAAAACAAAACGTTCTACTGAAGAAGGGAAATACGGTAAACTTATGTCGAGAATGGCAAAACTCAACGAAATACTCAAGTCCAAAGGAGCAGAAATTCAAGAGAGCGATCTAAAACCGTTTGTGAGAGTGGAAGCCCATGACGGGTTCATGGACGCAACCACCAACATTAGTGGAAGTAACCTCGAATATACATTGCCTTTTTTAACACCAAAAGACGGTAAAAGTTTATTATTAATGGAATATTCCTTTGGTGGGGCTAGTATTGTATCGAAAGAACTCGAAGATGGATCAATCATTGAGTTTGGCTTACCAAATCTTGAATTGAAATATTCATCGATCAAGAAAAAAGGAAAAAATTGGCTGCCATACGGATACAATACTACAACACTTTATAGTTCAAGCGAACTTGATAATGGTCATAGACAAGTATGGCTATACCTAAACGACGATTGGTTTTTATACGATGTTGCAAGTGCTTTTAACGCAAGTTCGGCAGCTTCTAATTATGTTCATCAAGTCTTAGAGCCTTAACCACTCTATTCTAATAGTTCATTCTTTACAAGAAAAAAAGCACTCCATTAGGAGTGCTTTTTTGTGACCCCGACAGGATTCTAACCTGTAACCGCTGGAGCCGAAATCCAGTGCGCTATACAGTTGCGCCACGGGGCCTTTTGAAAAGAATCTTGTTCTTTTGAACGGTAAAGTTAATATTGCCCTCAGATAAACGCAAGGTTCTTTCGAATTTGTTTGTGTTTCCTATTATTTCAAATAATTTTGATGTTTTACCGTTAATGTCATAGAAAACAAAACAAATGCGACTACTGATATCTCTTTTTGTAATTGGATTATTTCACACTGCGATGGCGCAAGTAGGAACTGGACAATGGCGTTTACATGTTCCTTCCAAAAATGCGCATGATGTTGTTGCATTCAATAATCGAGTATACGCTGCATATGTTAACGGAGTTTGTGAATATGACTTTGCCTCTGGAGAAACAACGATATGGGATGCAGTAAATTCATTGTCTGACATTTCAGTTTCATGTCTTGGAAAATACGCCAATAGTGTTTGGATTGGCTATGAAAATGGAAATATTGACAAAATAAGTGACAATAGAGTTACGAATATTTCAGCGATAAAACTGGCTGAAATACAAGGCTCTAAAACCATAAATCGCTTGGTGGAACACGGAAACTTTATATACGCTGCAACCGGTTTTTCGATTGTAAAGTTAGACCCTGCAAAGAATGAAGTTCGTGACACGTATTATCCTACAAATGGTAACGAATCAATATTAGATATTGCATTTAAAAACGATTCTATTTATGCTATTACGAGTGACAGACTTTATAAAGGAAAAACCTCGAATATTGCTTTAGCCGACCCTACCCAATGGCAAGTAGACACCCGTGTTCCTGTTTTAACAAATAATCAATATTCGGAAATTGAAGTTTCTAATAATGAAATTTATATTTTATATAATGATGACTCCTTTGGATTGGACAGTGTATTTAGACTGGAAGATCAAGGATTGGTATCAGTTGTTAATGAGCTTTTTGCCATGGAAATAAAATCCATTAATGCTGTCGATAATAATTTGGCGGTTCATTTTTTCGATGGATCAAAGATTTATAAAAGTGATTTTACAACTGAAGAGTCAATTCTGTCGTATTCTTCTGGCGGTAATGTACGCCCAAGGAGAGTTGCACGAGCGGATGGTCATTATTGGGTTGCGGATGAAGAAAACGGACTGGTAAAATACACCTCTTTTGCTAATTCCCTTGACATATCATTTCCCGGGCCACCGAAGAATAGTTATTATTCAATGGACTGGTACAATGGAAAATTAGTTGTGGCTGGAGGGAGCTTGTCTGGTGAGTCCGGTACTATTAATCGTTCAGGGATATATATTTTTGAAGATGAAAAGTGGAAATTGAAAGACCCTGCGAATATGACTCTTTGGAATACTCCAAACTTTTGGGATGCAATTGCGGTTTCAATTAATCCAGTTAATGAAAATCAAATTGCGGTCGGAAGCTACTCTCTTGTACCACTGTCTTTATTAGCTGACGACGGACAAGTTACAGATACTCTAACACCAAATAATTCTATTTTGGAATGGGGAAGTATAGGGAATGGGTCGTCTGAAGTTACTGATCTTAAATATGACGAATCTGGCAACTTGTGGATATTAAATGGATACTCGAATAAACCGTTGAAAGTGTTAACAAAAGAAAATGAGTGGTATCAATTTGATTTAGCCGCTGGATCGAAGAATAAGCATTCGCAAAAAATGGCCATTGATTACAATGGTAATAAGTGGGTTTCTATCAAGGATGCGGGATTATTTGGATTTAAAGATAATGGTACGATTTCGTCGCTTGGCGATGATAAAACAATTCGTTTGACAATGGGACAGAATCAAGGGAACTTGCCCTCCAATCAAATTAACGCTATTGCAGTTGATTTTGATAATGAGATCTGGATTGGAACTGATGCTGGCTTTGCAATACTGTATAATTCTGATGCGGCGTTTGATGGTGGTGCTGGCGATTTTGATGCTCAACGGATTAAAATTGAGTTCGAAGGAAATGTTGAATATGTTTTGGGAGCAACAGATATTACATCTATTGTAGTTGATGGTGCAAATAGAAAATGGTTTGGAACGGCTAGTGCAGGAATAGTATTAATGTCTGCCGATGGTCTAGATATTTTGGAGCAACACACGATGGAAAATTCACCACTTATTTCCAATACGATCGTTGATTTGGAACTAGATCAATCAACAGGTGAATTGTTTATTATTACTGATAAAGGATTAGTATCCTACCGAACTGATGCAACATACGAAGACCCTGATTATGAAAATGTAATTGTTTTCCCAAATCCAGCTAGACCTGATTTTGACGGGCCAATTACTATACAAGGAATTCGATATAATTCGGATGTAAAAATAACGGATGTTGCAGGAAACCTTGTTTATAGTACAACTTCAAACGGAGGAACTGCTACGTGGAACGGTAAAACGCTTAACGGTGAGCCCGTTGGAACGGGAGTATATTTAATTTGGACGGCTGCTAATGAAGGAAAAGGTAAAAAAGTTGGAAAAGTCCTTGTGGTTAACGACTGATAAATAATGAAATCGAATGACCTGGGAATTTTTTTGCATCGATCTGTTTATTCCGATTCAAGTCTGATCGTTTGGTTTTTTACTCGAGAAAATGGAGTGCAGAAATTTTTATTTCGCGGAGGTAAAAAAAAGGCTCACTCTCTTTTTCCATTGGCTGTTTGTGAATTGTCATATTATGGGCATAAAAACTCTGACCTTTTAAATATAACAGCGGTAGAAAGTGCCCAATCAACTACTTTTCAATTTAATCCGATATCTTCCACAATAGCTTTTTTTTGCGTTGAATGTGTGAAAAAATGTATGCACCAAGGAGATAGGGATGAGAACGTATTTCAGTTTTTAGCGAACTTTTCAAATAGATTGGAGAATGAAAAAAATAAGGGAGTTTTGCCTCTTCAATTTTTAGTCGATTTTTCTGATGTGTTGGGACTTAAACCGCAATTTGAGGACGAGGATGGGAGTTTTTTTAATATTCATACAGGTGTTTTTCAATCAACTACAAACTCGTTTGAGCGTATTGTTTCTGGACCTGGAACAGATTTAATTAGAAGCAGCATAATGCATTCGTCAACTTCAGATAATTATAATAAGCAAACGAGAGATGAGGCGCTGAATATAATGCTCGAATACTATAAAGTGCACATTCCACGTTTCGATAACCTTGAAACATTTGACGTGGTGAAAGAAATATTGAGTGCATAAAAAAACGGAACATTTCTGCTCCGTTCTCATTTATTTACTTAAAATTCGATTAATCTTTAGGCTCTTTAATAAAGACTTCAGTCAAATTAAGGCTTTCCATTGAATTGGCTTTAAAGTCTCTAACACGTGAATTCACTAAAACGATGTGGTCTTCAGTTCTCAGAGGCATTATAGCTGCTTGATCAACAACCATCTGGTCACATTTCACCAATAAATCGATACGTTTATCACTATCAGACTCCAACAATGCTTCTTTAAAAAGAGCATCATACTCAGCATTTTTGAACCTGAAGTTATTCATCATTGAAGACTCTTTCATTATATTTCCACTATAAAACATCGCCAAGAAATTTTCTGGATCTGGGTAGTCTGCCACCCAACCAGCTCGCCAAATTTTTGCTTTTCCAGAATGAATTGCTGCTTCACGTTCATCAATCGTACATAACTTAATATTAAGGTTTATGTTCAAGTTTGCTTTTAATTGTGCAGCAACACCAGAAACAGCTTTATAAACCGTTGATCCTTTAGTGGTGTTTACATAGAAATCTAACGTCGGGAAGTTTTCGCCATTTGGATAACCCGCTTCCTTCATTAATGCTTTTGCTTTTTCAGGGTTATACGCATGTCCAACAACCTTTTCAATAGGATAATTATTCATTTTAGGAACAAAACCGTGGGTAGCCGCCCAGCCTTCTCCATCAATCCAATCGTTGATAATTACTTCACGATCCACAGCAATATTAAATGCTTTTCGTACACGAACATCACTAAACTCTTTACTTTCAATGGCCATAGCAATATAACCCATACTCATACTTGACTCGGATTCTACTTTGTGCTTAATGTTTTTACCGTTCTGCGCCTCAATTAAAGTTCCTAGAATATTTTCAATCACTTCAACTGGAACTTCAAGAACAAGGTCCGACTCTGACTTTCTGAAGGCTAAAAGTTCGCTTGTTTTATCCTTTGCATAGGAAACGATTACCTTTGACAAAAAGGGCAACTGGTTTCCTAATTCATCTTTTCTCCAATAGGCGTTATTTCGTTTTAATACGATTTTTTCATCTTCCATTGACTCTAAAGCAAAAGGACCTGATCCTACAGGGTGCTTGCCAATCTCTTTGCCGTATGTGTCCCATGCTTCTTGTGGGAAAATACCCAAACTAGAATGAGTTAAAATATTTTCAAATCCAGAAAAGGAATTTACTAATGTAATTTGAACCGTATGATCGTTGATCACTTTAATTCCACTCACACCTCCTTTTGGTAACGAATTTTTAGATTTTTTATTGAACTCACTCGCTCCTTGAATACGATTGATTAATAAATATCCAATACTGTTAACTGCCAAACCAGAGCACGCCAGGTCAAGAGAAAACTTAACATCGTGCGCATCAAGTTCGTGATCGTCACCAATACAGTCGTCAGAGTGAAATTTAATTCCCTTTCGAATCGTAAATGTGTAAACCTTCGCATTATTACTTACTTTGAAGCTTTCCGCTACCGCTGGAATAACGGCCATTGTTTGGGGGTCTAGCTGAAGTAAAGGCTCAAAAATTTGTGAAATTAATCGAGAAGAGTATTGAGTTCCTGATGAAGTAGGAAGCAATGTGGTGATTTTTTCTTCTGACATGAATTTAAATTCACCGCCATATTTTTTTCCTCCAACTGCGACTAAATCTTCCGTTGTTGTTTCACCGCATGAAGAGACAATCAAGGCAAGAACAAGTGTAGTAATTATGTGATAATATTTCATTTAACGTATCGTTTAGTTAGACAAAAATAAAAGAAAAAGTAGAACTTCGATTAGTAACCCAAACTTTCTCTTACTCTAGTCAAAACACTTTTTGCAATTTTTCGAGCTTTTTCTGCGCCAACTTGCAAAGCATTTTCAATTTCTTCGGGGTGCAACATGAGAGAAGTATATTTGGCTCTTTGTGCACTATACTTGGATAGTATTAATTCGAAAAGCTCCTGTTTAGCATGACCATAACCGTAGTTTGCACCTGCATAGTTGGCCTTCATTTGCTCTATTTCTTTTTCACTTGCGAGTAATTTATATAAACCAAATACATTGCATTCATCAGGATTTTTAACATCGTTCAATCCTTTTGAGTCCGTTTGAATGGTCATAATTTGTTTTCGAAGTTCTTTTTCTGGTAAAAACAGATTAATAGTGTTGTTTTTTGACTTACTCATTTTCGCTCCATCAGTACCAGGTATTAGCATGGTGTTTTCTTGAACAACGCCTTCTGGAAGTACGAAAACTTCACCCATTTTAGCATGGAACCTTGATGCAACATCACGTGCCATTTCAATATGTTGCATTTGGTCTTTCCCGACGGGAACCAATTCTGCATCATACAATAAAATATCTGCAGCCATAAGCATCGGATATGAAAACAAACCAGCATTAACATCTTCCAGTCGATCAGCCTTATCTTTAAAACTATGCGCTAACGTTAGACGTTGGTAAGGAAAGAAACAACTTAAATACCAAGTCAGCTCAGTAGTTTCGGGCACATCACTTTGTCTATAAAACACTACATTTTCTATGTCTAACCCGAAAGCAAGCCAAGTTGCAGCAACACTTAGGGTGTTTTCCCTAAGTTCTTTGGCGTTTTTTATTTGGGTTAGTGAATGCATATCAGCGATGAACAAAAATGAATTGTTCGCTTCATTTTTAGACATTTCGATTGCGGGTAAAATAGCACCAAGAATATTACCTAAATGTGGAGTTCCTGTGCTTTGAATACCTGTTAAAATTCGAGCCATAGAGATGTGTTTTAAGAGTGTAAATTTAACATTTTTAGCCGAATTTTAGGTTGAATCGTTTTGAATGATTCTATTTTGTAAATTTGATGAATGAAATACATCCGAGGGATACTTTCGTTGCTGTGGAAGCTATATATAGGGTTGATTTTTGTAGTAACTGCAATTATCTTTTATCCTATTATTGTTCCGTTTTTATTTTCCGAAAACTCCAAAAGAATCGCATTTAGACTGTTTGTTGCTTGGAGTTGGACTGTACGTGTTTGTTGCTTTTATTTTGTTAGGCACTTGTCTAAAAATGATCTACCACAAGGACCTTATATCATCGTTGCAAATCACGCCTCTTACTTAGACATATTTTTGATTTACTCAATTGTTCCGAAAGAAGCTTTTATCTTTTTAGGTAAAATTGAAATTTTAAGCTATCCGCTTATCAAAACGTATTTTAAACGATTCAACATTCCAGTAGACAGAGGAAGCTTGATCAAGTCTGCAAGATCACTTATAGTTGCTGGCAATAAAGTAAAAGAAGGATGGTCTCTTATGATTTTTCCTGAAGGGGGAATTCCAGATGAAAACAATCCTAAAATGGTACCATTCAAAGAAGGTGCATTTCAATTGGCAAAGAGTTTGAAGGTTCCAATCGTGCCTATTACATTTATGAATAATTATCGCTTATTATCGGACCCTTCGGACATTTTAGGGCCAGCAAGTCCTGGCACAATAAAAGTACATATTCATCCATATTTTTCGAAAGAAGAGGTTGAAAACATGACGCAAAAAGAACTTAGCTTGGCTTGTTTTAATAGAATTAATGCTCCGATTTTGAAAGAGTTTCCGCAATTCAAAGAATAGTTATTATCTTTGTGAACACATGAAAATAACAGAAGAAATAGTTGATCATATTGCGCATTTAGCTCGTCTCGAGTTTGATGGTGACAAGAAAGCTGCCATTCGACAAGATTTGGAAAGAACAATTACGTTCATGGACAAGTTGAGAGAAGTTGACACGGAAAATGTTGAGCCGCTTGTTTTCATGACAAATGAAGTGAATCGTTTGCGTGAGGATGAGCCAATCGTGACTTTAAGTCAAAGTGAGGTACTTAAAAATGCTCCAAAAAAAGATTCAGACTACTTCCGTATCCCGAAGGTATTGGATAAATAATCGAATCTAAAAAATCATTTTCTGGGTCATCAATCCTGTCGGAGAATGAATTTATGGAAATTATATAGTAGATTGGGTGATTGAGCCTGTCGAAATCTCCCAGTCGTATTGGTCAATTTCCGAAACACAAGCAGATAGTAAGTCAATGCTTCCCTGAATATCATCTTTGTGTGCCATTTCAATTACTTGATGCAAGTGACGTGTTGGGATAGAAACTGCCCCAGCAATTGAACCGCCTTCTGTCATTCGTTGAATTCCTGCTGTATCTGTACCGCCAGCTGTTAAGATTTCTGGCTGCCATGTAATTTTGTGCTTGTCTGCCGTTTTTTTCATGAAATCAACCATTCGATAATCGCAAATAGTTGAAGCATCCATGATTTTTATCGCTGTTCCTTTTCCTAATTCAGTGATTTTTTCATGAGCTGCAGCACCTGGTAAATCGAATGCAATAGTTGTGTCTAAACCAAATCCAAAATCCGGATTGATGCGCATTGAAGAAACGTTTGCACCGCGAATTCCAACTTCTTCTTGAACCGTAAACACTCCATAAATGTCATAGGGAACGGTTTTTCCAACTAGCCCTCTAAACATCTCAATCAGTATAAAAACTGCCAAACGGTTATCCAAAGACTTACCATTCACGCAATTTCCCATCTCAATGAATTCGCGTTCTCTCGTGATTGGATTTCCTATTTGAACTAGTTCTTTCACTTCTTCTGCTGAGAGCCCTGTATCGATAAAGTAATCGGACAATTTCGCTACTTTATTTCGCTCATCAGCAGTCATAACGTGAATAGGCTTGGAGGCCATTACGCCTATAATGTCTTTTTTACCGTGAATGATTACCCGCTGTGCTGTTAATGTTTTTGGGTCAAAACCACCTAGCGTATGAAAACGTATAAAACCATTGTCATCAATATGTGTCACCATAAATCCAATTTCGTCCATGTGTGCACCAATCATCACTCGTTTGTCGCCTGTTCCGCGTTTGATAGCGTAAACATTTCCCATGTTGTCGATTTCTACTTCGTCAACTAAGCCTTTTAACTCGCGAAGAACCAATTCACGAATTTCTTTTTCAAAACCTGGAGCACCTGGAGTAGTGCATATTTTATTGAGTAACGCTGTATTGATAGCCATAAATTTTCTTTTGCTTAAAAGTACAAATGATTTTAGAAAAGATAACTTTGTAACATGAACAGATTCATCTTTCTTGTGATTTTTTTGACTTTAGGTATTTCGATAACCTACTATATGATTCAACCAGAGGAAAAATTACTGCCTGTTATTAACCCAGTGGATTTGGATGAAGAAATGGTAGACCGAGATGTTCTTATGAACCGCAAAGGATATGGACACAAAATTGGTGACTTTTCTTTTTTGAATCAGAATGGTGAAGTAATTACACAAGAATTCGTTAAAAACAAGGTTTTTGTTGCTGAATACTTTTTCACAACATGTGGTTCCATTTGTCCGATTATGAATAAGCAAATGAAACGAGTTCAAGACGCCTTTGCCGACAATGAAGGAGTGAAAATATTAAGTTTTACGGTGGACCCGGCAACTGATAGCGTTGAACAAATGAAACGTTATGCGGAGGGTCATTTTGCCAACGACCATCAATGGCAGTTTTTGACAGGTAATAAGGGGAAGCTGTATGAGCTTGCACGCAAATCATTCTTCGTTTTAAAACCAGCTGAGGCAGAAAACCTTGGCGATGCTGGAAGCGACTTTATTCATACAAACAACTTTGTTCTAGTTGATCGAAAAAAACGAATTAGAGGCTATTACGACGGAACTTCTGTAACGTCAGTAGATTCACTGATTTATGATATAGGCAGATTGTTAAAGGAGTTTTAACTACTTCTTCTCAATCTCACTCAAACTCTCCATCTTTTTCGTTGCCAAGAAACCTTTGATGTCCTCAAAGTGCTCTTTCACACGTTGGTTCCCAAATTCAAATACTTTTTCAGCTAAGCCGTCTAAGAAATCACGATCGTGAGATACAAGTATTAATGTTCCGTCAAACGCTTTTAAAGCATCTTTGATAATGTCTTTCGTTCGCATATCCAAGTGATTGGTAGGCTCATCAAGAATTAGAAGGTTCACGGGCTCCAATAACAATTTCATCATTGCTAAACGTGTTTTTTCTCCCCCAGAAAGTACTTTCACCAATTTCGAACTATTATCTCCCCCAAACATAAATGCTCCAAGTAAATCTCTGATTTTATTTCGAATATCGCCTTTTGCAATGTTATCAATTGTATCAAAAACAGTAATATTTTCATCCAAAAGGGCAGCTTGATTTTGAGCGAAATAACCAATTTGAACATTATGACCTAATTCCATTGACCCTTCAACTTCAATCTCTTTCATTATCGCTTTGATCATGGTAGATTTACCTTCTCCATTTCGTCCAACAAAAGCGACTTTTTCACCTCGCTCTATAACCAAAGAAGCGTCCTTGAACACGGTATGATCGCCGTATTTTTTTGTCATTTCTTTTACTACAACTGGATAACTTCCTGCACGTGGAGCTGGCGGAAATTTTAAGCGCAGAGCTGAAGAGTCTACTTCGTCAATCTCAATTATTTCTAATTTTTCCAGCATCTTTACACGAGACTGAACTTGATTTGTTTTAGAAAAAGTTCCTCTAAAGCGATCAATAAATTCTTGGTTATCTGCAATGTAACGCTGTTGTTCCTCGTATTGCTTTTGTTGCTGTTCACGACGCTCTTTTCGCAACTCTAAGTAGTGAGAGTATTTCGCTTTATAATCGTAAATCCTACCCATCGTTACTTCTATTGTACGATTGGTAATGTTGTCCACAAATGCCCTGTCGTGAGAGATAACAACTACCGCTTTTGCTTGGTTAATTAAGAAATCTTCTAACCATTCAATGGAATCAATATCCATATGGTTGGTAGGCTCATCAAGTAAAATCAAATCTGGTTGTTGCAACAATATTTTAGCCAATTCGATTCGCATTCTCCACCCACCACTGAATTCAGAAGTTGGTCGAGTGAAATCAGAACGCAAGAAACCTAATCCTTGTAAGACTTTTTCAACCTCAGCTTCGTAGTTGATTTCTTCAATAGAATAGTATTTTTCACTTAATTCAGAAACCTGCTCGATGATTTTCATGTATTCGTCAGAATCGTAATCAGTTCGAATTGTTAATTCGTCATTTAAACGATCCATTTCCGCCTTCATGGCGAAGATACTAGCAAATGCTTTTGATGTTTCTTCAAAAACTGTTGCATCATCTTGTGTCAATAAATGCTGAGGTAAATAGGCTATTACAGTATCTTTTGGAGCAGAAACGCCACCACGAGTTGGCTTGTTTACGCCTGCAAGAATTTTTAACAATGTCGATTTCCCAGCACCGTTTTTTCCCATTAAGGCGATTTTGTCATTTTCGTTGATGACGAAGGAAACATCACTAAACAAGGTGCTTCCACTAAACTCAACCGTTAAATTATCTACCGATACCATAGCTCAAAATTTGGGCGCAAAGATAAGGTGAAATAATTGAAATTTGAACAAGAAAGATACTACAAGAGGGTTTAATCAGTAAACTTTTTCAAGTTATCGATCAAATATTCATTTTTTTGATCAAAATCAATTTTTAATGAATCTTGGATTTCGCAATGCACAAAGGGATAGGCCAAAACGGTATTAGCATCACTTTTACCTTGACTTTTTCTATATGCATTGATTTTTGCCAGCTCTGAGGCTTCCATCGCGATTAGAATCCCCAATTCTGTTTCCTCGTAGGTCAGCAAAATTGGTTTTTTTGGCATTTTTATATCCATAAATACTATACGTTTTTAACGCGTTCTAAAGTGTCCATTTTTGAAAGTGAAAGTCGCACCACACTATCCTCATGTGCAACTAAATCGTGAGGAACATTCGCTTCCAATCCGATTATGTCGCCAATTTTTAATTGTAATTCCTCTCCTTCAACGCCAAATTTAATACTTCCTTGGATAACTTGCACTATAATTGGGAATGGAGCTTTATGTTCTTTCATAAATTGGCCTGTTTGCATAGCAATTCGAATTTCTTTTGTGGCTGATGTTTCTACAAGAACTTGTATTGCTGGCTTGTTTTCGTTCCATTCGATATTTGATAAAAATGACGCTTTTTTCATAATTAATTCTTTTCCAATTCTTTTAGAATCTGATTCACATCTTCCTCGGTTGATGTCAATTTTTCTTTACAGATTTTAATCAATTCTGAAGCTCGTTTTACCTTTATGCTTAATTCATCTACAGAAATCTCTCCGTCTTCGATGTCAGAAACAATTTGCTTTAATTCTTCGAATGCATCTGTGTATTTTAAATCCTTACTCATCGTTTTCCTTGATATCGATTATTGTCGATTTTATGTTAAAATTAGCTGTTTTTGTTACAATTTCATCTCCTTTTTGTCCTTTATTACCATCTTTTAACGTTTTTCCGTTAATTGTGGTAATTGAAAAACCTCGTTTTAAGACGTTGATCGGATCCATTAACTGAACAGAGTGAAATAGGTTGTCAAGGCGATTGTTTTCTTGGAAAATTGCGGACTTCAACATCCGTGGTATTCCATCCTTAATTAATTCAATTTTTTCCTGTTCTCGCTGAAATATATGTACAGATTCACGTAACGTATTTTGAGTCAATCGTTCAATTTTTTGTCTGTTATGCTGCAGATTATAACGCACGTTAGATCCTACTTCACGACTTTGTGCAATTAGTTTTTGATGATTGTTGTACAACGACTGCTGCGCTCCATTTTTAAAATGCTTTGATAGGTTGTTCAAATCAGTTTTTTCATCTTCTACTTTGGCAACAGCATAGTATTTGATACTTTTTAGTGCGTCTTTCAATGGCTCAGAAAAGTTGTGAAACGCTTGCAGTAAAAAGTCGCCAAGTTCTGTCGGGGTGATTGCGTTTCTGAAGGCAATCATTTCTGCTACTGTTAAATTAGTTGAGTGACCAATTCCTGTCAATACAGGCAAGGGAAAGGAAGCAATTGCTTTACAAAGCTCATAGTTGTTGTAACAAGACAACCCAACTTCACCACCACCACCGCGCACAATTACCACCACATCAAAATAATGAAGAACTTTTTTGATTCTTTCTAATTGTGTAATGATAGAGCTTGCTGCATTATCACCTTGTAAATACGCGGGGAACAACATGGTAAAAAAGGAATAGTTCCATTCATTTTTATCCAAAACCTGCATGAAATCGGATAATCCCTTGCTTGAATCTGCCGAAATAATGGCTACTCTCTTTGGTAACAAAGGAAATTGAAGTTGTTGATTTGCATTAATTAGCCCTTCTTTTTGAAGTTTTCGTAGTGTTTCTTGCCGTTCCCGTTGCAATTCTCCCAGTGCATAATTCGGATCGATATCTACTATTTGTAGACTTAAGCCATAGGATTCGTGAAAGGTTACTTTCACCTGCATTAATAACGTTGTATCTTCTTTTAAAGGCTCTTTTACAACTTGAATAAATCGTTGGTTGATTTGCTCGAATTGATGATTCCAAATGGTTCCGCGAATTTGAGCAACAATTTTCCCGTCTTCTTTTTGAAGTAATTCAGGAAAGCAGTGACCACTCGCAAATCGATTTAACTTATGCATTTCTGCTTTTACCCAATAATATTGCTGGTAACGCTCCTCAATTGTTTTTCGAATAGAAGAGACGACTTGTTGAAGCGTAAATATTTTTGGAGTATCTGACATAAAAAGAAAACGCTTAGTTTTCTGCGTACACTTTCATTATATCCATTGAACTTACGATTCCAACAACTTGTCCGTCTTCCATGACAACTAAGTGATGTACGTTATGTTTTACCATTATTCCAGCAGCATCTTGCACACGATTATTTTTAAGGACAATATGTACCCGATCAGACATTAAATTTTGTACTATTTCGTTTTCATCGTGACACTTCGCAACGTCACTTGTTGAAATAATTCCTGTAATAGTTCCGTCTTCCTCTAAAACAGGGACAGCATTAATGTTTTTTCGAGTAATAAGATCTTTTAAATGAAAAACTTTGTTGTTTCTGCTCGTTACCGTAACTGGAGAGCTCATGATTTCTTCAATTCTCATTTTTTGAGTATGTTTTATTTACTTTACCAGCTGATTACAATTTTACCATTCACAGGCTGAGGGTTAGATTCTATTATGATTATGTCACCCGCCTCTTGAATTTTTTTATGAGAACGAGAAGCAAAACGCAAAACCTGCTCACCCTTTTTTGTTTCTACTATTTTATATACGACCGAAACTGGAGATTTTGTTGTTCCTTCTCCGGGATCTGCTAATTGAAGAACTTTCTTTTGGATTTCTGGAATGTTCGGATCCTCGAAAATAAGTTTAGCATTGATATAATCTTTATCCGTATTCATAACCTGAATATTGCTCACCGGCACTTCATTCATAGTTCTACCATTAATTATTAAGGTGAATTTTAGTCCGTTTTCAGAATAGATTTCCAAATCGTGAGAAATTTGCGAAAAACTTGAGCTTATTGAAAAAAGCGTAAATAGTGAAAATAAAATTATTGACTTCATGTGTTTATAGTTTTTTATATAAAGATAGTGCTTTTGGGCGGTTGTACAATTTTAGGGATTGACTATCTTTGCATACATCAAAAACAACAAACATGCAAAGCATACATTCATACGATTTTTCGGGAAAAAGAGCACTTATTCGTGTAGATTTTAATGTTCCATTGGACAAACAAACCAAAGAGGTTACAGATGACACGCGTATTAGAGCTGCTGCCAGAACGATACAATTTATACTTAAAAAGGGCGGAAGTGTTGTTTTGATGTCACATTTAGGGAGACCTAAAGATGCATCGGATGTTGAGTTTTCGTTGCAGCAAATTGTGGCGCATACGTCAAAAGTGTTGGGAGTTGATGTAAAGTTTGGAGGCGACTGTATTGGTGCTGAAGGATTAGAAATGAGTAAAAACTTAAAGGCAGGTGAAGTCTTGATGTTAGAAAATGTGCGTTTTTACAAACAAGAAACGACAGGAACTGAGAGCTTTGCTGAGGCACTTTCAAAACACGGAGATGTCTACGTAAATGATGCTTTTGGAACTGCGCACCGGGCGCACGCAAGTACTACAGTTGTGGCTAAGTTCTTTCCTAACGATAAAATGTTTGGGTTTTTGCTCGAGGGAGAAATCGATAGTGTAGATAAAGTATTGAATAGCACAGAAAAACCATTAACAGCAATTGTAGGTGGGGCAAAAGTGTCTTCGAAAATTACAATAATTGAACGTTTACTGGATAAAGTAGATAACCTCATTGTGGGTGGTGGAATGGCATACACTTTTGTCAAAGCCAAAGGAGGAAAAGTGGGAAATTCATTGGTTGAAGACGACTTTTTACCAATGGCTCTTGAAATAATTAAAAAAGCGAAAGATAAAGGTGTGAATTTGTACATTCCTGTTGATACAGTGATCGCTGACGGGTTTTCTAATGACGCAAATCGGCAGACAGTTGCAATTGATGAAATTCCAGAAGGCTGGATGGGATTGGATGTTGCAACTAAAACGGCTAAGGATTGTGCAGAAATAATTGAAAATTCTCGATTGATTTTATGGAACGGTCCTATGGGTGTTTTTGAAATGGAAAACTTCCAAGCCGGAACAAAAGCAGTTGCAGATGCGATAGTCGCAGCAACATCGAAGGGAGCTTTTTCATTAATTGGAGGCGGAGATTCGGTTGCAGCTATCAATAAATTTAACCTCGCGGATAAAGTAAGCTACGTTTCTACCGGTGGTGGCGCAATGTTGGAATATTTGGAAGGAATAGAGTTGCCAGGAATCATAGCAATCAAGGCATAAAGACCATTCTAGTTTTGTGATTGGGAATAAAATTTGGCGAAAGAGTTCTTTTTTATGTAAATTGGGTTTTTAAACTAATTGAATCTATGACTAAACGAGGACTACTTTTGTTCTCTCTGCTATCTACTATTGGCGTTTCGGCGCAAGAAGTTGTTTCAACACAGGGAGAATCGTATTCAAATTCAAATGGAAGTATCAATTTCACAATAGGGGAAGTTTCTATTGATACTGGAACTGACGGTACAAATGACATTACTCAAGGTTTTCATCAAACAAATTGGAGCTTTTTAGGTTTAGAAGATCACGTTACGAGCTTTAATGCCTCAATTTTTCCTAATCCGACTTCTGAGGTTTTAATTCTTAAAATAAGTGCATTCAATAATGTGCACTATTATTTATATGATGCTCAAGGAAAGTTGGTTCTCAATGATATTATTTCTGCTGAAGAGACATTGATTCAAGTGGGTCAATTTGCACCAGGCAACTATACTTTGAAATTAAACAAAGAAAATCAACACCTTAAAACATTTAAACTAGCTAAAAATCACTAACCTATGAAAAGAATAATTTTATCACTCATAACAGTTATAGCCACGTTTTCGACATTCGGACAGGCTCCAGAAGGGTTTAAGTATCAAGCTGTAGTACGCGATGCTGGAAACGCTATTTTGGTTAATCAAGCAATTGGAATGCGCTTAACAATCCAACAAGGAAGCATAGGAGGTACGGCTATTTATACAGAAACCTTCGCGCCAACAACGAATGCCTATGGTCTTGTTAATTTGGAAATTGGTTCAGGGACAACAGTGGATAATTTCTCCATGATAAATTGGGCAAATGGTCCTTTTTATATGGAAACGGCTGTGGATGTAACCGGTGGCTCAAGCTATTCTGTCATGGGAACGAGTCAATTAATGAGCGTTCCGTATGCACTTTATGCAAAAATAGCGGAATCTGTTACTAATGATGCAGTGAATGATGCTGATTCAAATCCAACAAATGAAATTCAATCGCTTCAATTGGTAGGACAAAACCTTACAATCACTGGTGGAAATACGGTAGTTATTCCTGGAGGCGGGAATACTTTAGATCAAGCTTACGATCAGGGAGGAGCTGGACTTGGAAGAGTTATTACTGTTGATGCGGGTGAAGTTGAACTGTCAAATGCAACACCAAATGGGATTGGATTGAGAGCTACAACTACAAATACGGGTGTAGGAATATTAGCAACATCATCAAATTCTGCGAATGGGTTTTCTCCAATACAAGCGAGCACTAATGCCTCAAGTACCTTAACGTCAGCGATTGTTGGTAGTACAACAGGTGCAGCTTCTGCGGTATCTGGACAAGTTCAATCGACTGCAACTGCTGCACAAGGAGTTTATGGAAACAACTTGAGAACAAATGGTGGATATGGAACGTATGGAATTGGACATAGTGGGACCGTAGGTGAAACAAACTACCAACTTGGATTTGGACTTTATGGACGAAATTATGACGCAATCGGACCATTGGGAAATGCAGTTGGAACTTATGGTATGGGTTACATTGGTGTTTGGGGAGATCAAAGTGATCCGCTTGGCTACTCTGTATACGCGAATGGCGATTTTGGAGCCGCAGGAACTAAGGCGTTCGCAATAGATCACCCACTGGACCCGGCAAACAAATACCTGAAGCATTACAGTATAGAATCCAATGAAGTTTTGAACATGTATAGAGGAACGACTGCATTCGATGCGAACGGTGAAGCGGTTGTTACAATGCCAAATTATTTCGATGCGGTGAACACAAACTTTAGCTATCAATTGACACCAATTGGTGGATTTGCACCGCTATACATAAAGGAAAAATTGAATAATGGAGTATTTGTAATTGCAGGTGGGCTGCCTGGAATGGAAGTGTCTTGGTCTGTTTATGCAGAACGAAACGACCCGTATTTGCAGCAACACCCTGGATCAAAACAAGTTGAGGTGGTTAAGGAAGATTGGAACAAAGGAAAGTACTTACAACCAGATTTATACAATGAACCAGCGAGTAAGAAAATTGTTAAACAACTAGAAACAGGTGAAGCAACACAGGAAGGTGGTGTTGAGCAGAAGGAGGTTCAATTGATGGAAAGTAACAGAGAAAAGTAATTGGATGGTAGAAGCTGGTTTTTATGTAATGAAACCTGTAGTTTAAAGGATAGTTTTAGTGGGAACAAGGTGTATTTGTTGCGATGTTAAAACTTAATTTGTCCGTTTTACCTATGATTTAAAGCAACTCAACGAGGAAAAATGCTTTTTAAGCGAACTCTATTGTATTCGCATTACTTTAAACACCTTATTTCGAGCGAATTGAGTTATATTTGTTTTGCAGATATGGATACCGATTTGGAAATAACAAAGGTGATGAACATTGTTCATGGAGTAATAGAGCTAAGGTCTGATAATATTTTATCTTTTAGACCAAACGCTGCTACTTTTAAGAATTATGATCACAAAGTTTTATCGGATTTGTTGGAAGCTTTTATTGAAATAACAGAAGGTATACCAAGACCTTATTTATGCGATAACAGTTATGTTTCAGGAATTGTTAACAAGGAGGAATTGGCCTATATGAACGAAAACTTTGGTCGCTTCGCTACACATGCAGCAATGATTACCAGTTCTAATTTGATTCGAGTACTTCTAAACAGTTACAATACCCTTTTTAAACCAAAAGTGGAGCTTAGATTGTTCAACTCAGAGAAGAAAGCCGTTGAATGGCTTTTGTCAAAATAAAAGAAATAACCCAAAATGGCGTCCAATTCAATTGGACGCCATTTTTTTAGCAACAGCTATTTGGTGTGCATTGACACGTACATGTGCAGTTACAGTTTTGATTTGTACAGCACGTTTCTTGATTTTCCATGACTTTTATTTTAATTAATACTCTTTATTAAAGAGACGGAAGAATAAAAAAAAGACGCAAAATTAGCACGAGCAGTTATCGATGTTGGACGACATTATATTTCCGTATCGATCTGATTGTACTGCACAACATTGTGTAAATAGTTCTTTTAACTTCTGTCTTCCACGTTGAACTCTTGACTTTACTGTAGTATAAGAGAGACCAAGGTTTTCGGCATATTCTTTTTGAGAAATTTCTCCGTAAACGGTTTTTTCCAATGCATCCTTATATTTTTCAGGTAACTGACTAATAAAGGGCATCATGCATTTAATAAATTGTGGATTTAAGCCGGATTCTTCATTTTGTTCTTGATGAATTATTACATCTTCAACCAACGGCAATTTCTTTTTGCGATAATGATCGATAATGGTATTTCGAGTAACTTGATATATCCAACTTGCAAGTTTATTTTCATCCAAAAGTTGATTTGAGTTTTGGTGTATTTTAATAAAAACTTCTTGAAGTATGTCTTCAGCTACTGTCTTATCATTAATTCTTGCCTTAATAAATCCTAATAATTGACCGCTAAACTCTTTCCAAATACGCTCTGTATTCATACTTTTTTATAATAAAGACGAATGCGAATAAAAAAGACGCATTTTTAAAACGCATGAACCTAATTTTGATTGTAAACTAGTGTAAAAGTTACTTTAATTTCATCTTTGTTGATGTCCTTAGCGGTTACTTTATCGCGCAAAGGAAAATCAAGGGTGTTTACGACAAAAGAACCGGATAAAATATGTTCGCCATTTTCTTTAGTTGAGGAAATAGTAACATTCATTTTCTTAGACGTATTTTCAATTGTAAGTTCGCCATTTGCTTTAGAATCTGTTATTTCTGTTAAAATAAGAGTAGAATTTGGATGTTTTTTTATATCAAATAAGCCATTCCCTTTTTCTTTGGCAATCTTAAACGAAGCCATGTCAAAAATTACTGTAGCTTTCGTTAGGGCTTCATCCGTTGTAGTTAATTCTCCGTCTTTTAATGTTGCACTTCCGTTTGAGTTTAGCTTAACGGCTCCTAATTCGATATCAACAATTTGTCCAAACAGTTTCGTTTTTTGCTTTGTCGGTTTTTGATCCAAAGTGCGCTCCCAGTCCGCGCTGCTTTTATTGGGATTTAACGTATACTCCGCTACGATTGCTTCAATTTCTTCAACGGTTTGATTATCGGATTTGGGTGTTGAATTATCCGAAGTGTTTTCTGCACATGAAGAGAATAACAATCCAATTGTACAGAATACCATAAATGATTTTTTCATAGAGTGAAATTTTAGGTTAGGATCTAAATATACAGAAAAGATGTGGTATTAATTTCCATTAATATCAGAAGTTCTCAGCAAATTACAGACATTTCGATACTAAGAATTGCGTTTTGACAAGTACAAGGATTTGTTGATACTGAATTGTACGTAGCATCTATTCCTTTATAAACCGGTAGTGATTTTTACATTTGCTCCAAAACTGCTATCCTTTTCTCTATTGGAGGATGAGTGGCAAAAACGCCAGAAATGGAAGCCATAAACCCTTTGGTAGATTCGCTGTTGTCGATGAACATTTGTTTTACATCGTCGCTTTTTGCTTCAATGTCTGAGTTTCCTGAAATTTTACGCAGCGCATTGGCCATAGCCAGCGGATTCTTGGTCATTTCGACTGCACCAGCATCTGCTAAATATTCGCGCTTTCGTGATAGTGCAAACTTGAAAACGATGGAAAGCGCATAAACGACCGCCGCAATTGCTAACATTACAAGAATAGCTGCGCCTCCACCATCTTTTCCGTTGTTCTTTCTCCTCCCTGCTCCGCCGTACAATACTGAACGGAAAAGAACTTGTACAGCAAACGCAAAAATTCCAACAAAAATGATTGTTATAATTAACAAACGAACGTCTTTGTTGCGAATGTGTGTTAATTCGTGTGCAATAACACCTTCCAACTCTCTGTCGTCCAATTTTTCAATTATTCCACGAGTTAAAGTTACAGCAAACGTTTTGTCATTAATACCGGAGGCAAAAGCATTCAAAGAATCAGTTTCAATAATGTACAATTTAGGCATTTTCATTCCCACAGACATACACAAATTCTCCGTCAAGTTGTATATGCGCATATTGTCTTTTCGCTCTAAAGTTTTGGAATTGGTCGCCATTTGAATAAGCGCGGAGTGAGACGCAAAGGCAATTAAAAACCAAATAAGAACCCCGGCAACTACAAATGGAATGTAGGTGATAAAACGGTAGTTAACTTCTTCCCATTCAGGTTGAAACATGAAGAAACAAAAGGCATAAACCGCTACAAAAATAAGTAGCGGAAATGCAATAAGTAAAAGAGCAGAACGTGTATTGTTTCTGCTAATTTGAGCGTGTAATCCTACGTATTTCATTCAATAATTAGAATTTTACTTCTGGTGCAACGTCCATTTGAGCACGTCCGGCATCACCTAAATCAAACATTGGTTGAACAGTATATTTCTTAATACTTGCCACGATATTTGATGGAATGGATTCCACTGCATTGTTGTACTCTTTTGTTGCTGAGTTAAAGAAACGACGCACGGCAGCTAATTTATTCTCAATATCCGAAATCTCGTGTTGCAATTGCATAAAGTTTGAGTTCGCTTTTAAGTCTGGATACGCTTCAATTTGAATTTGGAAAGCGCTCATCGCCGCACCTAATTCTTTTTCTGCTGCGATTTTATCGTTTACTCCTGAAGCACCCATTGCTCGAGATCGAGCCTCCGTAACGCGAGTTAACACACCACTTTCGTGATCCATATACCCTTTTACTGCTCCCATCAATTGAGGAATCAAATCATGACGTTGTTTCAATTGCACATCAATATCTGCAAACGCATTTTCGCGGTTGTTCTTAAGTGCAACTAATTTGTTATTTGCTGAAATGTACCAAAGAATAAGAATCAATAAAATTCCTCCTCCTACTAATAATCCGATCATTTTTAAAGTTTAAATTGTTTATCTAAAGATATGCTTTTTTTGAATATTCACAACAAGCCTATAATCAGTGAACTAAAAATTATGATTTTTTGTGTATAAGAATTAAAATAATATTTTTTCCCTCCTGTAACTTTTCTTTAACTTGTCAGTCTTACATGTATAACCAAACAATTGAATGACTGCACGAGAGTACAATTTAGCGGTAGATGATTACTCGGATAATATTTTCCGATTTGCATTGAAACACCTCAAAAACGAGATGTCAGCTAAGGATATTGTGCAAGAAACGTTTGCAAAAGTGTGGTCGAAACATGAAGACATCAACGTAGAAAAGGTGAAATCGTATTTGTTTATAACGGCTTACCACGCAATTGTAGATTGGGTGAAGAGTGAAAAGCGTTCGGGAGATATTGAGCAAACCAAAGAACAAGGAACAAGCGGGAATGTGTCATTTGACTTACAAAGTGTATTAAATGAAGCGCTTGAAAAATTACCGGAAGTTCAGAAGTCTGTTGTTTTATTAAGAGATTATGAGGGATATAATTATGCAGAAATTTCAGAAATAACAGGACTGAATGAATCGCAAGTGAAAGTGTATATTTTTAGGGCACGATTGACTTTGCGAGAATATCTAAAACGACTTGATTTAGTAATATAATGGAGAGAATAAGTATATTTAATTATGAAGCATTCTACCTCGATTTTCTTGAAGGAAATTTGAACGAGGAGGATACTTTGTTGCTTATGAGTTTCTTAGAGGCAAATCCAAACTTGCAAGTTGAAATGGATGACGAACTTCCGATTTTTGAGGAAGAAAACGAAGTGCTTGATAATTTTTCGAAGTTGATGCTAAAATTAAACATCGATGAAGAAGTAATCACCTCTGAGAACGTCGATTATTTTATAATTGCTCATTCAGAAGGATTGTTGGATGAGGTTAAATCAAATGAATTAACCAACTTTATTTCAGGAAATGTCGTTTTGGAGGACGAAAGTAAATTAGCTGGTTTTGTTTCTTTTCAGGCAAATACAGAAATCGTTTATGCTGATAAATTAGGATTGAAAAAGAAACGAAAAGTGTTTGTTCTTTGGCCTTATGCTTCTTCTATTGCGGCTGCTTCAGTTGTAGTTTTTTTCATGAGCATTATTGATGATGCTCCTATTTCAGTTGATCCAGTTAGAGTGAAAACGGTGAATACAGAGTTACCTAATGGAAACAACCACAAAATTGTTAAACACGATGGTGTTCACTCTTCTTCAAATTCAAAGGATGAGTTGAGAAATTCTATTAACTCAATTAATATTAATCAGGTTGCTACTGTGGGAAAGGGAAATAAAATTAAACAGAAGGGTGTAGATAAAATAAAAAGTAATCCTGCGGGCCCTATTGCTACTATTAATGAACAAAAATTAGCACCAATAGGAACAAGGTATTCCAACCCAACAAATACAGCAAATCAGAACAAAGAAGTAGATGTATTGGCGCTTTCTCCTAAATCGGAGATGCATAACCCAATTGAGCCTTTGACTAAGTTTGTAAGTAAAAAGACCAATACGGAAATAGATTTTAAAACGACGGAAAAGGTAGAAGACGAACGCCGAGGATTTCATTTGAAAATTGGCAAGTTTGAAATCTCAAGAAATAAGCGCCGTTAGATTTTAATGAACGGTCTAGAAACAGTTGTTCCATTTATTTCTACTTTCAAAATATAACTTCCTGAGCGAAGTTCTTTTACGTTGATCTCTCCATTAGTATAACTGCTACTTTTCAGTATTCTTCCGCTTAAATCAACTATTGAATACTGCGTTATTTTCTCTTCTGATTGAAGAACTAACACGTCATTCGTTGGATTAGGATACATCGAAAAATGAATTGAATTCAACTTGTTTGCAGATAAAGTTGGATTGCTCCCAGGCAAATTTATTTTGGATGGATAAGTACTACTGTGATGTACCGTAATGTTTGCCACGTTTGTATCTCCGGCAACATACATTGTTCCGCCGTTTTGAAGATTCACATCCCAACGGTAGGAGCTATTACCTCCAATATAAGCTTTGATTTTATGTCCAACCTCCCAAGTATAATTAGTCACTGCCAATTGAACCTGTGCTTGATAAATTGTTCCCGGAGTCATAAACGCTTCGTTGGCTGCGGTATATCCATTTCTGAAACGCATTCGCTTTATTCCATCTGTAATGAGCATGTTTCTGCCATCCGGATAAACATCGACTAAACGAACAGAAATATCACAATCAGGTTGATCTGCTTCAACGAATAAATCCAAAGTTACATTTCCGGAAATTGAAATTTCGCTTGTGGCCGTTGCAGATTCAAATGCAATTATATCACCGCGCGATTCTAACGAAATTTGGTCATATGGACCTTGGTCTAAAGTACTGTGCAATGTCGCTCCACCAATTGTTGGTGATGGGTTTCGCGGGTCTGAGACAAAACTTGTAGATCCATTTCCTGTAGAATTGGATAATTGATTGTTTTCGTTTAGAAATAATGCATCATAAGTTGTTACGTCAATTCGTGTTGAATTGGAACTGTTCCAAACATCTTTACCCATTTCGTAGTAAGTAATTAAGTCTGTGTTATTCCAGTTATTCGGGGAATCCAACAAATAATAATCTAAGAAATCTCTTGCCATTGTATTTGCTACACCTGCAGCATTCGGATAGGAAAGCTCACCTTGTAAAGAGCTGCCAACAGTTGCTGCACCGGTTCCACCGTGTACCCATGGGCCTACCAATAACCATTGTTCGTCTTGAACCGCCAATGCAGATGAGTTACGCGTGGCTTCGTACCAGTCCAACATTTTATCAATGTTATGATCGTACCAGCCACCAATTTGAAGAGTGGGAATAATAATGTCACTAGGATACCAAGAATTGTTTTCTGAAAATGTCCAGGCTGCACTATAATAAGTGTTTGCTAGAACGATTGGAGATAGACCGTAACCAAGCGCATCCAATTGCTCTAATCGTGCTTTTTCCAAAGTACCACCGTAATAGTAACCTTCATAATGTTGTTGCGGATGAGCAACTAATGGAACAGCACAGGTGTGATTTGGATGTTGTTCTTTTGCAGTATTGTATTGTACACCTCCTAAAGCAGAAGGTCCCCACGTTCCAATTCTATCTGCATGCCACAATTGCTGCGTAATCCATTCACAAATATCATAGCCATCTTCTCCTCGTGTAAAATTGGATAAATCCGCTCCGCTTGACCCGTAAAACCCTCTCCAATCAACAATTACCCAGATATAAGGTTGTGAATCTAAATTCATACCAATCCCCAACGGCAATGACCATGAAAATAAATCTTTGTTGTAAGGTGTTTGAACTAATATTACTTCGGCTGTTACCGTTGCTGTTGGGATATATACATCGGCTTCCAAGTATTCGCCATCGCGCATTTGAATTAATATGTCGTCATACGTGGGTGTCATTTGCGCAATTGCTCCAAAGCCGAAAGTTGCGAAAACAGAAAGTAGTAGTAGTCTCATAAGGTTGTGCTTTTATATATCAAGTAAATTTATGACAAAAAATTCGGTTTTCCTTTTTTTTCGAATTACATCCGTTATATTTACTATTCTTAAAAGAAACCTAACGTTTGAAGGAAACATCATTCATAGATCAAAATAAAGAAAAGTGGAATCGCTTTGAAAAACTGTATGAGTCGCAATCAAACGACCCTGAAGAGTTGAGTGATTTGTACATGGATATAACAGACGATTTAAGCTATGCACAAACGTTTTATAGACGGCGAACAGTTCGTGTTTATCTCAATCAATTGGCGCAACGTGTTTATACGGGCGTTCATAAGCAAAAGGGTGAATCGTTTAAAAAGTTTTTAACGGTTTGGAAGACCTCATTGCCACTAGAAATTTATCGTTCAAGAAAAAACTTGTTGTTTGCCTTAGCAATTTTTTTAGTTTACATGATGATCGGTGTTGCAACGACATACATTGATCCAGATTTTCCACGTGTTGTATTGGGAGATGGTTATGTCGAAATGACGCTTCAAAATATCCAAGATGGTAACCCTCTCAAAGTGTATGAAACGACGGACCAAATGGCAATGTTCGTGCAAATTACCACCAACAATATGAAGGTGGCTTTTCTGACCTTTTTTGTTGGATTTTTCTTTACGATTGGAACGCATTTACTGCTGTTTTACAACGGTGTCATGCTCGGTGCTTTTCAATATTTTTTTCATGCCAAAGGATTATTAATTACCAGTTTTCTTGGAATATGGATTCATGGAGCATTTGAAATTTCTGCAATTGTTTTAGCTGGCGGAGCAGGTATTACAGCCGGTAACGGATTGCTCTTTCCAAAAAGCTATACACGAATTCAATCGCTTCAACTTTCGACCAAAAGAGGGCTGAAAATAATGATGAGTCTAGTGCCTTTTATTATCGCTGCAGGGTTCCTCGAGAGTTATGTAACTGCAAACTATCAAGTTTTGCCCAATTGGTCCAAATGGGCGTTGATTATGTTCTCTTTTGCCATCATTTTGTTTTTCTATGTGTTTTATCCGATGTACGTAGCAAGAAAACATCCTGAATTATTGAACAAAGAAGAAGTTGGAAATTTTACTTTGCGAAAGGAGTTTAATTTTAATAAAATTAGAACTATTGGTGAATTGATTGCCGATGCATTTCGCTTATACCGCGCAGAGTTTATTAAGTTCACAAAAATAAATGGTCTAATCGTTTTACCCATTATTCTGATTGTCGTTTTTCTGCAGGATGTTAATCACTTTGAGCTGCAAAAAACAGAATACTATTTTGACTGGGCTAGTCAACTTCAATTTATGATTGGATATGGCTTTTATAGTCTCCAAGACGGAATCGTTTTTGGCCTTTGGACGTTGATTTTTGCACTGATTTTCACGTCTGTTTTTTGGAGTGTGTCTACAGTAGGTGAAGCATTTTCTTGGAAAAGTTTCTTTCGTTTTTTAAAACAACGCTTCCTTAGAATTTGGTTGGGAAATTTACTGTTAGTGCTAACTGTATGCCTTTTACCATATTACTTTTTAATACCCGTTGTGTTTTTATTGCCGTTTTTCTATTTGAATGCAGCTGCTATGGCACTTTCTCCGTTAGAAAGAAAAGGGAAGTTTGGATTGGGTTTTAGTTATAGTGCAAAGCACTATGGGAAATCGTTGGTGGTTTTGTTGATTTTACTTCTTTTAACCGCGATGTTAATGCAACCAATAGGCTTTGTTTTTAGCATTCATCAGGGGTGGACAAATGAGCCACTGGTTCGAGACATTTTGGATATGGCAGCTGATTTTGTGAAGCGTGTTGCACAAGTTTTCGTTCCTGGGGATGAGTACATGGTTTGGAGTAATGGTTTTAGACAGCTGATATACATTTTGGTGATGTTGGGAATTCTTCCCCTTTTAATTATGACAATGGCTTTAGGTTACTACAACGAAAGAGAAAAAACCGAAGCATTTGGATTACGCAAGGAGTTCGAAAAATTTGGGAAACGAAGTAGAATTAAAGAAACGTCCGTTGATTAAGTCTGTTTTACATATCATAATCGTTATTGTTCCCTTTTTATTGAGTGCGCAAGGAAAGAAAGAAGCAACTTGGAAAAAGGAAAAAGACTATCTCGAATATAGAAAAACGGATAGTTACGATGGTCCAGAAGATTGGTATGGCTCTTATCCGGCTAACATGAAGGATGAAAACAATTCATACGGAGGCTCTTCTGGAAACAACAACACTTATCAAGGAATTCAATACACACCTCAACAAATTCAAAAAGACAGACAAAAAAGATACAGAGGTTACAACCGTGGAGGTGGACAAGGAACAGTTCCTTATGATCCAAAAGTAAAAGATCCAGATCCAATAGAAATTCCTGATGTTGATGCACCGGACATTGATTTACCAGATGTTGATTTGGATTTAGATGCGCCTTCTATTTCTCCAGGAGTATGGAAAATTCTGTTGTTCATTCTTCTTGGAGCTGCCTTATTGTGGATCGCTTATTTAATTATCAAAAACAAAAAAGCACCAAATACAAAGGTGGTGATAGATGTAGAAGATGATTGGAATCCGGAAATTATCACTAAAACAGAACTTGAATTGCGACTTGAAGCAGCAATGCTTGATGAAGACTATAGAGAATGCGTTCGAATTTATTTTACGTTTATTCTGAAAGAGTTGATTCGAAAATCTTGGATTTCATGGAAACGAGAAAAAACCAATTACCATTATGTGCTTGAAATGCACAAACGCGAAAATGCCTCACATTTTAATGAATGCGTGCGCGTTTATGATATTGTTTGGTACGGTGATTACAAAATTGACCGCGAAATATTTGAGCTGTTGCAACCTACGTTTGAAAACTATTACAAATCCTTGGATCCAGTAAATGAATAAACAAACGAAAATAGGAGTAATCGGAGGGGTCATCATTGCGATGTTCCTACTCGTTTGGTTGTTTTCTAGCGGGGAAAAGGAAAAGAAGGATAAACGTGCAAAGTTCATTTCTTCTAATTGGAATTCACGTTTTCAAGTGGACGATAAAAAACCAATGGGTCTTTATCTTCTAACTTCTTTAACTCAGGCGCATTTGGATTCGAACCATCACGTTTCTGTGGTTACAGATTGGATTGATATGGACTCCATTTTTGAAAACGATAAAAGCAAAAAGACCTTTTTCTTTGTGGGAAATAATTTTGGGTTAAAAAGTGATGAGATTGACACTATATTATCGGAAGTAAAAAAAGGTTCAAGTTTGTTTTTGAGTTTTAACGACTTAACTGAAAATCTGTTTTCTAAACTGTTTTATGAGTATCAAACAAAATATGAATATGATGATCATGTCAATGTGTTTTCCGATAAGCATAAGTTTAAAATGATTAACCTTTTTCAAAATGATACGATAGCCACAGATTGGAAAGCGTTTGAAAAGGTCCAATCTTTAGGTCCACATAAATCACTGTCTTCATTCATGGAAATGTCGAATTTTATTAAGGTGAAGCACGGTGAAGGCTTCTTGTTTTTTCATTCGAACCCAGAAATGTTTTACAATTACCAATTGAAGCGTTTACCAGGGTTTAAATATGCCGAATTTACCTTGAACCAATTGTCGTCGGAACAAGATGTTTATCTACTTGAATTAGGTCGTTTAACAGATAACTACGGAAATCAAGACGTGGATGATGATTCCGGAGAAGATGGAAAGGTGGACGATAGTTATTTTAAACTCATCTTCCAAAATCCAACTTTGCTCACTGCGCTTTTGTTAAGTATTTTGGGAATTTTATTATTTATCATTTTCCGATCTAAACGAACGGAACCCGTTGTTCCTTATATCGCTAAGAAGAAAGATATGACTTTGGCATTTACAGAGACAATAACGTCCATTTATTTTGCAAAACGCCATCCTTACGGCTTATTGCAAGTGCAGCGGAAGAATTTTTACGCGACTATCCAAAAGCATTTTTTCATTGATTTGAATCGTGGATCAGACCACAAAGTTCTGGATGTTTTGTCCGAGAAGTGCAATATGGAGCGCGCAGAAATTGACGAGCTGGTAAATATGCTGGAAACGAAGGAAGCATCACAAATTTCAGATCAATATATAACGGATGTTAATAAAAAGATGCATGTTTTTTACCGCAAAATTGGAGTGATTTCGGATAAGCTAAACGAAAAAATTCAAGCACGCGAAATGGTGTTCAGAAGAGCAATGCTTTTACCAATTCTCTTTGTTTTTTCTGGAATTTCGCTTTTTATTTTAGGCGTTTATTATCTTATGAGCTCAATAGGTGTGGGAATTTTGTTTTGGCCATTGGGAATTTTACTAGTGATTTTGGGAATTCTCAGAATGTCAAATCCGTACATGAAAGTGAACGCGAACTCGATAGAATATTATTCTGCTTTCGGGAAAAAGTATAGTTTTGATAAGGATGATTTAATCTCAACCGAATTGAAAACAAAGGGAGCAATATTGAATTTTAAAAACAATAAACAGTTGATTATTAATTATTGGGACTTAAGTCGTTTTGATCAAAAGCAATTCAAGCGATTTGTTGCCAAATTTCATAACCTCGAACTATGATGAATGAAGACGTAAATAACCCTGAAGGGAACGAAAACCTGCCTGCCGCGAATACAGAAAACGCCGCATATATGCCAAAGGAACAAGTTCCAGCCGAAGAAACTCCTGTAACTTCTCAAACGGACACTCCGACTCAATCTTATGGATTTGAACGGCAGAATTCCGATTTATTGTGGATTGCTCAAAAAGTGAGCGATGTGCGAACGGAACTTTCAAAATTTGTAATTGGACAAACTGAAATGGTCGATTTGTTATTGACTGGAATTTTTTCAAATGGACATATTTTGTTAGAAGGAGTTCCTGGTGTTGCAAAAACCTTGTCAGCGAAAGTTCTTTCTAAGTCGTTGAATGTTGAATTTGCACGTATTCAATTCACACCAGACATGATGCCTTCCGATGTGATTGGAACGTCTGTTTTTAACATGAAAGATGGCCAGTTTTCATTTAGAAAAGGACCAATTTTCTCAAATATTGTGTTAATTGATGAAATCAACCGTGCTCCGGCCAAAACGCAGGCTGCGTTATTCGAAGTAATGGAAGAACGCCAAATTACTTACGATGGAACGCAGTATCCAATGTCATTTCCTTTCTTGATAATTGCAACGCAAAACCCAATTGAACAAGAAGGGACGTATAATCTTCCTGAAGCACAATTGGACAGGTTTTTATTTAAAATTAAATTGGATTATCCGCAATTAAAGGAAGAAGAAGAAATTTTGCACCGTTACAAGAATGAAATTAAAACGCCAAGTTTTGATAGCATCGCAAAAGTATTCACACCAGATGAAATTCAAAAGATTCAAAATGCGGTTGAAAAGGTAATTGTAGAAGATAATTTAGTGAAATACATTGCTGCAATTACACATAAAACACGTAATCACGGTAAAATTTACTTGGGAGGATCCCCACGTGCTTCATTGTCAATTATTAAATCTGCAAAAGCTATTGCGGCTATTCGAGGACGTGATTTTGTAACTCCAGATGACATTCAATTTGTAGCAGTTCACGTTCTAAATCACCGTTTAATTTTAACACCTGAAGCGGAAATGGAAGGTGTTAGAACCGAAGATGTAATACTGGAAATAGTGAAAACAATCGAAGTTCCTAGATAAATTGAAGTTTGCCAAAAATATCTATTTGACCAAATGGTTTTTTGCTGCGTTCGTTGCGGTGATTCTCCTGTATGTCTTGGCGTTTAGCATTCCTTCGCTTGAATTTATTGCAAATGTAGTACTGGCTTCTTTGGTTGGACTGACATGTGTTGATGCTTTAATAGTATTTAGTAGTAAAGAACCGATAGCAATTGAACGCAAACTGAATAACCGTTTGAATTTAGGAGATGAAAATCACGTGGTTCTTACAATTAAAAACGCGACTGCCCAACCGATTAATTTTTCAATGATTGAAGGTTTTCCCGTTGAAATGCAGGTGCGTTCAACAGTGTTTAAAGGAATTGTTGGTTCAGATAGTTCGAAAGATTTTAGGTATAATTTTGTTCCAAAGCGGAGAGGCGAATTTGAATTCGGTGATGTGTTTGTTATTATTCGTTCAATGTTCTTTTTGGCCTCTCGCCGAATTGATTATCCTTTGAAAGAAACAGTGCATGTTTACCCGTCAGTTTTGCAAATGAAACAATATGAACTACAAGTGTTTCAACAGCAGAAAACAAGCGCAGGGATAAAGAAAATTCGTCGTTTAGGAAACAATAGCGAGTTCGAACAAATTAAAAATTACGTTCAAGGGGATGAGCTAAAAACGATAAATTGGAAAGCCACAAGTCGTAGAAATGAGTTGATGGTAAATCAATATCAAGAAGAAAAGTCGCAGAACATTTATTGCATCATTGATAAAAGTCGTAACATGCAAATGGAGTTTGATGAGCTTTCCATGCTCGATTATTCCATTAATTCGAGTCTTGTTTTTTCAAACATCGCGCTGAGAAAAGGAGACAAAGCAGGGTTGATCACTTATTCAGATAAAATTGGAACTATGCTTGCGGCTGAACGTTCTGGTGGACAGATGCGAAGAATTCAAGAAGCATTATACAATCAAAAAACACAATACAAAGAATCGAATTTTGAATTGCTGTATAATTCCATTCGTAGAACAGTTAAATCAAGATCCTTATTGGTGTTGTTTACCAATTTTGAAACTGAATTTGCAATGCGTAGAGCGATGCCATATTTACGTAAACTCAATCAAAAACATGTGCTAATGGTGGTGTTTTTCCAGAATAGTGAGTTACAAGAATTGGCATTTCAGCCCTCAAAAACCATTCACGAAGTGTATCAATCTGCCGTTGCGGAGCGAATGATTTCGATTAAAACAAAAGTAGCGCGTGAATTACGCCAAAATGGAATTCAAACTGTGCTCACCCTCCCAGAAGAATTGTCGATCAACACTATCAATAAATACTTGGAGTTAAAAGCGAAAGGGGCGATTTAAAACTTGGACTTTCTTCTTTTTTTTGATTCATCAAAGATGTTTAGAGCACGCGTAATTTTATTGCCGAATTCATCTTTTATTACAATTATGTAACGACCAGGCTCGTAATCTTTGATGTTGAGTAAATAATGGTTGTATCCTTTTTCGCTATAAACATTGTCCTTAAACGTATTCGTTCCTGCTTGATTTGTTACCGTAAGTTCGCCATGCGACGAGATCAGCGAATCATATGAGAGCCGAATCTCTTCTTCTATTTTTCCCTGAATTGGGATTAATATGAAATTGGCGAGAACTGGTTGGTGAATGTTAATTTCATCTAGAACAGTTTTGGCACCATAAAGATCGATTCGAGAAATTCGAAAATATTCATTTTTCGCTTCTACCAAGTTGATTTCTGAAACTGAATAAGTATGTCGTTCTTTATGATTTGCAATGGATTCAACTTGTGATACTGTTCTCCATTCTTTTTGATCTGTTGACTTTTCAATAATGAAATAATCTCCGCTTTGCTCCGCGTTCACATCCCATTGAAAATGAATAATTTTTGAAGAAAGGGTTGCTTCGATTGCGATAAAGTCAATAGAAGAGTCTTCAGTGCTATCTATTTCAAAACCATACGCTGTACAGGAAATCAGGCATAGACCAACCGAAATGAGGATTGTAGAAATTGTATTCATAATTGACAGAGTTTTAATGGTTACTAAATTCCGTTCTTCTTTCAATTTACAAATATATGCGCGCATAATAAAATAAAATTGAAAAGAGTTATTAACAAAGGGTTCTTGATGGTTTGGGAATGATTATTGTAAAGCAAAGACTAATTTTTAATTTCCAATGTATGCGAATAGTTTTTTCTTTTGTATTGTCATTCGTCCTATTTTCGAGCTGTGCTCAAAAGAAGCTTCAAGATATTGTTAAGGAATTAAAACCGCCTAAATCTGAATTAAAAGTGGTAATAGATAAGTCGGATTATACTCTATCTGTTTATCATAAAGACAAGCACTTAATTACTTATCCATGTGTGTTTGGGTTTAACGCTGTTGACGATAAAAGTCGCGAAGGAGATGGTTGTACACCTGAAGGGACGTTTAAAATTCGAAGCATGTATGCACACAAAAGTTGGTCCTATTTTATCTGGATTGATTATCCAAATGCCACATCTTGGGAACGTTTTAGAAAGCGAAAGGCAGAGGGAAAAATTCCTTCAAATGCAACAATTGGAGGAGAAGTTGGTATTCATGGAGTTCCAGATGGCAGAGATGATTTAATAGATTCTAAAACCAACTGGACGCTTGGTTGTATTTCACTTAAAACAAGCGATATAACAGACCTGTATAAGTCTATCGGCAATACAAGTGTGTTGATTATAAAGCCTTAAGCAGTTTTGTACTCGTGCACAACAGTTGCGCCAACATTATTGATAATTCGTAGTTTCATTGAATCTTTTTCCAACTTAATTATTTCATAGGAATCAACTGAACCATCTCCATTTGTCACAAGAACATGTGTTTTGTTTGAGTCAAAGGCCCATATTGCATTTGAAGAAGTTACAACTCCGTTTACTTCTCCATACACTGTAAATGTGTTATTTGAATGGATGTCAACACCGGTAATTAACTTAAGACCTGTAATGTCAAAACCGTTCGCAGTCATTGTTACCATCGTCCAATTATTTATTAACCTTGATCTTTTACTAGCAAATGAAGGAGAACCTTCTTCATATTTACTGCAAGACCCAAAACTCAATATAATAAAGGCAAATAATAAAATTCTCATAACTGTTGATTTTTAGTTGATAACGTAAAAATAAGGTATTTTATTAAATAGTGAATTTTTCATCCAAATATAGTTGTGTCAATTCAATGATGAATCAATCTTGATTTTTGTAGAATAAAATTATCTTTGTCTATCATCTTTTTTTGAAGGTAAAATTGCGATACAATGGACAAGAATCAAGAATTAGTAAATAGAAGAAAAGCGTCACATCTTGGTGGTGGGGAACAGCGAATTGCGCGTCAGCATGAACAAGGTAAGCTAACAGCGAGAGAACGTGTAATACTTTTATTGGATGAAGGTTCATTTCAAGAAATTGGACAATTTGTTGAACACAGAGCAACCTCTTTTGGTTTAGATAAGAATAAAATTCCGGGAGATGGAGTTGTTACTGGTTTTGGTACGATTCACGGTCGTTTAATTTATGTTTTTTCACAAGATTTTACCGTTTTGGGAGGATCTCTTTCAGAAACACATGCTGCAAAAATTTGCCGCGTGATGGATTTGGCAGTGAAGAATGGTGCGCCAATCATCGGATTAAACGATTCTGGTGGAGCACGTATCCAAGAAGGCGTTGTTTCGTTGGCTGGTTATGCAGATATTTTTTACAGAAATACACGTGCATCAGGAGTTATTCCTCAATTGAGTGTAATTATGGGGCCGTGTGCTGGTGGTGCTGTATATTCTCCAGCTTTGACGGATTTTGTTATGATGGTTGAAGACACATCATATATGTTTGTAACAGGACCAAATGTTGTTAAAACAGTAACTCACGAAGAAGTTTCATCGGAAGATTTAGGAGGAGCGAAAGCACATGCTGAAAAATCGGGTGTAAACCATTTTACTGCTTCGAATGACGTGGAAGCATTGAAAAAAGTGCGAGATCTAATTACATACATGCCTCAAAACGCAAATGAATTGGCACCGAATCCAACAAAATTTGAGTTTACCAATTCTAAATTATCAACGATTAATGATGTTTTGCCAGAAAACAGTACGTTGCCTTACGATATTCGAAAAGTTGTTGAGTGCGTAATTGATGATAACAGCTTTAGAGAAGTTCACGAAGATTTTGCGAAAAACATCGTTGTTGGATTTGCTCGAATAGAGGGTAAAACCATTGGAGTAGTTGCAAACCAACCGGCTGCAATGGCTGGAGTATTAGACATCGACTCTTCTCGAAAAGGTGCTCGTTTTGTACGTTTTTGTGATTCATTCAATATTCCATTGTTGGTATTTGAAGATGTTCCTGGATTTTTACCTGGTACTGATCAAGAATGGAGAGGAATTATCACGCACGGAGCAAAACTGTTATATGCTTTCTGTGAAGCGACTGTTCCAAGAATTACGGTAATTACGCGTAAAGCCTACGGTGGAGCATTCGACGTAATGAACTCAAAAAGTATTGGTGCAGATTTGAACTTTGCTTGGCCTACGGCAGAAATTGCGGTGATGGGAGCAAAAGGAGCGGCAGAAATTATTTTCAAAAGAGAAATTAATGAAGCGGCAGATCCACAAGCTAAATGGTTAGAAAAGGAAGCTGAATACGCTGAAATGTTTGCTAATCCTTATCGTGCAGCTGAACGAGGAATTGTAGACGATGTTATTCTTCCTTCTGAAACACGCGCTAAAGTAATTGCTGGATTCAAAATGTTGGAAAATAAAGCTGAAACGCTTCCGTATAAAAAACACGGGAATATTCCATTGTAGTGTTTTACTTTTTTGATTGAATGAAATCAGAAAAGTTATGCGCTAAATCGACATTGAGTTCTTTTAACACTCTAGAATTGTCAAGCGTTGATGGTTGCGATATATAATCAATAGATTGTTGACTAAATGAAATTGGAATTTTTAGTAACTGACACAAAAAGACAATACTTCGGACCAAGCGTATAGGTAGCTCCACAAACTGAATATTCTTTGATTTTAATTGACCAATTTCTGTGAATACTTCTCGCAATTCATAATTAATCCGGTCGCATACATTGTAAACATGTACACCTTTTTTAGAATTGTTTACGATCAATTGAACTACTTCAGCTAAATTGTTCACATTCGTCAAAGAGCTTTTTACACGCAAATTTCCTGGGACCGTGAATTTTCCATTTTTGAACCCCTTGGCTATTTTTGGGAAAAGCGTTTGATCAAAATCACCATAAACGGCTCTTGGTCGAAGAATATACGATGAAGTAAAACTGGATTCTTGAACAACTTTTTCCGCCAATAGTTTGCTTCGACCATAAGTTGAGAGTGCGTTATTTAAAGATGCGTTTTCTTCTTTGGCCAAAGGATTCTTTTTAAAATCGTACACGGATGCAGATGACACAAAAATGAACAAATCACAACCTTTCAATCTGCGAATTAAGTTTTCTGTAGCGATTACATTTTGCAGAATCAGGTCTTTATTCGTTGACTTGTCATCGGCCAATCCTGCACAATGTATACAAATATCAAATTCTAAATCTGAGAATGAATTATTAAGATCCATCTGAAAGTATTCGATGGTGTCATTTAAATTTTTCGGCCTTGCTTTACGTCCCGTGGCAAAAACCTTGAATTTTTCATTTTCACTCAACTTTCTCGATATCGTGCCTCCAATAAAACCGCTACCTCCTGTTACTAGTATTTTCATTTATGGAATTCTTTTTCAAGTTCAATTCTAATTTTTTTCCGATCGATTTTATTTTGCCTCCCTAATCGAAGTAATTTTTGAAAAATGATTTTATCTGGTATGGCCTCTTTATCAATGGAATACATGCCAAATAACAATAACTTTTTTAAGTCATTTTCGTTGATTTTATTGTCCGATTCAACGATTAGATAAACAGTTTCATCTGCAGTTTTTTTATCATAAACACCTATTAACGCAGCTTCTACAATTCCTGGAATTTTATTAATAGTAGGCTCATATAATCCTGGATATATATTAAAATTTCTACGAATTAGCATGTCTTTTTTTCTTCCAATTAATAATAGTCTACCTTCCTTATCAAGTTCGCCTAGATCACCGGATAAGTGAACCTCATGATTGTATTTTTCATGCCAGTATCGCGCAAATTTTTGTGCAGATTTAATACCAACTTCTCCTCCCAGATTAATGGATAATGTTACCCCAGAAAATGGTCGCCCTACCAAATCTCCAATTCCTTTATAGTTTATTTTTTCATGCCCATCTTGTATACAAACCATTAAATTCTCAGTCATACCATAGAGACAAGTTAATTTCACAGAATTACAAACGTCATCTATTTTTTGTAGGAAGGATTGATAGACAGGCGCTGAACCGAAATAGAATTGGTTGATACAATCTGGAAATTTAAGCGATTGACTTTTTAATTGATTTATCATTGGAATAAAATCACTTGGCGGTCCAAAAATGGTGGTAATTGAATTGGCTTTGATAAATTTTAATTTTTCGTTTGGTGAAAGTTCATTGTTCCAGATAAATACTACTTTCCCTGCGTTTATACCCAAGAGCATGAAATGAGGAAGGTGAGTTGCGATTCGGTCATTTTCTCCTTCATTTAACATCTTTGTCAATAAGTGCATAGTTTCACCTAGACTTTCATAGGTATGAACCACTCCTTTTGGTTCATTTAGTGTGCCACTTGTGTAGGTAACTAAAAAATCTTCGGATGGATTAATATCATTAAAATTGGGGGTCAACTTAGTTTTAAATGCGTGTGTTTTTAGATGCTTGTGCTTTTTAAAAATTGGGAGACGTCTCCCCAAAGTGAATAACTTACACCCTTCAGCTTTTGGTAGAAATGGTAATGTTGGTCGCAGCTTTTGAAGAAGGTAACGTAGAACAGGATGCTCATTAATTAAAGCCAATCGACTATCAACAAAAGCATGTTGGGGCTTGAATTGTTTAAATTTTGCGTTGTAGTTTTCTCTTCCCATTTCAGGGTCTATTATGGAAATAATGGTCCCAAGAAGCATATTCGCATACATAATTATTAAAAATTGAGAACCTGGATGAAGAATTATAACTGTACGGTCACCTTTTTTAACGCCATTTTTTAATAATTCATTTGCAATGGAAATGCTACTATTTAATAATTCTCCAGCTGTTATTGCTTTACCGTTTTCAACAAGCAGCACCTTGTCATGTTCCCAAGACTTGAGCGTTTCTATAAATACATTCGAAAACATCATATTACCAAGTGATTAATTGAACTGAAACACTGATTCCTGCAGCTAATCCTACGATCATTAACTTGTCCTTTTTCTTCAACTTTTGGTGCTTTATGGCATAATCGATTGCTAATGGAATGGAAGCCGCAGCTGTATTTCCATATTGCTCAAAGACATTGATACATTTTTCGGTTGGAACACCAAGCACATTTGCTGTAAAATCGACCATTTCTTTCGAAACTTGATGGGTAATTAGGCAGTCAATATCTTCGATCTTCCATGGGCTTTTTTCAATTTCTTCAATAATGAATGGCAAAGCGTTATCAAAAAACATTTCACTTAATCCTGCGGTATTTCCTTCAAAATAGTAACTCTCAGGGTTTCTGAAAGATCGAGACCCGCCACCAGCAACTGTGCATAACTCCCAGAATTCACCCCAGGAATTAGAACTCTGAAATTCGATTAAGCTGCCATTTTTCGATGAAATTAACACTGCTGTACCGGCATCTCCCAAACTGTAACCAGCAAGGCAACGTTTTAAATGTTCTTTGTCTTTTGGGTTAAAATTTATGACTTCACTCAATTTTTCGCCGTTTACAATTAAAACGTTGTTGTACATTCCTGAGGAGATATACGCGCTTGCCGCTTGAATGGCAGCGGTTACACTGTTACATGCATTTTTAATGTCCATAACTGGACATGTGATTCCAAGCTTTTGTTGTACAATGTTGGAAGTTGCTGGCTCTATCATATCTGATGAAGCAGCGGCAAAAATCAGAAGGTCAATTTTCTCATCAATTCTATCTATAATAATTTTTCCAGCTTCTGCCGCTAGGTCACTAACCTGCATTGATTTTTCGGCAATGTGTCTGTTTTTTGAACCAAATAACTTATGTAATGTTCCTTCTTGCAGATGAGATCCGTTAACTCTTATTTGACTTTCAATGTCTTTATCAGAAAGAATTTTTTCTGGAAGGTAGACAGCTAAATCTTTAATATATGCCTTTATCATACTGATGCCTTTAAAATTTTTCTCCAAAGCGGCTTCGTTATCCAATTGAAACCGTTAAACGAATTGACAAATTCAATTGAAGCCTTAAGTGAGTTTTCCGCAAACTTTCCACGATAATGTTTAATTGCTGCCTTATAATATTTGTTAGGATTTTCGACGCCAATTTTTTGAAAAAATTCCTTTTTAACGTACAATGTTCGCATAAAATAGATGTTTAACATCACTACAATGCTGTATTGTGTTGCTCGAAAAAATCCAGCCTTTGCAGTAAATTTTTTCAGCCATGACTCGGTATAAAAAATATGTCTTCCTTCTTCTATATAATGAAGTTCAGAAGATTTACGCATAACCGAGAATACCTTTTCATCTTTGCGAATGTGTTTAGCATAAATGTCAGCCATCAACTCAATCGATAATACAGACATAAAAACAAGAGATGGTCTTAACCGCTTTACAGTTAAATTTCCGAAAAACTTATGTAGACGCGTAGGCATTATTGGAATCCGGTCTAATTTTTTAATGGCCATCCCAAACATTTCTTGATGACGATACTCCTCAATTAATTCACGGATTAAAAAACGATACTCGGAACTATCTGGGTTTAGTTTTAGTAAGTGTCTGTTAAAAAAATGGCATGCCAATGTCTCTGACCAAGCATAAGAATACATAACTTGAACAACTTCTAATCGGCCTAGCTCTATTTGTTGTTCTTTAGTCAAAGTATCCCACAATGGATGTCCAGCAAGTGACACTAATTTTTCAGGCATGAATAATGTGTCTTGATTTGGTTCATCGTCCCAAGGAACGTATGTTTCTGGCAGAAGAGGTTTTTCTTTACTAATCCGAATCATTCGCTCCACTTGAGCTTCGAATTCATCAGAATTGGTTTCCATTCGTTTCATATTCTGTTACATTTTATAGGACAAATTTAGATGTAGTCTTACCATATTTATTACTGAATCACACACGTGAAATTTTGCGAGTTGCGATTTTCGCAACAGCGACAATAAGTAGGCAAGGTATAATATGGAGTTTTACCATGTAATGAGCTGTCTTTTGTCTTGCAGACTTGACTCTAATGTCTATCTTTGCAACCGATTAATTTTATCTCATGTACAGATCACATACTTGTGGCGAATTACGCCCAGAACACATTGGAAATAAAGTAACCTTAGCAGGTTGGGTACAAAAGTCACGCGATTTAGGTGGAATGACCTTTATGGATTTGCGCGATCGTTATGGTATTACTCAGCTGGCTTTCAATGTGGATGAAAATGCTGAATTGACTGCTCAGGCAAGAAAGTGTGGACGTGAGTTTGTGATTCAAATTGAAGGTGAAGTAATAGAGCGTTCTAGCAAAAACAAGAACATTGCAACAGGAGAAATTGAAATTAAAGTAACTCATTTGACTGTTCTAAATAGTTCGCTTACTCCCCCATTTACTATCGAAGACGATACAGATGGCGGAGAAGAGTTACGTGCGAAATACCGCTATTTGGACTTAAGAAGAAATCCTGTTCAAGAGAAATTGAGATTGAGAAACCGTGTGGCTTTGGAAACACGGAAGTATTTGGATACCCAAGAGTTTTTAGATGTTGAAACTCCAGTTTTGATTAAATCTACACCAGAAGGAGCAAGAGATTTTGTTGTTCCAAGTCGAATGAACGAAGGGCAGTTTTATGCATTACCTCAATCGCCTCAAACATTTAAACAATTGTTGATGGTATCTGGTTTTGATCGTTACTATCAAATTGTTAAGTGCTTCAGAGATGAAGATTTGCGTGCCGATAGACAACCGGAGTTTACACAAATCGATTGCGAAATGGCATTTGTGGAACAAGAAGACATTTTAAATATGTTCGAAGGATTAATTAAACATTTGTTTAAATCTGTTCGAAATGTGGATCTGGACGAAAAATTCCCTCGAATGACGTATGCTGAAGCGATGGAACGTTATGGTTCTGATAAACCAGACATTCGTTTTGGAATGGAATTCATTGATTTAACGTCGTTGGCGCAAGGAAAAAACTTCCCAATTTTCGATAACGCGGAAGCTGTTCTAGCAATTAACGCAGAGCAATGTGCAGCGTACACAAGAAAACAATTAGACGCATTGGTTGATTGGGTGAAACGCCCACAAATTGGTGCGCTAGGAATGGTTTACGTCAAGTGTAATGAAGACGGTACGTTTAAATCAACCGTGGATAAATTTTATTCAGAAGCTGATTTGGCAGAATGGGCAAAAGCTGCAAACGCTAAACCGGGAGATTTAATCTTGGTATTGAGTGGCGGATTGGATAAAGTACGCAAGCAAATGAACGAGCTGCGTTTACACATGGGGAATGAATTGGGACTGAGAAATCCAAATGTGTTCAAACCACTGTGGGTTGTTGATTTTCCGTTATTGGAATGGGACGAAGAATCCGGTCGATACCACGCTATGCATCATCCATTTACATCTCCAAAACCAGAGGATTTCGATTTAATTGATACGGAACCAGGAAAAGTGAGAGCAAATGCATATGATTTAGCAATGAACGGTGTTGAATTGGGTGGTGGATCTATTCGAATTCACGATAGAGCCTTGCAATCAAGAATATTCGATTTATTAGGATTCACAAAAGAAGAAGCACAGGCTCAGTTTGGATTTTTAATGAGTGCGTTCGAATACGGTGCTCCTCCTCACGGTGGATTGGCATTCGGTTTAGACCGTTTAGTTGCAACAATGGGTGGATCAGAATCCATTCGTGATTACATCGCTTTCCCGAAGAACAACAGTGGAAGAGATGTCATGATTGATGCGCCTTCTCCCTTGAACGAAGAGCAAATGAAAGAATTGGGAATTAAATTATATAAATAAATTTCTGATACTTCAGACGGCATTTTATGGAAAACATCAACGAATACATCGGCTATTTAGCCTCAGGAGTTTTACTTCTTTCATTTATGATGAAGAAAATGTCCACGTTGCGTATCATCAACACGATTGGTTGTGGTATTTTTATCCTTTATGGTTCACTAATTGGCTCTTTTCCAGTAATTATTACGAATGTGGCTATTTGTTTGATCAATCTTTATTATTTGCTAATTAAAGACAAGCTAAAGAGTTAATTCATTTGCTCCAACTGTATTTTACGCTTCCTTAATCGAACCAAATAATTGTTCGCCAACTTATCACCGCACTCCAACGCGGCTTTTTCGGCGTAGAAAATTGCACTATCAACATCTCCCTGACCTTCCTTTACTAAGGCTAGATTAAACAGAACTCGGCCTCTGATTTTTTCTTTGTGATGGTCAATATCAAGAAGCAATTGTTTTTCAGCAATGTCCCAATTTCCTTCTTTTATCATTGGACGAGCTCTTTTTAAGACATCGCTTCCCTTCGTGTAATAATCCCGGTCAACCCAAACCCAATTTGGATAAATTAGCTTTGCCATTCCATAGCCTAATTCATAACCAAGCGCTCGATAATACTCTTGTTTTCTTTTGACATCGTTGAGAATATCGATGATGGTAGTAGTACCACTTAATGGAATGTTGTAAAAACGTCTGATGCGCAATCGCTCTATTATTTCGTGCGTATTAGCAATGTAAATATTAGCATATAAATATCCTTCTAATCGAGTGGATGATTGTCCCGTTGAACTTGCTAACAAACTTCCACCAACAGGAGAAATTGTTTGAACTTCAGTTAATTCTAGAATTCCTTGAAGGACTTGGGAGTTGCAAATACTGTCAATTGCAGACCAATTTACGTTTCCATCGTAAGTTTTAATTTCTCCATTCGCCAAAGTCTTTCCAATTAAATTCGAGGACTTTCCAAGCCCTCTTAAAACTCCTTCGACTGCTCTTTCAGCTGCCACGGTGTTTCCATTAATGCTTTGAGATTGAAGCAACACTTCAATAATTTTTTCAGGACTATTCTCTTTATTAACATTGTTTAAAACTCCAATTGTCCGCACTTCTGAAGGAATTTTCACAATGGAAGGTTCTTTCACAGAAATACGAAATGACGTTTTACACGAAGCAAGAATAAAAACACTTAATAAAACAATGGGAAACTTAAATTTCATAGCTTTAGTTATATAGTTCTATGTCAATATATCAATTTCTGTGCTAAAAATCATTTTTTGAAGTCTGAAGGTTTGATTTTAAGAAAATACAAATCCTTATATTTGTTCAACAAACACCGTTTAATGAGCAAGCAAAATCTTTCTATTTACAATAGTCTGTCGGGACAAAAAGAAGCATTTCAACCAATTTACGAAGGTCGAATTGGCATGTATGTTTGTGGACCAACACTTTACAGTGAGCCGCATATGGGAAACATGCGAACGTTCATTAATTTTGATTTGATTTACCGTTATTTATTGGTGGCAGGATACAAGGTGAAGTACGTGCGTAATATCACTGACGCTGGTCATATTACGAATAGTGCAGGTGAAGCAGTTGATAGCATTGGAAAAGCGGCGCGACAAGAACAAATGCAATCGCTGGAAATCGTTTATAAGTACAATGTGATTTTTCAAGATTTACAACGTACATATAATATGTTGCCTCCGAGTATTGAGCCAACGGCAACGGGTCACATTCAAGAACAAATAGAAATTATTGAGAAAATCATCGAAAATGGATTCGCCTATACAGTGAACGGTTCGGTTTATTTTGACGTGAAAGCATACAGTGAAAAACATCAATATGGAATTCTAAGTGGAAGAAAGATTGACGAGTTGGCAGAAGAAACACGCGAATTAAATGCACAGGACGAGAAGCGTTTCTTTGCAGATTTCGCCTTGTGGAAGAAAGCGAATCCTGAAGACATGCAAATATGGCGTTCTCCTTGGGGCGATGGCAATCCAGGTTGGCACATCGAATGTACAGCAATGAGCACAAAGTACTTGGGAAATCATTTTGATATACACGGTGGTGGAATGGATTTGAAATTCCCGCATCATGAAGATGAAATTGCACAAAACTGTGGTTCATTGGGTTGTTCACCAGCTAAATATTGGATGCACGCGAATATGTTAAATGTGAACGGTCAAAAAATGAGCAAGTCCTTTGGTAATTACTTTTTACCAATGGAAATTGTCAATGGCTCAACAGACTTATTTGAAAAACCATTTTCTCCAAATGTTATTCGATTTGCCATGATGCAAGCACATTACCGCAGCAACATGGACATGACAAACGATGCACTTATCGCGACGGAAAAAGGATACAACAGATTAATTGAAGCAATGAAGACCTTAAGTTCGTTAAAAACGAGCAATGAATCTTCTCAAAATATAGAGGAAATGGTGGAATCCTTTTATGCTGCTATGAATGACGATTTTAATGCACCAATTTTGATTGCCAATTTATTCGATGCCGCAAAATTCATCAACACTGTAAAAGATGACAACGCGACAATCAGCGCTAGTGATTTGGAGTTGCTAACTAAAGCAATGAACACCTTTGTTTTTGATGTGCTCGGAATGAAAGCGGAAGCTGAATCGGCGAATGATCGATTGAGTCCTGTTATGGATTTGGTTTTGGATTTGCGTCAAGAAGCACGTACAAATAAGGATTGGACCACTTCAGATAAAATTAGAGACGGTCTAGCAGCGGCAGGCATTACGGTCAAAGATTCAAAAGAAGGAACAAGCTGGAATTAGACGTAAAGACTAAAAGAGACAAGATTTCATGACTTGATCTATTGTAGCATTTTTGGTTGATTACTTTGATTTTGTGTTCTTTGTTTCTTTTGTGGTTAAAAATTAATGTACACTATTTTGTAAGAGCTTAATTATTTCACAAAATTTTATCTGCAATAGAGGTCTTTGTGTCTTTTGTGCCCTTGTGGTTAATTAAAGTCAATAAATAATTAGATTTGTAAGTCTTCAATAATACAACTATGATTTCACCGGAACACGATAAAAAATTATTTCTAATTGACGCTTACGCTTTAATTTTTAGAGCCTATTTTGCATTTGCAAAGAATCCCCGAATGAATTCGTTGGGCCAAAACACATCTGCGGCTTTTGGATTCACAAATTCATTAATTGATGTGATAAAAAACGAAAAACCAACTCATCTAGCGGTTGTTTTTGATCCACCAGGAGGTTCTGTTTCTCGGAGAGAGGAATTTGAAGCGTATAAAGCTCACCGAGAAGAAACTCCAGAAGGAATTACTTCGATGATTGAACCAATTAAAGAGATTATACGTGCGTTCAATGTTCCAATTATTCAAGTGAATGGTTATGAGGCAGATGACGTTATTGGAGCGCTTGCTAAAAAAGCTGAAAAGAAAGGATATAAAACCTATATGATGACTCCCGATAAAGATTTCGGACAGTTGGTGAGTGAAAATATTTTTATGTTTCGTCCAGGAAGAGGTGGTGACCCAGCTCAAATTTGGGGCGTGAAGGAAGTCTGTGAAAAGTTTGATTTGGATTCAGTGGATCAGGTAATTGACTTATTGGGTTTACAAGGAGATGCGGCAGATAATATTCCTGGAATACCCGGAATTGGTCCAAAAACGGCTTCAAAATTATTGAGGCAGTACGGTTCCGTAGAAGGCATTATTGAACATTCGCATGAGTTGAAAGGAAAACAAAAAGAAAACATCGAAAATTTTGCGGAGCAAGGATTAATGTCAAAATCGCTGGCAACAATAATTTTGGACATCGATGTGGAGCTGGACGAGGAAAATTTGGTGATGTGCGATAGCGACCCGGATAAAATTCGTGAAGTTTTTACAAAATTAGAATTTCGAAACTTGGCCCGAAGAGTTTTGGGTGAAGAAATTGTGGTTTCGCAAACCTCAGCACCAGAATCGAATGGCCAAATGGACTTGTTTGGAACACAGAGTTTAGTTGTTGAACAAGCAGCAACTGAAACAGCAGAATACAAGACCATCGCTACAGAGAAATCCAGTTACCATTTAATTACACGACCAGAAGAGCGAAAAGAGCTTTTGGAAATTTTGATGAAGCAAAAATCTGTGTGTTTTGACACTGAAACGGATCGTTTGGATGCACTGCACGCCAACTTGGTTGGAATGTCATTTTGTTATAAGGAAAGAGAAGCGTTCTATGTTGCAACTCCAACTAATTTTGAAGATGCGAAGAAAATAGTCGAGGAATTTAGACCATTTTTCGAGTCTAATACAATCGAAAAGATTGCGCACAACATAAAATATGATATAAAGGTCATCAACCGCTACGGGGTAAGCGTCAATGCACCAACATTCGACACCATGATTGCTCATTATTTGATCAATGCGGATTCGAAACAGAGCATGGATTTCTTAGCTGAGTTTTACCTGAATTATAAGCCAGTTTCCATTGAAACACTGATTGGAAAAAAAGGAAAGAATCAAAAAAGCATGGCTGATTTAGCACCTGAGGAGATTTCAGATTATGCGTGTGAAGATGCCGACATTACGTTTCAATTAAAGCAAATATTTGAACCAGAGATTCAAAAGGAACACTTGAAGAAGTTGTTCTTTGAAATGGAAATGCCACTTGTAGAAGTGTTAAAAGACATGGAACGCGAAGGTATTTCAATTGATTCTGATGGTTTATTGAAATATTCTGAAGAACTTGGAAAAACGCTAGATGAGCTCGAAGTTTCCATCACCAACGAAGCAGGAATGAAATTCAATATCGATTCACCAAAGCAATTGGGAGACGTACTTTTTGAGCACTTGAAAATTTCTGCAAAAGCAAAGAAAACGAAAACCGGTCAATATGCGACAGGTGAAGATATTCTTCAAAAATTGGTGCATGTACATCCAATTATTCCAATGATATTGGATTACCGACAATTACGTAAGTTAAAGAATACGTATGTTGATCCACTTCCGACATTGATGGATGAGGTGGATGGAAGAATCCATACCAATTACATGCAGGCTGTTGCAGCAACGGGTCGATTGAGTTCTAATAATCCAAATCTTCAGAACATTCCAATTCGCTCAGAGAAAGGGAAGGAGATTCGTAAATCATTTATTTCTCGTGGGAATGGGTTTAAATTGATGGCTGCGGATTATTCTCAAATTGAGTTGCGCATTATTGCAGCGTTGAGTGAGGATGAAAATATGATTAATGCGTTTAAAGGCGGACAAGATATTCACGCAGCTACGGCTGCAAAAGTGTTCAATGTTCCCTTAGAAGAAGTAACACGTGATCAACGAAGCTCTGCTAAAGCAGTCAATTTTGGAATTATTTACGGTCAATCCGCATTTGGCTTGGCGCAAAACTTAAATATATCAAGAACTGAGGCAAAACAAATTATTGATAGTTATTTTGAACAATACCCAACGATTAAAGGATATATGGACGGTGCTGTGGCCAAAGCGCGTGAAAATGGATATGTTGAAACAATTATGAAACGACGACGTTATTTATCGGATATTAATTCTGCAAATGCGATTGTTAGAGGTTTTGCGGAGCGAAATGCGGTAAATGCTCCAATTCAAGGTTCAGCAGCTGATGTTATAAAACTTGCAATGATTCGCGTTCACAATGCCATGAAAGAAGCAGAATTGAAATCCAAAATGTTACTTCAAGTGCATGATGAGTTGGTGTTTGATGTGCATGAAAGTGAAATTGACCTAATGAAGAACTTGGTTAAACGAGAAATGGAAGCTGCTATTTCTATAGCGGTTCCAATGGAAGTGGAAATCGAAGTTGGAGATAATTGGCTGGACGCACATTAAAAAAAGGGCAAATCAAGTTGCCCTTTATATAAATGTATCTAATTTGAGTACCTATTATTTTTGTTCTTCAGTTGCGGGTGGAGGTGAGGTTTGTGTCCATTTTTCCGATTCCAAAAGATCATCAAATAATTTTTCGAAGCTTAAAATTTCTTGTGGATATTTATAGCGACGTCGAATTGCTTTCCGTTTTCCGTCTATTACAATTGAAGTTTTCGTTTCAGGTAAATCAGTAATCATATCATTGTCATAAGCATCTTCCATTTCAAAATACCCTATGCTTTTCGCTTTTGCAATTAAGGCGCGCATTTTATCTTTAGAAATGGTTGTCGAGTATTCGCCTAGTAATTCTACAGCTCGTATTCCATTTAACTCAGCAAAACCTGAATTATAAATTTTTAATTCATACGTAGGACAATTTCCATAACAAGCACCGCGGCGTATATATGCAAATAATGAATCGCCTTTTTCGACATCTCTAAATTCAGCATTATCCGAAGGTTTTATGTTGTCTTTACCTTCTTTTGTACTAGCACATGAAATCAAAAGGGCGGTAAATAGGATTGAGGAGAGTATATATTTCATAATTTTCATTTTTATAAAGTTATAATTTAATTAATGAATCAAAACAAAAAACTTGCCAGAAGAGCATCTTTCGTATATTTGAATCATTGATTATGCGCAAAATAGAATTGAAAATGAACATTGATAGATATGCTTTTTAGTAGTCTCGTTTTTATATTCTATTTTCTTCCTGCAATTTTAATTGCCTATTATTTGTCTCCAAAAAGCTGGAAAAATTATATTCTTCTTCTATTTAGTTTCATTTTTTATGCTTGGGGAGGAGTAAGTTATTCTGTTGTTTTTTTGATTTCCATTGTGTTGAATTATTTTTTTGCTCGAGGTATTTCGAATTCAAAAAACAATAGTAAAGCCTGGTTAAGAGGCGGTATTTTCTTCAATATAGCCTTACTTTTTTCGTTTAAATATTTCGTTTTTTTAGTTGAGAATATCAACAACATTGGTGCATTTTTTGAATATGACTTTGTTCTTTTTGATAAGTTGAAAATACTCCTTCCTTTGGGAATTTCTTTTTATACATTTCAACAAATGTCAATGTTATGGCACATCTATGGCTCAGAAGTAAAGTCAAAAATTAAATTCTCAGAAACGGCTTTGTATATTGGTTTTTTCCCCCAATTGGTTGCTGGTCCAATTGTAAGGTATAACGATATAATTAATCAAATAAGAAGCAGAAAAGAAACGATTTCATTGTTTCACTCCGGAGTAGAACGTTTCATTATTGGGTTGTTCAAAAAAGTGATAATAGCAAATGCTTGTGGTCTGCTAGTTGATACAATTTTAAAAAGTGAAGTTGAACTGTTGAGCTTTTCGGCCGCGTGGTTGGGAATTGTTGCGTATGCTTTTCAAATTTATTTTGATTTTTCTGGGTATTCGGATATGGCAATTGGTCTAGGTAGAATGTTTGGCTTTGAGATCCTTGAGAATTTCAACTTTCCATATATTTCAAAAAGCATACGAGAATTTTGGCGGAGATGGCACATTTCACTTTCAACTTGGTTTAGGGATTATGTTTACATTCCTTTAGGTGGAAATAAATCATCTGTTAATAAGACGTACCGCAATTTATTGATAGTATTTTTACTAACGGGTTTTTGGCATGGAGCAACTTGGAGCTTTGTATTTTGGGGTGTTTATCATGGTTCATTTATAATCATAGAACGCTTAGGCTTTTCTAGAGTCCTAGAGAAATTACCTTTTGGAATAAGTTGGTTGTATAGTAGCGTAGTAATACTTGTTGGTTGGGTGTTTTTCAGAATCGAGGATTTTGGTGAGGCTTTGAGTTTTATTTATGAAATGTTCAACTTCACAAAAACAGATGGAGTTAGTGCATTGAGCTTTTTGAATTCTGAAAACGTTGTCATTTTGTTACTTGCGGCTATTTTAAGTACGCCATTATTAGCAAAATTGACATCCATGAAATCAACTAATATGTTTCTATTCATGAAGAACTCCGCTTTAATACTTATGTTTATTTATTCAGTAATGGCCATTAATTTTGGTTCATATAATCCATTCATTTATTTCAAATTTTGACGAATATTATAAAATATCAGTTAATCGTATTGTTCGTTGGGGTTTTGCTTTTGCCTTTTCTGAATGATGGAATTGGATTTGCTAAATTCGATAGAAGAAAAGAGAATAGAAGCTTTAAAGACTCGGTAGTCATTGACGCGGCAGATTTAGATAATTTACCAGGAGATGTTGAGGAGTATATTAATGACAATTTTAGTTTTAGAGAGCCTTTAATTAAATCGTTTTCCAGAATTAAGTATTATGGTTTTGGCGTATCACCGAAACCTGAACATACAATTATTGGTAAGGATGGATGGTTGTTTATGGAAAAGTTTGAAATTGATTGCTACAGAGGGAGAGAAGACTTTGATAAAGAAGAATTAAATACATTAACTAAAATTTGGAATGAACGGCATAATTATTTTGTTCAACACAATTTGAAGACATATTGGTTAATTGCTCCCATTAAACATTCTGTTTATTCTGATAAAATTCCATTCAAGTTTCAAAAATCGCGCGGAATTTCTCGTGTGGACCAATTAAAAAAGAAGTTCGGTAAATCGCTTCCTGGATTTATCATTGATCCTGCTCCTGAATTAATTAAAGCTTCAACAAGGGATAAGGTGTTTTACAAGATGGATAATCACTGGAATTACAAAGCAGGATTGGTAGCAACTAAGTTACTAATTGATAGATTGTCTAAAGATTTCCCTCAAGTGAACATGAAATTTAAAGTAGAGTGGAAAGACACTACTCTTCAAAAAGGAATTCATTATGATGTACTTGGATTGGAGGAGCTTTCTGAAGAAGATTTCTCACCAATAATTCAAAATAAAAAATCGAGAGAAGTGAAGAAATTTGGTCTTCAATCACCTGAAGGGTTCGCTTATGAGTGGGAATATGAAAGGTATTTTAAAAATCCCGATGCTGGAAACAACTTGAAAGTTTTGGTTATTCGTGATTCATTTGGTGAACAAATGATCCCATTTGTGTCAGAGCTGTTTAGCGAAACCTTGTTTATTTTTGATGATTGGAAGTATGGTTTAAACGAGGAAATTATCGAATTCTATAAACCAGATATCGTTGTCTATATTACCTTGGAAACGTTAATGAATAATCTTTTGCAGTAATTACGTATATACAATGTTCCAACCTCTAACTTTAAGAACATTCTGCAAGGTTACAAGTTCTTTCGCGGATGTAAGTTGATTTTGAATTGATTTAAAAGTTAAAGTGTTTTTTGACTTTTCAGGAATTAATTGGTGAGGAAATACTTGATTTTCATTTTCAGAATACGATTCAGAAAAATGTACCCATTGACGCAAAAGATTAATGGATTCATTATCACTTAATTTGAAATCAGATGATTTAATAGAGCAATAAAAAGAAATTGTTTCTTTTGCTCGTGTTACTAATACATTCAGGCGCTTACGGCCGTTTACCGTATTCATCGGACCGAATCTGTTATGCAATTCATCGTCTTCATTTTTACTGTAACCAAAACTAATCAATAGGTGATCGCATTCATCGCCTTGAACATTTTCGAGTGCCTTGAAGAAAGCCGTGTTATTATCTTGTCTAGTAGAAAGCTTTTCTTGAGTTTTGACAGATAAATTACGCCAAATGCAGTTCAATTGTTCCTCTGAAAAAGCGACGATGCCGATCGAGTTTTTATGAGTCAACCGAGCTTCAATTTCCTTGGCAATTTCTTTTGCTTCAACTTCGTTTTGTCGGTTGATAAAAACTCCTGTTTCGCAATAATTATGTTGGATTGGTTTTTCGGATTTATACGATGGGTAAGCTTTTAACTTGTTATTGTATATGTGCTTGTTCGAAAATGAAATTAAGTCTGGATGATTACTACGGTAATGGTGTGACAAGGGAACTTTTTGCAAATGATAACTCGCTTGATGCAACAAATCCATGGGTTCACTTGTCCCTCTTTTAAAATAAGAGCTTGGACCCATTTGGTGTTCATCACCAGCAATAATAATTCGTTTACTTCTTTGTACCGCGCCTAGTGCATTTTGTAACGGTATTTGACTTGCTTCATCAAAAATCGCAACATCGAACAAGCCTTCTTCCATAGGAAAGCATTTTGCCAACTGAGCCGGATTACTTAACCAAATAGGCTTTAACAATTGAATCCAAATACGAGCTTCTGAATTATAAATTTCGCGTAAGGACGGGTGACTTCTAGTTTTGGAAAATTCTTTTACTAATATCGACTTTCCTTTTCTCAATGTTGCCTTTAACTCTTTTTGCTGATCGCTTAATTTTCGGGAAGATGTATTTAGTAACTCGTGATATTTTTGAAAATTTGAATTGATTTGCTCTTCAATAGTTTTAGAAAAAAGAAGTGCTTCATTAATCTGAAGTGTTATGATTTCGTCAATTTTGTCAGTCAAATTATGCATTGAAAATTGCGCCAAATTTGGAAAACGATTTTTAAATTGAGTTAAATGTGAGGAGTAAACTTCTTGTTCAAACGACTTAAAATCGGTGTTGTTTTTAAAACCATTTAGCGCATTTTGGGATAACAATGCAAAATGTTTATGGTTTGAAATCAATTTTCCAAAAACGGATCTAAGTGCTTTTAGGTACTTTAAGACATCATCGGTTTCATTTAAATTAAAGTATGTTTGCAGGTCGCGTTGAAGACGTTCTAGAAGGTGATGCGAAGAAGTAATTTTAGTTCTTTTTTCAATAGGAATTTTTGAAAGTGTATCCCATTCCGTCTCCGAAATTGCGTTGATGGTAGTGTAAATTTGTTCAACATTAATTTCTGGACTTTCGACACCTAATTCGCAAAATTCAACAGTTAAATGCGATATAGTTTTTAACGTTTGTAGATTTTTTAGATGCACTTCAAGTTCCTTTTGAGCGATTTCAAATGGTAAATGCGTGATTTCTTTCCAGCGTTTCTTCGTTTTAAAGCGTTTTGTAAAGGTCGATTTCTGTATCGATTGAAGCAAGGAAATAGTTTCTACTTCAGAAGGAATAATTTTCCAATGCGAGTTTTCACTTTCAATTTGTTTTCGTTCAATTAATAATCGATTGAATTTTTTTCTTAATGTTATAAATTTCTTTTGTGCTTTTGAATTAGGAGTAAAAAGTGCACTGTATTTTTTATAATACTCGTTTTCAAAAATTTGACATTGTATAGCCTCTTTTGTCAATTGTTGAAGGTCAATCCATTCGTTAAATTCAAAAATTTGCTGAAGTGTGTTTAAGCTGGTAATCCACTCATCAATTTTTTTGTCGAGTTGGCTAAATGAAGAACTGTTTAATGTCGACTGTTTCAAACCTCCAAGAACAGAGTTCAGATTTTCTTCGTAAGCCAATTTTATAACTTGCCTTACTTCTTTGAAATGTGAAATGGAATCGACGTGACTGTTATATGTACTTTTTTCTAGCTTCATTGATTGGGTCGTTTCAAAGAACTCAGAAAAGCCAATGCCTCCAATTAAATCATCTTGAGAGATTAAATCCAAAGTCATTTGAAGTTGTGCCAGATACTGCTCAGATAAACGAATATTAGTGGTATGAGTAGGATTAAAGTTTTCAAAATAATCCCAAGTTTCCTTTAATTCCTTAAAAAAAGTGCGCCCCAAACGGTCTGAAGTCGCAATGAAGCACAATTGATCCAAATTGAAATTGCTTAACTTCTTTTTTAAAACTTCGAGCGCAGCCTTTTTTTCAGAAACGACAATTGTTGTTTTGTTTTTCGCTACTAATTTCCCCAGAATATTAGATAGAACCTGAGACTTACCTGTTCCTGGAGGACCTTGAACAACACAATCAGTTAAATTTAAACTCTCAAAGACTTTTTCATGGTCAGCGTCAGCAAAAAACAAGTTATCTGCTAAAAGATTAAGTTCTTTTGGTTCTTCCATACTTCCAAATCCTAGAAGGCGTTTTAGAGTTGAAGCATGTTCATTTAAGGTTAACAACTCATCTAATTCCTTCACAATTTGATATCTGTGATGATGAAAGTTGCCGATTATAATTTTGTCCGAGGAGTGGAGGATAAACTCATTTTCAATTAGGAAAGAAGTTATTTCTGAAACCTCTTCTGGCGTTGTAATTTCTAAAGTTTGATTCAAATGAAACAGCAAAAAGGGATTGATGAATTCTTCATCCTCAAACTTTTTTAAAGTGAGTTGCTTTTTCTGTTTATTTATCTTGAATTCCAACGGGGTGAATAAAACAGGTGTTTCAACCGACTTGTCACCAATTTGAAGTTCAACTAGTGTATTTGTGCAACACAACGCATTTACACCTGACTCTTTGATTAATCGAGTTGTTTCATTCAGAATTCGTTTTGGAAAATCTGCCAGTGAAAAGACGAGTTGTTCATCCGTAAAAAACAAGTTTTGATTTGTGTTATCAACATTCACCAATACATCGTTCACATTGAATTGGGTGTTTTCAATGCGTAGATTTTGGATGTTATTTTTTAATTCGCTGAACAAGTGTATAAATTTAACAAGAATTGCGTTTCAAAAGAAGCATTGAATTTATTAATACATGAATTTTTGAATTCATTCCTCACAATATGTTTAGTACATTTGTTTAACATCTTAATTGATACATTCAGATTAACATGAAATTTGGAACAAAGGCAATTCACGCGGGAGTAAAACCAGATCCAGCAACTGGAGCGATTATGACGCCTATTTATCAAACCTCTACCTATGTACAAGAAACACCTGGAGTTCATAAGGGCTTTGGTTATGCAAGAGGTAAGAATCCAACCCGTGAGGCCCTTCAAGGAAGTATTGCAGCACTAGAAAATGGCAAACATTGTATTTGTTTTAGCAGCGGTGTTGCAGCAACAGATGCAGTGTTGAAATTGTTAAGTCCTGGTGATGAGGTAATTGCTGGTGAAAATTTATACGGTGGATCCTATCGTTTGTTTACTGGTATCTTCGAAAAATTTGGCATTAAATTTCATTTTGTGAACCTAGATGAAGCTTCAAATTGTGAAAAGTTCATCAATGCGAATACCAAAATGATTTGGGCTGAAACGCCGACAAATCCAACCATGCAAATAGCAGATATTGTAGCTTTATCTTCAATATCAAAGAAACACAAGTTAATTCTAGTTGCAGACAATACCTTTGCTTCTCCTTATTTACAAAATCCACTGGATTTAGGGGCGGATATTGTTATGCACTCTGTGACAAAATACATAAGTGGACACTCCGATGTTGTAATGGGAGCTTTGGTCACGAACAACGATGAATTGCACGAAAAGTTGTATTTCATATTAAACACTTCAGGCGCAAATCCTGGTCCGATGGATTCGTTTTTGGTGTTGAGAGGAATAAAAACCTTGCATTTAAGAATGGAAAGACATTGTTTCAACGGCAGAAAAGTTGCTGAATTTCTGAAAACTCATCCAAAAATAGAAAAGGTGTTTTGGCCCGGATTTCAGGATCATCCAAACCATGAGATTGCAAAACAACAAATGCGGGATTATGGTGGGATGATTTCTATAGTTTTGAAGGATCAAACAATAGAAAACACGTTCAAGGTAGCAGGTTCTTTTAAGCTATTCGCTTTGGCCGAATCCTTGGGTGGAGTAGAATCGTTGGTTAATCATCCGGCTACTATGACACATGGTTCTGTTCCTAAGGAAACAAGAGAAAAAGTTGGAGTTGTAGATAACCTATTGAGATTGAGCGTAGGCGTAGAGGAGATTGAGGATATAATAGAAGATTTAAAACAAGCATTAGCTTAAAATAGAAAAGAACAATATGGTTTATAGTAAGTTCGCAGTTATAGGTGTTGGTCGATACGGTGCTACAATAGCGCGCAGGTTGGCTGAGAAAGGAGCTCAAGTTTTTGCTTTTGATCCGAATGAAGAAAAAATTGAAAGCATAAAGGATGATGTCGCCTTTGCAGTTACATTAGACGCAACAGATTTGCGTGCGCTTAACACGCAAAACCTACATGAAATGGATGCAGCAGTTGTTGCTATCGGTGAAAATTTTGAAGCAACGATTTTAACGTGTGTTCACTTGTTGGATATTGGTGTTAAAAGAGTGATTGCTCGAGCTAGTGGTGCGCATCAGAGATTGATTTTAGAGAAAATAGGAGTCTTAGAAATTTTGACCCCAGAGGACGAGGTAGCATACGTCGTGCGAGAGAAATTATTGAATCCAAATATCGTTTCTTTTCTTCAATTACCGGATGATCATGAAATTGCCGAAATACGTGCACCGAAAGGGGTTGTTGGTCGTACATTGGACGCAGTAGGTTTCAGGAATAAATATGAAATCACTTTAATTACAATTAAACGCGAGTACGAGATAACAAAAAATGGAGAAGACTCGATCGAAACCCATATTATTGGTGTTCCAAAAAGTGATATTGAAATAAAGGAGAAGGACACCTTGGTTATTTTTGGAGCTGCAAAAAGTGTAGAGAGGTTTATCGAAATAAATGAATCTCTATAAATGTATATCGTTACTGGTGTTTCACGTGGACTAGGTAAAGCTATTGTTGAAGAGCTACTAGGGTTAAACAAAGCCGTTATTGGTATTGGGCGCTCACATAATTTTGACAATCCGAATTTCACCTTTTTAGAATGTGATTTTTCAAATCCTAATTCAATCAACAAGTTGGTATTTCCAAAGCTTGTTGGACATGTTACTTTGATAAATAATGCGGGAGTTTTAGGAGAGATTAAGCGCATGAGTGATCAATCATCTTTGGATTTAGATCAAGTATTGACCGTTAATGTCTTGTCACCTACAAGTTTGTTACACAGTGTTTATTCTAAAGTTGAGAATAAAAATAATTTTACATTGGTGAATATTAGCTCCGGAGCCGCAAATCGTGCAATTCCTTCATGGGCAGCTTATTGCGCTTCAAAAGCTGCTTTGAACATGTTGACTGAAACATTTTATCTTGAGGAACTTGAAAAAGAAAATCACCCAATTGTATATGCTGTTGCCCCTGGAGTGATAGATACTGATATGCAACTAGAAATTCGCTCAGCAGATGAAGTAAACTTTTCTTCTCTTGAGAACTTTAAAGAACTTAAAGACGCGGATAAATTGTTTTCTCCTAGGGAAGCTTCGAAGCGTTTAATTAAATTATTGGACATGCCTTTTACAGGTCAAGTTCATCAAGATTTAAGAGGTGTAGATTAGTTTAATCAATGACTCTTACCGTTTATCTTTAAAAACACTCAGTTTAAATGATTTATTTGTTAAAATCATGTAAACTTTGTATTTTCACAACATTAGAACTGTATTAAATAAACTAAAACTATGAAAAAAATTTACCTCTCTCTGGTTGGTATTCTTCTTTTAACTTCAAATTCATTTTCTCAAAATCAATCTTTCGATGCTACAAATGCGAGAGATGGTGAAACTGTTGAATATTGTACGACCCATAAGAAAAGAAAAGAGCTTTTAATGAATCCACAAGCAGCGGCATCATTTGCTCAGGATGAAATCATTAGACAACAAGAATTACAAAATTCAACGAATGTTGAAAAAGCCGTGGTGTACGTGCCTATTGTTTTTCACATATTACATAATGGTGGTACGGAAAATATTTCTGACGAACAGATTATGGATGCATTTAGTATTTTGAATCGAGATTTTAGATTAATGAATGCGGATGCGGCGAATGTTCATGCTGATTTTCAAGGATTGCCGGATGATATGGAAATTGAATTCAGATTGGCAACAAAAGCTCCAAATGGCGCTTGTTTCAACGGAATTACGCGTACTCAAAATGTTATTACTCACGATGGGTCAAACGGAGGGAGTCAAGTTACCGCAGTACGTAACGGGAATAATGTATACAACGGAAATTGGGCAAGTAACAAATATTTAAATATATACATTGTTGCAGATGCTGGTGGAGCAGCTGGATATACAATGACTCCAAATAACTGGGGAGGAACAGATATGTATAATGGAATTTGGATTTTACACAACTATGTTGGTTCTATGGGAACTTCAGGGGTTTATTCAAGTAGAGCATTGACGCATGAGGTTGGACACTGGTTGAATTTAGAACACGTTTGGGGGCCAAATAACAATCCTGGAAACGCTGCAAGTTGTGGAGATGATGATGGTGTAGCTGATACGCCGAACGAAATTGGTGTAACATCTTGTGCTTTGAATGAAGCTACTTGTGGACCAAGAGCAAATGTTGAAAATTATATGGATTATTCATATTGCTCAAAAATGTTTACACCAGGACAAGGGACAAGAATGCGTAATGCATTGAACTCTTCAGTTGGAGGTCGAAATAATCTTAAAACTGCACAAAACATTAGTGATACTGGAGCAGATGGAGTTATGGCACTTTGTAAAGCTGAGTTTTCTAGTGATAAAAACTCAATATGCGCAGGAACTACAGTACAATTTACAGACGAAACGTATAACGCAGCTAATGGCTGGACGTGGACGTTTGACGGTGGGTCACCGGCTAGTTCAACAGCTCAAAACCCAACAGTTACGTATAACAACCCAGGAGTTTATTCTGTTACACTGGTTGCAACAGATGGAGGTTCTAATGATACAGAAACAAAAACTGGTTTTATTCATGTAGTTCCAGCTGCAACTAGTATTCCTTTACTAGAAGGCTTTGAATCATTTTCTACATTAGCCGGAGTTGATGAATGGGGAATAATTAACCCATCTGGAAATGGTTTTGAATTAGCAACATCTGTTGGATTAAATAGTGCGAAGTCGGCAAGGTTAATAAACTATGGGCAGGCTGCAGGCGATTTAGATGAATTAGTTTCTTCTCCTGTTAACTTGTCAGGTATTTCTCAAGTAACACTAAGTTTCAGATATGCTCACAAACGCAGAAACACAAGTGACGACGACAAATTACGCGTTCTTGTTACAAACTCATGTGGAGATAGCTGGGCGATACGTAAAACAATTCTTTTAGCATCTACGTCTTCTGTTCAAGGGTCTTCTTTTACTCCTTCTACTGAAAGCGATTGGACTACAATCCATGTTACTAATATAACCTCAAGTTATTTTGTGGATAATTTCAGATATAAGTTCACTTTCGAAGGTGGAGGTGGGAACAATATTTTCCTTGATAATATTAATATTTACGAGGGTTCACCATCAGATGATCTTGTAACTGGATCTTCAGGAATAAGTGAGTTGACTTCAATCAATGGCTTGTCAGTTTATCCAAACCCAGTAGATGCAGAATTATCGGTAGACTTCTCTGTACAAACAGCACAAGAAGTTGTTCTATCTGTTCAAGATGTAACAGGGAAAACCGTTCAAATAAGTTCAATTAATGCAAATGAAGGTTCGAACTTGGTGTTAATGAATACGCAAGACTTATCATCTGGAATTTATTTCATTGAGGTGAAAACTGCAGGTGCAAGACAAGTGAAACAATTTGTCGTAAAGTAATATTTTGAAAATCATCAATAAAAAGGGGGGCTTTGTTCCCCTTTTTTAATCTTATTTTAAATGAATAGAATAGTTGGAATTTTAGTTGGATTAGGTGTTTCGTTATCGTCAATAGCGCAAATCAATCCAGTAGAAAATTGGTGCGGGACTTCGCATAGAATGAATGATTTAATGCAGAATTCTGCGTATCAATTGATTCATCAGCAAGATGAAGAAATACGAGCAAATGAAGCGGCAAACCCTGGTGTACAGCCTAAAGGAATAGTGTATAAAATTCCAATTGTATTCCATATTATCCATAACGGAGGACCGGAGAATACTTCTGAAGAGCAAATTTTTAATGCATTGGACGTTATGAATCGTGACTTTAGGAAACAAAATGCAGATACAGCTGATGTAGTAGCCGCATTTAAGCCACTTATTCAGGATGCAGAAATAGAATTTGTATTGGCAACTAAAGCCCCAAATGGTGAATGTTTCAGAGGCTATACAAGAACCCAGTCGTTGACTACTTTTTCTGGAGGTGGAAACGATGGTGATGATCAAGTTGATGCAGTGAGAAATGGAAATGATGTTTATCAGGGAAACTGGCCTAGTAATCAATACTTAAATGTATATGTTGTTGCTGATGCAGGAGGAGCAGGAGGTTATACAAATTACCCTAGTAATTGGGATTTTGGTGATATGAGAAACGGAATTTGGATTCTCAACACTCAATTTGGAGAAATAGGAACTAGCAGTACTTCTGCAGGACGATCGATGACACACGAATGTGGACACTGGTTTAACCTAGCACATACATGGGGGAGCTCAAATACCCCAGGGCCAGGAAACGGAAATTGTAGCACAGATGACGGAGTAAGTGATACACCATTGTGTGAAGGAGCTTCTGGAGGTTGTCCTACATCTCAAGTTTCATGTGGTTCGCTTGATAATGTTCAAAATTATATGGACTACGCGTTGTCGTGTCAATCAATGTTTACTGCTGGACAAGTAACACGCATGCGAAGTGCCGTTCAATCATCAGTAGGTGGTAGAAGTAATCTTTGGACGACATCGAATCTAAACGCAACAGGAGCGAATGGAATAATGGAGCTTTGTAATGCAGATTTTTCAGTTGACAAAACATCTGTTTGTGCAGGAACACAAGTTAGTTTTACAGATGAAACATATAATGCATCTACAGGTTGGGATTGGTCCTTTCCGGGAGGCGACCCAACAAGTTCAACTGCTCAAAATCCAACGGTTACATATAATACTCCTGGAACCTATACAGTGACTTTAGTAGCCACAGATGGAACATCAAATGATACAGAGACTAAAACGGCTTTAATCCATGTGACTCCGGAATCGTTAGACATACCACTTTTGGAAGGGTTTGAATCCTACTCATCTTTGAATGGCTTGGCAGAATGGATTATTATTAATCCAACTGGTAATGGATTTGAATTGGCAAACACAGGATTGAACAGTAGTAAATCTGCTCGCTTATTGAATTATAATCAATCAGTTGGAGATGTAGATGAGTTGGTAGCTTCCCCTGTTGACTTATCAACTATTTCTCAAGTAACATTAAGTTTTAGATATGCGCACAAAAGAAGAAATTCAAGTGACGATGATAAATTGAGGGTATTAATTACAAATAATTGTGGTGATAGTTGGGCAATCCGTAAAACATTGTTGTTAAGTACAACATCTTCAATTCAAGGTTCTTCATTCTCACCAAGTTCAGAGAGTGATTGGACAACGATTCATGTTACAAACATAACATCGAGTTATCTGGTTGATGATTTTAGATATAAATTCACTTTTGAAGGTGGAGGCGGAAACAATATCTATTTAGATAATATAAATATATACGAAGGGCCATCTTCAGACGATATTGTAACTGGTTCAGGCGTCGGTTTGAATGAGCTTTCGGAAATAGGAGGTTTGGAGCTTTATCCAAATCCAACCGATGACGAATTGAATGTGGCTTTCAATATTGATTTCGCTCAATTTGTAGCTGTAACAATACAGGATTTATCGGGAAAAATCGCACAAAAGCATATTGTTAACGCTGAACAAGGTTCTAATCTTGTTGTTTTAGAAACACAGAATTTAGAAGCAGGAGTTTATTTTATGCAGATTGAAACGAACGGTTCAATGGAAGTACGACAATTTATTGTCAAATAACATTTAAATGGTTAGGCTAAGCCGTCAGTGAAAACTGACGGCTTTTTTATTTGGAAAGTAGTGCGATTAAATCTTCGATAGAAGAATTCTCCAATGTGGAAGTTACATGAATGTTTTTTTCGTTTAAATAGGCAGTAGTACTTTCGCCCCAAGAATAAACGGAGGCGTGTTCAGGGACTTCATTTACCGTTAAAAACCCCTCAGCATTTGACGGACTTGTAAATACATAAATGTCGCAATATTCTAAAGGCTTAGAAACAATTTTAGTGTTGTACACAATCACAATTTCCTTTTGAGATTCCGGGAATAAGCTTGATACTGTTTGTAAAGATCGGTTTGAGCTAGGGAACAAAATTCGTTTATCTCCACACCACTCTTTAAATTCCTTGGCCATCGATTGAATGTTGCCACTTTTATCTCCAAAAAAGGATACTGTAAATCCCAATTCATTAATTAGTTCGGCCGTTTTGTTACCAGGACATGCAATCAGAACGTTTTTAGGAATGTCGTTCAATAATTTATAGAATAAAAAACTTCTGGGACTGCTGAAAAAAATTACTTCGAATGACTCTCTAACAGAAAATGGAACTGGTTCAAAATGAATGAAAGATTGAGCAATAAGTTGTATTCCTTTTTCATTTAAAAAACTTGCCAATTTATCTACTTCAGCGAAGTCTTTTGATATGAATAAGTGCTTATTCAAGTTAAATTATCTTTTTTAAATCGTCAATCACTCTTTCTGCCATTCCTTCAAATTTTTCGACTTGGTATTTTAGTTCAAAACATTTACCAGCACTATGCTTCGCATAAGAAACGAAAAGCTCATTTTCCGGAGTGCAATACACACCTAAGGGAAGTTGACATCCACCGTCTAACAGATTCAATACTTTTCGTTCAAGCTCGATTCTTTGTTGTACATCGGGAAAATTCATCTTTTGTAGAACATTAAAGAGTTCGGTGTCCTCATTGCGTATTTGCAAACCTAAAACTCCTTGGGCAGGAGCAGGGATAAATTCTTTTGGATCAAGAACTTCAACGTGAAATTCTTGTAAGTCCAATTCTAAACGGTCTAAGCCTGCTTTCGCAAGTAAAATGGCATCGTAGTTTCCACTGCGTAATTTATCAATACGCGTTGGAACATTTCCACGTAAATCCGAAATCGAAACATCTTCCCGTTGATTTAAAAATTGAGCTTTTCTTCGAGCAGAAGAAGTGCCAACTTTGGCTTCTCTTTTCAATGACCACTTTTGGTTTAAATCAACAGCATTTTTATTAATCAGTAGTGTGTCAGCTGGATTTGCTCTATCTGAAACACATGCAATTTTTAAGTTTTCAGGAGGAGTAGTTTCTAAATCCTTGTGTGAATGAACTGCTAAATCAATTTCATTGGAAAGCAAGGCATCTTCAATTTCTTTGGTGAAAAATCCTTTTCCTTCCAGTTTGTCAAAGCTCAAATGCTGAATTTTATCTCCTTGGGTTTTAATAATTTTTATTTCAACCGAACAATTGATTTTTTCTAATTCAGCCTTTACAAAGTAGGCTTGCCAAAGTGCTAAATCGCTTCCACGAGAACCGATAATAATATGCTTCATTAGTCTTGTTTTTTGAGCAGAATTTCTTTAGCCATTATCATAGGCACGCTCATATATTTTTTTTCCATGTAACCAACAATTTTCTCTAGAACTTCCCTAGAATTGTCGTCCATTGTGCTTAGTTCATTTTTAAAAACCTCTGTCATTGCCATGCGCTTGATTTCTTTTACCTTCTGAGGGACTTCGCGCATAGCCAGCTCAACTGTCCGTACTTGATTAATATGTCTAAACTCGTATAAGGCAGCAGAGACAATCTCCTCAACATGCTGTATTTCGGCAGAGCGTAATTTCAGATTTTCATTTGAAATCTTTTGAAGAACCTCAACTGAGATGTGTGTCACATTGTACTTGTCAATAATAGAAGGCGATAAATCTTGGGGAATAGCGATGTCAATTACTACTTTTCGACTTGTTTCGCCTTGTAAAAGAGAAGAATAAATCTCTTCTGTCAAAATATGATTCTCAGAACCCGTGCATGTGATAATAATATCAAATCCTCTGTTGAAATTAGATAAATCGGCTAAGCGATGCGCTTTTCCGTTTAAGTCATTTGCTAGCTTTTCAGCTTTTTCAAAAGTTCTATTAAAAACATTGAAATTTGTAAAACCGTGTTTTTTTAAAAAGCGACTCATATTCACATTCGTCACTCCTGCACCAACAATTAAAATACGTGAATCGAGAGGAATATTTAAAGCCTTTAGGTTATGATAGGCTAAAGAAACAACTGAAACGGGCTTTTTAGCAATATTCGTTTCTGTATATACCTTTTTCGCTGTTTCAATTGTGTGGCGAATTAAAATTCGAATCAAATCCCCAGTCAACTTCATGGAGTGAGATGCATTATAGGCATTTCGCACTTGAGTGATAATTTCTCGCTCACCAACAATCATTGAATCAATAGAAGAAGCTACAACCAATTGGTGTTCAACAGCATTTAATCCACTGAATAATTCACCAGCAGATGAAAACAAGGAAACTTTGTCCTGTTCAAAATCTGGGTAAAGCGAGTGAAAGAATTTGTTAAGAAACTCAATATTAACGGATTGTTTTGTAACGAAGGTAAATTCAACCCTGTTACATGTAGATAGAAACATTAATTCATCCAATTGCATGGCAGTTTTTAATTCTGACAAGCGCAACTTTTGATTTGTTTCTTCAATGTGCAGTTCACCTACCTCATTTACAGATAGATTACGATGCGTAAAAGCAACAATGTGTAATGTATTTAAACCTTCCATTCGCCGTTTAAGACTACAAATATGCTGAGTTCTGGCTTTTTTTGTGTCATGCTTTTGTCATATTTTTTTGATTTAGAATAGTTCTAAATAACCTTCTATAACCCCTTTGCTAAAACTAGAATTGTCAGAATTGATATTTTGATTGAAAAAAGTATCTTTAAGGCAATATTGGGATATGAAAACAATCGAATTTGAATCGGCACAAAATGTAAAAATTGAATACGAACTTGCTTCTGTAGGTCAACGTACTGCCGCAGCATTTATTGATTTTTTCTTGTTTGTAATTTATTACATCGTGTTTGGAATGGTCTTCGGTTTCATTGGCTATTTCGAAGCGGATTATGGAACTTTCTTATTTGTTCAATTGCTTTTGATGAAATTACCTTGGATTTTTTACCATCCGGTAATTGAATATTTAACGCACGGACAGAGTTTGGGAAAATACATGCTCGGTATTCGCGTAGTTACGCTTTCAGGTGAGCGACCAGGACTAAGAGAAGTATTTACGCGTTGGATTTTTAGAGGTGATTTCTTATGGATTAGCGCAGATTTTTTCGTGTTGTTTTGGTTTGGAATTGGAATACTCGGGGTGTTGTACTCAGGAACATCGGAACGAAGACAACGAATGGGAGATGTAATGGGAAATACAGTCGTGATTAAAAATAAATCAAGTATTCGCTATACATTGAAAGATGTACTATCGATTAAAAATCAAGAAAACTATACTCCAGAATATCCAAACGCCGTTCAATTTACGGATGAAGATATGCTCCTAATAAAAAACACAATTCAGCGCTTGCGTTCGAGTCCAACACCCGAAACGAAGAAATTTGCAATCGAATTAGCAGATGAATCAGCTCGATTAATTGGTTTAAGCGAAACGCCTGAAAAAAGAATGAAGTTTTTACAGACACTGTTGCATGACTACGTTGTGTTGACTAGATAAAATACGTTTATGGGTAAGCTTATTCTCGTTCCAACACCGATTGGAAACTTAGAGGACATAACACTAAGATCGATTAGAATTTTAAAGGAATGCGATTTAATTTTTGCCGAAGACACACGCGTTACAAAAAAATTATTGAATCATTTAGAAATTCAAAAAACGTGCTATCCTTTTCATTCGCACAATGAACATAAATCATTATCGAATGCAATCGATAAAATAAAAATTAACTCAACAACTGTTTTGGTTTCTGATGCCGGAACTCCTGGAATTTCTGATCCCGGGTTTTTGCTTGTTCGAGAATGTTTAGCGAATGATATCGAAATTGAATGTCTCCCAGGTCCTGCCGCATTAATTCCAGCCTTGGTAGCAAGCGGATTTCCATGTGACCGTTTTGTTTTTGAAGGGTTTTTACCTCATAAAAAGGGTCGACAAACAAGGTTAAAAGCTATTGCAGAGGAAAAACGAACAGTTGTTTTATACGAGTCACCTCATCGGTTGGTAAAATGTTTAGGACAGATTGCTGAATTTATGGGAGAAGATAAAAAGGTGTGTGTTGCGCGTGAGATAACAAAAATGTACGAAGAATTTAAACGTGGAACAGCCTTAGACGTTCAAAAGCATTATGAGAGTCATCCGCCAAAGGGTGAAATTGTTATTGTTATTGAGGGAAACAATGAGTAAGATGGAAAGTGAAGGATTTTTTTTAACGAAGGTAGGCTCACCTGAGCAAGCCTTTGAATTACGTCGTTTTGAATTTAATGCGCCAAAGGAAAACGAAGTAGTTGTGGAAGTTGAGGCATTTGGACTGAACTATGCAGATGTAATGGCGCGCCGAGGTTTATATAGAGAAGCTCCACCTTTTCCATGTGTCGTAGGGTATGAAGTTGTTGGAAAAATTGTTTCTGTAGGAAGTAAATCGGACAGCGGATTAATAGGAAAACGTGTTCTAGGGTTTTGTCGCTTTGGCGGTTATGCTAAACATACAATTACGTATAATTATGCTGTTGTTGAAGTAGAAGATCAACCTGCAAATGAATTGTTAGCACTTTGTACGCAGGCTGTTACGGCTTTTTACATGGGTGAATATTTGACTCCCATACATCCGATCGATAACGTTTTGATTCACGCAGCAGGTGGAGGAGTTGGAACGATTTTAATTCAATTGGCAAAATTGAAAGGAGCAAAAGTCATTGCAAAAATTGGAAGCGAATCGAAACGGAAAGTTGTTGAGGATTTGGGCGCAGATTGCGTTGTAAATTACAATGATTCGGATTATGTATTGCAGGTTCAAAATTATTTACAAAATGAACGATTGGACATTAGTTTTAATCCTGTTGCAGGGTCTACGTTTAAAAAAGACATGTCTCTCCTGGGCTCTGGAGGTAGAATGATCCTTTTTGGCGGTTCAGAACTTGCGAATGGCAAATGGGGAATCTTTTCCAAATTGAATTTCGTTCGAAAAATGGGACTTGTTTTGCCAATAGGATTGATGATGCGTTCGAAAAATATTCTAGGCGTTAACATGCTGAAAGTTGCTGATAATAAGCCAAAAGTTTTGGCATATTGTCTGAATTCAGTCGTGAAATTGTACAGTGAAGGTAAAATCAAACCGCAAACAGGAGGAATTTATTCTTCAAGTCAATTAAATGAAGCGCATTCGGCTTTGGAAAGCGGAAAAACGACAGGAAAATTATCTGTTCATTGGGATTAAAACCCGTCAAAATCTTGATTTTCCGTGTTCAGCTCTGAACGCTTTTTGTACTCCTCTTTTTTACTTCCTTTCGTTGATTTGGTTTTAACACCAGGAATGCTGTGGAACAATACATCTGTTACTTTCTCCTTACGATAAGTAATTAAAGCAATCATCATTACAATACTCGATATAAGTATAGGATAAAGCAACAATCCAGTATCAAAATTTGGAATTTTTATACTTTCATGTTTTAACAGCACAAAAAACAATAAAACCGTAATCAAACCTCTAGGCGCGATAAAAATTTCTGGAAAAAGATGTTCTCTCGCAATAAATCGTAGCAGTAGAAAGCGAATTGCGTATAGAATACCAACAATTGCAAAACTATTTACAGCAACCTCTACATTGTAAAATGAGCTCAAAGTAATACTTAAACCAAACACCACGAAGAAAAATGTGCGAATTAAAAATGCAGATTCAAGGGTTAAGTTATGAAAATCATGAAGTATTGGTTTTACCTGTTCATGATTAAAGTATTTTGACAGACGACCTTGAAAAAAGACATCAGTATTGTTAAGAACTAGTCCGAACGCTAAAATAATTAGGAGGGAGGACAAATGGAAGAATTTTCCAACCGCAAAAAGCAAAATCAAAACAGCAATTATCAAAAACAGCTTTACTTGCATACGAAGGTGTTGGAACAAATACACCATTCCGTAGGCTACAACGACTGAAATCACTATAGTCACAACAATATTGACAATAATTGACCAAATGATCGAACCTTCTCCGGCCCCGCCGTCCGCTCCAATCATAAAGTAGAAAACCATAATTCCTAAAATATCCGAGAATGTACTTTCGTACACCATAAACTCTTTCTTTTTACCGGTCAAACGTCCAACACTAGGAATAATAATGGCACTACTCATGATGCTTAATGGAATTGAATAGACAACAGCAGTATAAAAGCTTGTGGAAGGAAAAATATACATGAAAAATGCTGCGATTGCGAACATAGATCCACCAATTCCCAAAAACGCGATAATGAACGATTTGAGAATTAAAGACGTTTTTTCTCGTTCTAATTTTAAGTCTAAGGCCGCTTCAAGAACAATCATGACCAAACCAACATTACCTAAAACTTCCAAAATTGTATCGAGTGCCAAATCCTTATCCAGAATATTGTTTGCCGTCATGTATGCCTTAATACCTATTCCAAGTCCGATCAATAAAAGTACCGATGGAATGTTGGTTTTTTTTGCTAAAATATTGAAGAAAAAACTCAATATCACGACGCTCGCCATCGCGATAATTAATAAGTATGGATTCATGCAGATTTGTTTTGTTCAAATATACCAAAAAACTGACAACCGTTGTTTTTACGCATCCAACTGTGGCATTATTTTTAAAACCGTCCACGACCTTGTGCCTATACTGTTCAAAATGTAACTCTTATCACACGGGAAATTCAATAAATTAACGTAATTTTGTGGAGCGAATAACACAATTAACAATTAAAGAGAAGCATGGCAGAAGTAATGAATGATTTAGGAATTGCTAAAATTTTAGAGCAATTAGGAATTGAAAAAGAGAACAATGGAGCATCAACAGGTGGACATTGGTTTAATACACGTGGAGAATTAATTCATTCAGTTTCTCCAGTTGATGGAGAAATAATTGCATCTGTACATTCAGCTACTGAAGTTGATTATGAAGCAGTTATCTTGAAAGCACAAGAAGCATTTAAAACGTGGAGAACTTGGCCAGCACCAAAAAGAGGTGAGGTTGTTCGTCAATTGGCGGAAAAATTAAGAGAATACAAAGAGCCACTTGGAAAACTTGTTTCTTACGAAATGGGTAAATCATTGCAAGAAGGGTTAGGTGAAGTTCAAGAAATGATCGATATCTGTGATTTCGCGGTAGGTCTTTCTCGCCAATTGCATGGTCTTACAATGCATTCGGAGCGTCCAGGACATAGAATGTATGAGCAATACCACCCACTTGGAATTGTAGGAATTATTTCCGCATTTAACTTCCCAGTAGCAGTTTGGAATTGGAACACAGCATTAGCATGGATTTGCGGTGATGTTTGTGTATGGAAACCATCAGAAAAAGCACCAATTACAGCAATCGCTTGTCAACAAATTACCAAACAAGTATTTGATGCCAACGGAGTTCCAGAAGGAGTTTCAGGATTGGTAATCGGTGGAGCTGATTTAGGAATTTTAATGTCAGAAGATAAGCGCGTTCCTTTAGTTTCGGCAACAGGTTCTACTCGAATGGGTAAAGCGGTTGGAGCGACAGTTGGAGCACGTTTAGGAAAATCATTATTGGAATTAGGAGGAAACAATGCAATTATCATTACTCCAACAGCAGATTTAAACATCGTTCTTCCAGGAGCAGTGTTTGGAGCAGTTGGAACATGTGGACAACGTTGTACTTCGACTAGAAGATTGATCGTTCACGAAGATGTGTATGATACGGTTAAAAACGCAATCGCGAAAGCATATGGTCAATTGAAAATTGGAAATCCATTGGATGAAAGCAATCATGTTGGACCGCTTATCGATAAAGATGCAGTTGCAGCTTATTTAGATGCCTTAGAACAAGCAAAAGCAGAAGGAGGAACGATCATCGCGGAGGGTGGAGTTTTAAAGGGACCTGGATATGAATCAGGATGTTACGTAAAACCAGCAATGGTTGAAGCGAAAAACGAATTCAAAATCGTTCAACACGAAACATTTGCTCCAATTCTTTACTTGATGAAATACTCAGGTTCAGTTGAGAATGCAATTGCAATTCAAAACAATGTACCTCAAGGACTTTCTTCAGCGATTATGACAAATGATTTGAAAGAGTCAGAAGCATTCTTAGCAGCAACTGGTTCTGATTGTGGAATTGCCAATGTTAATATTGGAACTTCTGGAGCGGAAATCGGTGGAGCGTTTGGTGGTGAAAAAGAAACTGGTGGAGGACGTGAGTCTGGATCTGACGCATGGAAAGTTTACATGAGAAGACAAACAAATACAATCAATTATACAGACAGTTTGCCATTAGCGCAAGGGATTAAGTTTGAACTTTAATCGATTAAATTTATAATTTTGAAGGCTATCTCGATTTGAGGTAGCCTTTTTCATTTTGCTGATGGCAGGAATCTACATCCATATCCCGTTTTGTAAACAACAGTGTACGTATTGTGATTTTCACTTTAGTACAACTTTTGACGTGTACCGAAGTGCGATGATTGATTCTATCGTTCAAGAAATCGAAAACAGAAAAACGTATCTACATAACATAGACATTCGCACAATTTATTTTGGAGGTGGCACGCCGAGTATTTTGAATGAAGCTGAATTAAAGTCTATTCTCGCTAAAGTCTATGATGCTTTTAAAGTCACGGATGGTGCGGAAATTACTTTAGAAGCCAATCCGGATGACATTAGTGGAGCAAACCTTGAAGTCTGGAAAAAAGCGGGTGTAAATCGTTTGAGTATTGGATTGCAATCCTTTAAAAAGTCGGATTTAGAATGGATGAATCGCGCGCATACGGTAAGTGATTCCTTTCAATGTGTAAAGCTTGCCAAACAGCATGGATTTGAAGATATTACAGTAGATTTAATGTATGGATTGCCCGATTTAACAATGGAAGAATGGGAAAATCATATTCAAGAGGTCATGGATTTGGATGTTCCGCATGTTTCAGCATATTGCTTAACGGTGGAAGAGAAAACTGTTTTAAGCAGCTTGGTTGGTAAAGGTAAAATCGTTCCAGCATCCGAAGATCAGCAATCAGACCAGTTTTTAAAACTGTTGGAAAAGCTCGAAATCAATGGTTTCGTGCAATATGAAATATCGAACTTCTCAAAACCGGGATATGAGTCCAAACACAATTCCAATTACTGGAAAGGCGAGTGGTATTTGGGAGTCGGACCATCTGCGCATTCGTTCAACGGGAAAAACCGCAGTTGGAACGTTTCGAACAACCAACAGTATATCAAAGCCATTGAACAAAATTTGGAATTCAGCACGATAGAAGTGTTGACGCAGGCAAATGTATTCAACGAAATGCTCTTAACTGGTTTAAGAACGATTTATGGTGTAAACCTTACTAAATTGGCCGAAATTGCTCCAATTTCTTTGGTTTTTCAGCAAAAAACTGCCGAGTTCGAAAAAAATGGTTGGATGGAGAAAAGTGCAGACGAAGTTTTTCTAACAAAGGAAGGACGCTTAAGAGCCGATTTTATCGCTTCAGAATTGTTTATCGATTAAATTTGAAAGCATTGAAGTTACTAAAAATCACTCTTGTTATAATCGTAGTTGGTATTCTATACCTTAGTCTAACTCCAACCGAAACGCTTACTGTTGGAAATGACAAAATCAGTCATTTTATTGCGTATAGTTGTTTAATGTTGAACATTGGATTGATTCTATTACCATCTTTTAAAAAACTACGGGTAGGAATTATTGCAGTGCTAAGTTTGGGTTGTTTGGTTGAAGTGATTCAACATTTTGTTCCTGGTCGCTTTATGTCCTTTGGCGATGTTATCGCCAATTCAATTGGAGTTGGAATTGGTTGTTTGATCGCGTTGTTGTTTTATAAGCCGATTCAGCGTTGGTTGAGAAAGGTGAAAATTTGAATTATTCTTTCTTCTCGGCCTTTTCCACCTGCTTCAAATAATTTACCGATAAATTCTCATACAAGGATTTTCTGCTGAAACTGCGTGAAGCAGTATAACCGACAATTGAAGCCAGCATCATTGGGAAAACTGAACTTTGTGCATTGGTCATTTCCAGCACCAATATAAATGAAGTAAACGGAGAGTGCGTCACTCCAGCCATAAAGGCAATCATGCCCACTACAATGATGAGGTTTTTAAACTCCCCTAATTCAAGAATCATTACAATGCTTTCACCAATGGTAGCGCCAATAGCAAGAGAAGGTGCAAAAACACCGCCTGCTGCGCCAGAAATGTACGACAAAAACGAACCAAAGAAACGAGCAGGGAAGGCAAACCAATCCATTACAAAATGATCGTTGAATAATAATTCAGAAACCATTTCTTTCCCAGAACCTACTGATTGATTTCCGGTGTTGTATACGACGATTGCGAACAGAAATCCAACCAATAGTACCCAAATTAAATTTTTCAGAAATGTATTGAATTTCTGTCTTAAGCGCACGAATGAAATTATGATTTTTGAAAACAAATAACCCAATCCTCCTGCGATGGCTGCAGTTAAAATAACATAGAAAAATCCAATAAAATGCATTTCAGGAACTTCTGCTGATCCAATGTAGAGATAGGATCCAAGAATTAATTTAGACGTGATTCCCGCAACAATAATGGCGATAAATAAATGGTTTCGAATGGAATTTAAGTACGATTTACCCAATTCTTCAATTGCAAAGACAATTCCACCTAGTGGCGTGTTGAATGCGGCTGCAAGTCCTGCTGCACCTCCAGAAATAAGCATTAATTTGTGATTTATTTTCGGCCAGTAAGTTGGAATAATGTTATTAATCGAATTAAAAACAGATCCCGCAATTTGAATTGTCGGACCTTCACGTCCAATTGCTCCACCCCCAAAAAGAAGAACGGTACTGCTCAATATTTTTATGACAATAACCCGCACACTTAGAATTTTATCGACGAGAAATTTGTTTTTTTTATCCTTCGCTAAGTCAATTGCCACCATTAATTGTGGAATACCACTTCCAGCAGCTGCACGCGAATAGCGGTAAATTAAAAACCATGCAACAAAAAAGGCAAGAGGTGTAAAAAGAAATACCCAAGGATTATGAAGCCAATCAATTTTGTGGTGAAGAGATTCAACCAATCGAAATATTTCTGAATAAAACACAGCCAATAACCCCGCGATAATGGAAGCGATCCAAAAAGGCAAGGATTGAATGGTAGCCCGACGAATTTTGTTGTTTTTAGAACGCTCGTTTAAAGAAATACCAAAATCGTATAGCTTTTCTTTCCATTTTTTAACGAGTGGCTGAAATCCCATGTTCCTTTATTCCTTTTGTCTTTTTACGACGGCGAAATTAGAGCTCAATGGCTTCCAAAAAACACGAGAATTTGAATTTAATGCATATCCTAATGTTCATAGCTTAATTCAAATTAGAAATCGGTATTTTTGTTTTATGGAAAAACTTCAAAACTTCATCGATGGGCAGTATTGTGCTCCATTAAAAGGAAATTATATCGACAATTACGAACCAGCTTCTGGAAAGGTTTACAGTCTGATTCCTAATTCTGATGCGGAAGACGTTCAATTGGCTGTTGATGCGGCTGAAAAAGCATTTCCAATTTGGTCGAAAATGAGTATTGAAGAACGAAGTTCCATTTTGGTTAAGTTATCTGAAGGTATTGAAGCAAGAATGGATGAATTTGTTCAAGCTGAATCACGTGATAATGGAAAGCCACTTTCATTGGCGGCTCATGTTGATATTCCACGAGCAGTTTCTAATTTCCATTTCTTTGCAACGGCCATTTTGCATTATGCTTCTGAGTCACATAATATGGAAGGTGTTGGTGTAAACTATACACTTCGCAAACCTTTAGGAATTGTGGGATGTATTTCACCTTGGAACTTGCCCTTGTATTTATTTTCATGGAAGATTGCTCCAGCATTGGCTGCAGGAAACTGTGTCATCACTAAACCATCAGAAGTTACGCCTTACACAGCTTATTTATTGGGAAAAGTAGCACAGGAGGCAGGAATGCCAGATGGAGTTTTAAATATTTTGCACGGAGAAGGAGGAGCTGTTGGTGATGCAATCGTTAAACACTCAAAAATTAAAGCTATTTCATTTACAGGAGGAACAAAAACGGGCGAATACATCGCTCGAACAGCTGCTCCGATGTTTAAGAAGTTATCGCTTGAATTAGGAGGAAAGAATCCAAATATCATTTTTGCAGATTGTGACTTTAAAGAAATGATGAGCACAACATTGCGCTCTTCATTTGCCAATCAAGGGCAAATTTGTTTGTGTGGATCTAGAATTTTTGTTGAACGTTCGATTTATGATAAGTTCAAGGCAGAATTTGTAGATAAAGTAGCTAAAACAGTTGTTGCTCATCCAAATAATCCGGACGCAAAATTAGGAGCTGTGGTTTCGCAATCACATATGGAGAAAGTGTTGTCTTATGTTGAATTGGCGAAAGAAGAGGGAGGAACTGTTTTAACCGGTGGTGAGCGTGTTATTTTGGACGCTCCATACGAAAACGGTTATTATTTACGACCTACTGTTATCGAAGGATTGGATTACAACTGCCGAACCAACCAAGAAGAGATTTTTGGACCTGTTGTTACCATCACTCCATTCGATACAGAGGAAGAAGTATTAATGATGGCGAATTCTACACAATACGGTTTAAGTGCCACGTTGTGGACTTCTGATTTAAAACGTGCTCACCGCATGGCAAATGAAATCGATGCAGGAATTGTATGGATAAACGCGTGGCTTGTCCGTGATTTAAGAACTCCTTTTGGTGGCGTTAAGGCTTCTGGAGTCGGTAGAGAAGGCGGTTGGGAAGCACTAAGGTTTTTCACTGAACCGAAGAATGTTTTTGTAAAATATTAAAACAAAAAAGGCGAACAGAAATGCTCGCCTTTTTTAATTCGTTCTTAAAGAACTAGTGCTGTATTTGAATTCGTTTGGTTACACTTCTATTATTCGAAATAATATTAACGAAGTATATACCTGAGATCTGTTCAGTTAAGTTCAAGGTAGTTTCTTTTCCATTTACAAAATCTCGGTAAATTGTCTTACCCGTAATATCTTGAACTGAAATTTCAAATTCATTTTCTATTACATCTGTTAGGTTAAAATTGAAAATTCCATTGCTTGGATTTGGTGAAACGGCAACAGCTAATTCGTTTGGATTCTCATCAATTCCAGCATAATCGTGCCACATGATGTCCACAACCATATAATACATTCCCCCAACAACTAACGTGTCGGTATAAGTTGTATTCATTGGTATCATGCTCGTTGTAATTAACTTGTTAAAGGCCCTGTCAAATACATTATCATCTCCAAAAGCAGACGAACAAGATATTCCAGAGATAGCATCACTTTCAAAAGCAGCTACATCGAAAGAAAAGTAATTGGTCAAAACGTACGCTTCGTTTGCTAATTCATAATCTGCAATGTCATTCCAGACACCATATTCCATGTCGTCATCGTTGTTGAATGTAAAACATGTGGTGTTCTCATTAGCTGCCGCATCTGTTACCCAGATATTGAAAACCGGATCTTGCGGTGCGGATAAACAAAATCCTCCGCCATCGCAATCGTCGGCTGTGGCCATTAATTTTGTTACATGAATTGTATATCCAATTTGCGCACTAGCGGCAAATGATATCATAAAAAGTGATAGTAGAATTGTCTTCATAGTTATAGTATTTGTGGCAAAGTAAAGGAATTAATTTATATCATTTTCAAATATTTAAAAATTTGTAATTGACACAATGAACAAACATTTGTATGAATTGGATTCCTGAAAAATTCTTAAAAACAAAAAACCACTTACGACGGTAAGTGGTTTTCAGCGTTTTTTAAAATTTTCTAACGTTGTATTGAAATATTTTTTGTGATGACTTTATTATCATTCACAAGTTTCACGATATAATTTCCTACAGATAAATTTGTAAGATTTAACTGAAAAGATTTACTAGTAAAACTTGTCGAGTAAAGAACACGACCTGTCAAATCCAACACAATAACGTCTGTATCAAACATGTATTCTTGAGGAAGTTCAATTTCAAACAAACCATTACTTGGATTTGGGAATAAATTGAAATCAGCCAATTGTTTTTCATTCAAGCTAGCAGTTGGGTTGTAACCATCAAGAACTGTCGCACCATCATTATTTGGATCTAACCAAAACTTCAATTGATTTGTAGAGTTACTGCCACTTGGATTCCATGAATAAGAAATCTTCCCATAATAATCTGGTGCACTTAGTTGAGAGCAAGATGCTCCACCACCCCATAATTGTCCAATAATTCTACCATTTTGATCAAACAATGGCGAGCCAGAAGAACCACCTTCCGTAGTTGTGTTTCTGTCCCATTCAACTTCCCATTGACTATCATCTTCTGAAGAGAACATACCATTACCAGAAACTAAAGGTTCATCGTCAAAAGCAGCTTTTTTTATGTCGCCTGAAGGATGGTGAAAACAAGTCGCTGAGGTTGGAATAGCGTCTGTATTGTCCCACCCAGCGAAATAAGTATAGTATGAATTAGGTACTGTTCCATCAACTAATCCACCGGTTATTTCAACCAAACAAAAGTCTGATGGCGTTCTACGAGCTCTTAAAACACCTCCTGAAAGGGAAACAAAAGTTGGGTTTCCTCCTGGATTTTGAGTACAATTTGATTGGTTCATGTCCTCAGGACTAATTTGCCAGTTGAATCGGAAAATCCAATTTGTTGGATTACTGTAACAGTGATTTGCCGTTAATACGTATGGCTTTCCGTCATTTTGCGTGTTATTAATCATTGCGGCAGAACAAAAACCATTGCTTCCTGAAACCAACATGATTGCCGAGCGTCTTTGTAAATCCCACGGATCCGCATCACTGCAATTGGCGTTCATGTTACAATTTCCAGAGCTTCCAAAAGCTTTTTCCTGAAATTCTTTGGCCGTTCTGTAGCCATGGGTTACAGTATTAATGTTTAATTGAGCATCTACATCTGCGTTTTGAGGCGCAACATAATATTCTACAATAGCTGTATTTCCTGGGACCAATTCGGTTCCTAGTTCGCCCTTGTATAAATGATTCGAAGTAAACTTACCAAGTATGAAGTCCTTCTGTGGATTGTAAACATATAGCTCATTTCCTTCAGGAATAACAACATTATCCAGTGTAAGATTTACCGTTAATGCGTTCTCACATGTTAATTCAAGTTGCCAAATTTTACCTCCGTTTTGCAAAGAGGTCCATGTACCAGAATTGTTCATGTTTAGGTTTACCATATTATTAAAACCAAACCTCCAAGGACCTGATTTTTGAGCTTCTGTAATTGCATCTTCCGCCATTAATTCTTGTGTATTTGGCATTGCAAAAGTGCGTTTCTCGATAGTCTTGCCATGAGATTTCATAGCAAAAGTTCTAGGGCTTCCACCATCACCTTGTTGAGCAAAAGCAACACTTGATACAAGAAAAATGGAGAATACGTGGAGTAATTGTTTTTTCATTTCTAGTCGTTTTATTTGTTTAGTCTTTTAATGCTACATCCTCTTGGTGGAGTATCATTGTTTTTTAGTTCTTTTTTGTCTGAAAGGTGATCCATAACATCGTAAAGATATGTTTCCAATTCTGCACGTTTGGTATCCCATAAATTGTCAATACTTCCTCTATAAATTAATTCATTTTGGTTGTTTACAACATAAACATGAGGTGTAGTTTTAGCACCATATGCATTTGCAAGTTCTGAGTTTACATCCATTAAATATGGCATTTTATACCCAGCTTTTCTTGCATGTATTTTCATTTCATCAAAAGAATCATCTCCATCTCTTTTCCCTTCGTTGGAATTAATTAGCACTAAGCCTAAACCTTTTTCGGTTGCCTTTGAATATAAATCATTGTACTGTTTTTCCCAACCTTCAAAGTCGTCATTACCAACAACGAACGGACAAGTGTTACAGGAGAAAATAATTATTAATCCATTTTCCTTTTTTAAATCATCTAACGAAACAGAAGTGTTATCAATGTTCTTTAATTGTTTATCAGTAAGAGAAATTTTTTCACCGATTTTCAATTCATTCTCTCCTTCCACCAGTAAAAACGAAGTTAATAGTAGAAAGGTTGGTAAAATAAGCATCAAACGAAAAGGCCTGATTCGCTTAATTGTATTTGCGATTAAATTCATATCTTAATATTTTTAGCACGAAAATTGTTTAGTTTTAGATGTGCAAAATACAATAAATTCATGAAAAATATAGTCCTTTATATCCTGTTAGCGTTAAATTTCGTTGGTTTTAGTCAAGTTTTTGAGATTCCTGCTGGAACGCATCCGTATAGCGATGTAATCGAATGGAAAGGAATGGGAACCATGCTAAAGAGCGTTGACCCGAATACGAAACAAGTTAATCTCACTCTGGCAAATAGTGAGTTAAAGAGTGTTTGGGATCAAAAATTTATTCCTAAAAATGACAAGTATTTTTACATTTCAAGTGAAAACGCTCGCTATGTTTATTTTTTGGATAATCTGAATTTAGAAGGTGGAAAAGTTTATTTCAGTCAACTTAATTCTGCAGGCAATATCAAATCAACGTCGGTTTCGATTTCTTCGGCTGTAAAAAGTATCGGTGTTTCAGATTACAATGATTTGGAGCTGGTTAATTGCGTTGTAACTGACAAAGCTCTAGTTCATCATTTTCGTTACAACGATAAAGGCAATAAAGCTGTAGTAGATATTGCAACATTTATTACACACCATAATTTTTTATGTTATCCTGTGGTTTTGGGTTCTGTTCCAGAGGCATCATTGAAGGAGGAACATATCGGAAATTGGGAGTATGTTGGATTTACAGATGATCAAATTTGTTTTGCTGCAAGGGATTTTCAGAATAAAAATTCCGGATGGAATGTAAAAGAGTACACGTCTAAAGGAAAGGAGATTAAAGAACATTTTATTCCTGGACCAAAAAACTTGTTACCTATTGAAAACATTGGATTTGGAACAACTGGTAAATACTACCTAAATGAACGCTATTCAATTGAACGCGGGTTACTTACTTACATCAATAATCAGTTTTATATGATTGGAGGACAAAGAAAGTCGGAAACTGGCGCCGAAATAACGCTTTTTAAATTGGAAGGGAGTAATTGGACAGATATAAATCGAATGAACTTAAATTACTTTATTGAAAAAAAGAATTTAAAATTAGGGATTTACCCTATGAATGAAGGAATTGGTTATCACTTGGACCACAATGGATACAATAAAGTAAGTCTGATTTCATTCACACCACAAAAGGAAACAGCTCACAATGATTTTACAGATAGAACAATATTTAATCCAAGTAGTGTCTTCGAACGAAAGGAAAAAGAAGAATTTAACGTAATTTTGCCAACTGGGTTGTTGATGTTCAATACAAGTCAACTTGGAAAAGAAGGAGCAGTTAAATTTGAATTTAAGGGAAAATGATCATTGGAATTTGTGGGGGAAGCGGATCTGGTAAAACAACATTGTTAAAGCGTTTATATGCAAAATTTGGTGAACTAAAGCCAAGCGTATTTTCGATGGATAATTATTATTTTCCAATTGAAAAACAGGAAATTGATGAAAACGGACAGTATAATTTTGACTTGCCAAGTGCTTTAGACGAAGAAAAGCTGACAAATGATTTGATTCATTTAAAAAATGGAAATCAAATAATCGTTAAAGAATATCATTTTAATGCCCCTCCTGATAAACATGTGTTAATAACTCTCGACCCATCTGAATTAATTATAGTCGAAGGATTATTTTTGTTTCACTATGAGGGAGTTCGTGATTTATTGGACTTTAGCATTTTTATAGATGTTGATCCCAAAATTCAATTGGACAGAAGGCTGTATCGTGACCAAGAAACAAGAGGTTATTCGAGAGAAGACATCATTTATCAATGGGACAATCATGTTACACCATGCTACAACAATTATTTGTTACCTTACGAAAATAAAGCGGATTTTATTTTTCGAAATGATTCAAATTCTGAAATAGATTTTGAACGTTTGGCAAATGAACTTTCAGCTAGAATGCAAGTAGCAAAAACAATTTGATCAACAAGTTAAAGAAATATTACCTTTTACTTCTAGCTGTTCTGAGCAGCATTATTTTTGTCGTTTTTTTCCAACAAACTTTCTCAACAAATTACAGGAAAGACGTTGAGCGCTTTAAAGACAAATTTGTAGAACTGGAAAAGTTAATGGAGAATGCCTTGCGCTATCAGCAAGAAGACATTATGCGCCAAAACATTGGTAAACAATGGCGAAAATTAAAAAAAGACAATCCAATTAATGTTCATGTATACAGCAATGACTCTTTAGTCTTATGGAACACCAATGAACTACCGATTATTCGTTTCGCGGATATTCATTTTCCTTCAGATGGACTACTTCACCTTCAAAATGGATGGTATTATGCTAAAACTAGAATTGTAGATGATTATGTTGTGTGCAGTTCATTTTTGATAAAACAAGATTATTCGTATGTCAACAACGAGCTTGTGAATGATTTTGTTCCAGAGCTTTATCTTCCCTTTACTGCGTCAATTTCCTTGGAGCAAGATAGAGGTTATCCAATTTTCGATAAGGACAAAAACTTTGTTTTTTCTATACATCCCAACGAATATCAAACGGCAAGCGGGATAACTTCCATTTTTTTGATGCTATTGTTGTTGTTATCAATTATTCTTTGGTTAGCATGGATTTCTAAATGGCTTAAATTTCTATCGAAATATAGATGGATAATTCCATTATGCGTTGTGGGTGTTAGAATTGTTTCACTTCAATTCAATTGGTTTGGTTTTATGCACGGAACCATTGGATTTGACTCAAGTTTATATGGAACGAACAAATGGTCACCCAACTTTTTCGAATATTTATTGAACATTGTAATTTTCGTTTACATCTTGAATTATTGGTCGCAGAACTTAAAACGACTTGCAGTAAATTCATTTAACAAGTATTTTCTTGGTGTAGTTTTTATCAGCTCTTTTGTTCTTTGGTTTCTGTTTTTGTACGTTTCTCATGGATTAATAGAAGATTCTTCGATTCCTCTTGTAATTGACAAGTTGTTTTCACTTGATATTTTTTCCGTTTTGACTATAGGTAGTCTTGGCGTATTTTTTTATGCTTATTTCCAGTTTGTAAAGGAAATTGTTAACGCATGTAAACGACAAGAAATAACAGGAGCGCAATTGGCTGTAATAAGTTTTATTGTGAGTTGCACTTTTGTCTTTTACGAATTAAACTACGGTTATCAGCTTTTACTTGCGGCACTTTTTCCTATCGTTTTTTATGAGTTGGTTCTTTACCTTGTTTACCGTCATGAAAAAACAAATCAAATGGGAACAGGGATTGTTCTTTTATTGTTGTTTTCTATTGTTATGGCGCAAAACTTTAGAACGCTGAATGAACGCAAGGAAAAAGGAGAAAGGGAGCTTTTTGCGAACCAACTAACAACAGAGCGAAGCATTGTAACGGAAGTGGAGTATGCCTCAATAGCGCCATTGCTGAAGGATGATAACTTCATAAGAAGGTATATTGACGCTCCTCAGTTTATGAGTATCGCGGATTTTCAAGAGGGAATTGAACGAAGGGTATTTAATGGGTTTTGGGAACGCTATGAATTGAGTTTTAACCTATTCAATAAGGACCATATTCCTATGATTGATAAACGAAATGAAAATTCCTTTCTTTATGATGATCTGCAGCGAATAATTGATGTTTCCGGAAAAATGTCCGAAATTGATTCAAATATCTTTTTCATAAATGACTACACAAAACAGTACAGTTACATTATTCGACAAGAAATATTGAGTAAAGACTCGGTTCCCGCAATATTATTTTGCACCCTTAAATCGAAGAAAATACCAGAAGAAATTGGTTTCCCTAGATTACTTATTTCTTCAAAAGCAAACGTGTTGGAATCCTTGGAGTCGTATTCAATTGGGAAGTATCACAATGGACGTTTAATTGCAAAATATGGTAGCTTTAAGTTCCCAACCTTTAACAATGTTATGATTCCAAAACGAATCCATAACAAAGGTTACTTTGATTATCGGGGATACAATCATTTGGTAATTAAAAAATCGGATAACAACAGCGTTGTTTTGTCCGTCAAAAACAACACATTTCTCGACTTCATAACGTCCTTTTCGTATTTATTTACGTTTTTTGGTCTGCTCCTTCTGCCGCTTTTATTCAGGCTCAATTCAACCAAAGGATTTAGTTCAACCTTAACTCTTGCATTGAAAATTCAAGTCGTTTTTATTTCTTTGGTATTCTTGTCACTGCTGGCTTTCGGATGGGGAAGTGGAATTTTCGTGAGTAATCAGTACAATGAATTTACAGATGATGTGATTCGAGAAAAATTGAATTCGGTTGAAACGGAACTAAAGTCAAAATTAAATAACGTTGATAAATTGTCAATTGTGGAAAATGGAAATTCTATGCAATTGCTATTGCAAAATTTTGCCAAAGTCTTTTTTACGGATATCAATATGTACGATGTAGATGGATATTTATTGGCATCTTCTCGGCCAAAAGTCTTTAATGTTGGCTTGTTAAGCGAGCAAATGAATCCGATAGCATTTAAAAATGTCAAGTATTTTAAACAAAGCGAATTTATTCAAACCGAAAAAATTGGGCAATTGAATTACTCATCTGCATATCAGCCTATTTACAATTCCAAAAATAAATTGCTTGGTTATATTAACTTACAGCACTTCGGACAACAGCGGGAGTTTGAAAACCAAATTCAAAAGTTCTTGGTGGCAATAATCAACGTGTTTATTCTTCTTCTTGCAATTTCGATCATTCTAGCCATCTTTATTTCGAATTGGTTAACCGCTCCTCTGAGATTGTTGCAAACGAGTTTCTCTAAGGTCAAATTTGGAAAGCACAACGAACAAATTGAATATAACAAAGAAGACGAAATAGGTGCTCTAGTTAAGGATTACAATAAAAAACTGGAGGAATTGGAGTTCGCCGCGCAGCAATTGGCAAAAAACGAACGTGAAATGGCATGGCGTGAAATGGCAAAACAGGTTGCTCATGAGATTAAAAACCCGTTAACACCAATGAAATTAAGCGTTCAACAACTGCTGAGGTCATACAACCCTGAAGACCCAAAAAGTGAGGATAAATTGAAAAGAGTTGCGAATTCGATTATTGAGCAAATTGACGCGCTAACAAAGATTGCCAATGAATTTTCGACTTTTGCTAAAATGCCAAACCCAAATGAAGAAAAGGTTGAATTGCTTCAATTGATAAATGGTGTAAAAGAATTATTTACAGAAACAGATGGCTCCAATATTTCTATTGAAACGGATTTGAAGGAGCTTTACATCAATGGCGATAAAGATCAGTTTGTGCGAGTATTCAATAATTTGATAAAAAATGCGCTACAAGCAGTCCCAAACGATAGAATAGGAAAAGTTGAGATTTTTGTGCAAAAACAAAATGGAAAAGCCAGAATTTCAATTCAAGATAATGGAATTGGAATTGAGGAAAGTAAACGATTCAAAATCTTTGTTCCTTATTTTACTACAAAAAGTAATGGAACCGGTTTGGGACTGGCTATGGTTAAACAAATAATTGAAAACCATAATGGAACGATAGATTTTGAATCGTTAGAAGGGTCAGGTACTGTGTTTAAGATTGAATTGCCAGCCTTATAAAGCCAGATAAGTAATCATTAATAGGTCAATCACCACAGCCACAAAAGCTGAAGTCATTATATACTTCATAGGTGCAACTGCTATTAAAAGAGATAAAGTTACCATTGTTGGTATAACGATTAATGTCAATGACCAAACCTCTTTTACAGCTCCAAATCCGACAGTTAAACCACCAAGACAGCCTACGACTAATAAAACCATTGAAATTATACCGAATCGATTAAATTCTAATGATTCTATACGTGATTGTGAGTTTGTTTGAGCTTCCATGTCTATATAAATTTAAGTTTAAACAAATTTGGCGCATTTGAACTTCGAGAAAAATGACTAGAATCTTTTTAGAACATGATTTTTATCAGCATTTCAATGATGTGCATTTATTATACTCTTTGAAAAAATTAAGTGAAATGAAAAAACTGTACTTTTAGTAAAACTAAAACTGTAAAAAATGAAAAAACTCTTACTAAAATGCATTTTCTCCTTATTTTTCGTCAATGCGTTCATGGGCTATTCCCAAAACATTAAAAAGGTACATTTTACTAAAAATGAAATTAGTAAGTCGACTGCTGCCTTTTTGGGGTCACCGCAAATTCAGGCAACTGAATACAAAGTGTACCAGATTGACATAGCAGCGCTTAAATCACAATTGGCGGGAATTGCTTTCCGCGAGCACGAAAACAGTGGGTTTATTGCTCAAGTTGAGTTTCCACATCCAGATGGGACGATCCATACATATAATGCAAAGGCAAATGAAACAATGCATCCAGAACTGGCGGCAAAATTTCCAGACATTAAATCATATGATGCCGTGAATGTTGAAACAGGAGCGACTGCTAAATGGGATATTACGCCTCAAGGATTTCACGCGATGATTTTTCAAAAAGGAGGAAGTACAATTTTTATTGACCCTTTAGTAAAAGGAAATACCGATAATTATATTGTTTACTACAAATCGAACTTTTATACAGACAAAAAAATGGAATGTTCGTTTAATAGTGGAATTGAATCCTTAGAAAATCCAAACTCTCCAACATCAGGACAAGTTAAAAGTTTTGGTACGTGCGAGCTCAGAACTTATCGTTTGGCGTTGGCTGCAACTGTTGAGTATACTGCGTTTCACGGAGGAGTGGCTAGTGCGCAGGCAGCACAAGTTACAACAATGAATCGTGTAAACGGAATCTATGAAAGAGATATGGCAATTACGATGAATCTAGTTCCAAATAATAACTTGATTGTGTTCTCAGGTTCTGATTCATACTCAAATGGAAATGCAGGAGCAATGATTGGTCAAAATCAAACGATAATTGACAATGCCATTGGAAATAGTAATTATGATATAGGTCACGTATTCGGTACAAATAGTGGAGGTTTAGCTGGACTTGGAGTAGTTTGTTCTAACGGTTCAAAAGCAAATGGAGTAACTGGAAGTGGATCTCCAATCGGAGATACGTTTGATGTTGATTATGTAGCACACGAAATGGGACACCAATTTGGTTGTAATCATACATTTAACAATTCATGTAGTGGAAATAGAAACAACGGAACTGCAGTTGAACCAGGCTCAGGAAGTACAATTATGGCATACGCTGGAATTTGTTCTCCGAACGTTCAAAGTTTCAGTGATGACTATTTCCATGGCATTAGCTTACAAGAAATGGGGGCGGAAATTTTAAGTGGTGGTCATACTTGTGAGGTAATTACACCATTGTCGAATAGTGCACCAAATATCACATCAACTAATGGTGGGGCCACTGTTCCTGGAGGAACTCCTTTTGTTTTAACTGCTGTTGTATCTGATGCTGATGGTGACCCGTTGACATATGACTGGGAGCAAATGAACAATCAAATTAGTACTCAAGCACCTGTTGCCACGTCAACTGGTGGACCGAACTTTAGAAGCTTAGATCCCGACGCTTCCCCTTCTCGCTATTTTCCAAAGCTAAACTCTGTGAATTTCACTTGGGAGCGATTATCCACTGTTTCTCGTACCATGAATTTTAGAGTTACAGTGCGCGATAACGCCGTTGGTGGAGGATGCAATGATCATGAAGATATTACATTAACGGTTGATGGAAATTCTGGTCCATTCGTTGTTTTGTATCCATCAGATACTGGTATAGAATGGACAGGAGGAACAACGCAAACTGTCACGTGGGATGTAGCAAATACAAATGGAGCACCTGTGAACTGTTCAAATGTTGATATTTTATTATCTACAAATGGGGGAGCGGCTTACCCAACAGTGTTAGCCTCAAATGTTCCAAATGACGGGTCTCATGATGTTCTTGTCCCAAATACTGCTACTACAGTTGCCAAAATAATGGTGATTTCTTCAACAGGAACTTTTTACGACACTTCGGATAAAAACTTTAAGATTATTGTTTCAAGCGCTGGTGTAAACGATATTTCTGAAATAAACCGAATTTTGATTTATCCAAACCCAGCAACTGATGTTGTTACGGTTGATTGGTTAGGAGAATTATCTACTATCAGATTAACGGATTCTAAAGGAAAAGTTTTAAAAATGATTGATTATCCTCAAGGTGAATCGTATCAATTAGATATCGCAGATTACAGTACAGGAATATATTATATCCACATAGAAAGTGAATATGGATCAAGTGTCTATAATGTTGTGAAGCATTAATTTGAATTGAATTTCTGCTAAAAGGTCGCTAATTTATTAGTGACCTTTTTTGTTGATTTGAAATTGAATTCATCCTCAATTGATAATAAATAATAACTTTGTTAATCGAGGTTATAATGGAAGAACAAAAAAAAATAGCAGTTATTGGAGGAGGAAGCTGGGCTACAGCTCTGGTGAAAATTTTATGCAATAATTTGAATTCAGTAAACTGGTTCATGAGAAATGAAGGGGCTGTTGGGCATATTCTAAAGTTTCGACACAATCCAAATTATTTACAATCCATTGAATTTGATTTGAATAAGATAAATGTTAGTTCTGATTTAATCGAAATCATTCGGCCTGCTGATATTGTTATTATTGCGACACCATCCGCTTTTCTGAACAAATTGTTTGAGAATTTTCCTAAAGAATTATTAGCGGACAAAATTGTATTTTCGGCAGTAAAGGGAATTATTCCTGAGTATAACGCTATTCCAGCTAGATTTATTCATAAAACATTTGGAACACCATATGACAATATTGGAATCATTTGTGGACCATGTCACGCTGAAGAGGTGGCAATGGAGCGACTTTCGTATTTAACAATAGCTTGTCAAGATGATGAGGTTTCTGAGGAAATGGCTGATTTATTAGCATGTCGTTATATTAAAACTACTATTTCGGATGATTTGTTCGGAACAGAAATTTCAGCCGTTCTTAAAAACGTGTACGCAATCGCATCGGGAATTTGCGCTGGTTTGGGTTACGGAGATAATTTTCAATCTGTGCTGGTTTCAAATGCCATTCAAGAAATCGAAAATTTAATTGACGAAATGAGCCCGATTCACAGAGATGTTAAGTCATCGGCCTATTTGGGAGATTTATTGGTGACCGCATATTCAAAATTCTCTAGAAATCGTTCGTTTGGTTTTATGATAGGAAAGGGATATTCTGTAAAAACAGCTCAGATGGAGATGGATATGATTGCGGAAGGTTATTATGCAACAAAAAGTGTGATGGAGCTTAAAACAAAGTTTGAAGTTGAAATGCCTATTGTTGAAGCCGTGTACAACATAGTTTACGAAAGAATTTCACCAGTTATCGAAATGAGAATATTAGCAGATCGTTTAAGCTAAATAATCGTTAAATATTTAACGTATTGTTTTATTCTTAGTCACACTTAATCCTTACTTTTGTCAAAAATTAATTCATGAAGGTTTTTAAATTTGGTGGTGCCTCTGTGAAGGACGCTGCGGCTGTTCGAAATGTTGCTGATATAATTTCTCTTTTTAAAGGAGATAAAATAGGAGTTGTAGTTTCGGCAATGGGAAAAACTACAAATGCATTGGAGTTAATTGTTGATGCACTGTATCACAGAGAAAAATCGACATTTGATTCACTTGTTGAGGAGAGAAAAAGCTTTCACATTGATATAATTTCTTCACTTTTTAAGGATGTTAATCATCCAATTTACGCTGAAATAACAACTGAATTTGAGTTACTTTCAAAAATGTACGATGCTCGTATACCGGACAATTACAATTTCGAGTACGATCAAATCGTTTCTTTGGGAGAAGTAATTTCTACAAAAATAGTTAACGCCTTTTTGAATGAGTGCAACATTTCTTCACGTTATGCGGATGCGCGATTATTGATTCGCACAAATAACAAGTACCGTGAAGGAGAGGTAGATTGGAACAAGACGGAAGAGCTGTTCAAGTTGAATTTTATACCGGTGTTTTCAGAATGTGATGTCCAAGTGATACAAGGTTTTATTGGTCACACATCGGAAGGATTAACATCAACATTGGGTCGTGAAGGTTCTGATTATACCGCTGGTATTATGGCGTTTTGCTGTGATGCTGAAAGTGTAACGATTTGGAAGGATGTTCCTGGAATGTTAAATGCTGATCCAAAATGGTTTGATAATACGATTAAGTTAAATCGAATTTCTTTTCATGAAGCAATTGAACTTTCATATTACGGAGCTTCCGTTATTCACCCAAAAACATTGAAGCCGCTCCAAAATAAGAACATACCTTTATATGTTAAGTCATTTATAGAGCCACATGCTTCTGGAACCGTTATTCAATCTTCAACTTCTGAAGACCACTTGGTTCCTTCTTTTATTTTTAAAATGAATCAGGTATTGTTTTCTTTTACTCCAAAAGATTTTTCATTCATTGTGGAACAAAACCTCAGTGATATTTTTAGCAGATTAGCAAAGGCAGATGCAAAAATAAATTTGATGCAGAATTCAGCGCTTAATTTTTCTATTCTTGTTGATGAAGAAAAGGTAAGTATTGAAGAAATTCAACGATTATTTGAAGACACTTATAACGTGCGATTTAATCAAGGGTTGGAGTTGGTGACAGTGCGTCATTATGACCAAGAAACGCTTGATCGTGTAACAACGGACAAAGAGATCATTTTACAACAAAAAACGCGTGAAACTGCTCGTTTGATTGTAAAACAACGATAAGTTGTAGCTCAACAAATTAACAACAATCGTTTCTCCCCTGGATTTTCGATTGGTGCACGGTGTAGACAAGGAAGAACATTACTTTCCGGATGGTCTGTCGCGATTTTCCACATATTTCCAATGCCTAAATTAATTGGTAGCGCATTTGGTTTGGGTTGATAATGCAAGTCAAAAAAATGTTCTTCTAAAAAAGCGTCAAAACCTTCTTCCGGGCCATTGTACAATTTATTGAGTTCAGCTCGTAATTCAGGAATTTGTACTTTTTGAGTGCCTTGGGAATTGGGTAAAATATCACTTGAAGCACCATGGTATGTGCAAAGAAAAGTGTCAGTTGGAACTGGAGAACGATCTACATGAAATGAATATACATCAGTTGGAAAAAAGAAATCATCTCTCTCGTAACTTTCAATTATATTTAAAACGGGTGCTGCACCATGTGCCTTCAATATATTTAAATCTGCCACTAAAATTTCACGAGCCAATTGACCTTGACTACTTAATTCTAAATTCATGAGTGTTTGAACGTTAATTTCCATTATTCTTTCTTCCATCTCAATAGCAGAGACAATTTCCGAAAAATCTCCAATCAACTCTCGCGACCAACACAAAGCATTTACAGCACCATCAAAAGATGTTGAAATTAGTTCTTCGAAATTTGAAACAGTCTTAATTTGATTCATATTTGCGCTAAGCTAGTGGATTTTTAATTAGATAGAAATTATTTGTTGCAACACGTGCATAATTTTAGTTTTCGCTTATGTCAAGGACTCTGTTGTATGTATTTCGAATAAGATATTGAACGAACTTTTAACGATCACAATACCCTTTTTAGGGTATTAGAACTATTCGAGAGTAATTCTATCTTTGTAATCATTCTAAATAATGAAAAGTTCACTCTCACATATCAAAAACGGCGAGTTCGTTATTATTCGAGAAATTCTTGAGTCTTCACTAAAAGTGAAGTTACTGGAAATGGGCTTAACTGTGGAAAAACAGATTGAAGTGCTTTATCGTGCGCCGTTCGGAGGACCAATTGCCATTGATGTAGAAGGGTATGTACTTTCTTTGAGAAAAGATGAAGCGGAACTAGTCGAAGTTGAACGTATTAAATCAGCTCAAACGTGAAGATTGCGTTACTTGGAAACCCAAATACTGGAAAAAGCTCGGTATTTAATATGCTTACAGGATTGCGCCAGCATGTTGGGAATTTCCCTGGAGTTACTGTCGACAAGAAAGTAGGAATTTTATCAATTGGGGAGGAGTCACATGAATTAATTGACTTCCCAGGAACTTATAGTATTTATCCACGTTCGAAGGATGAAGAAGTAGTTTATAAAAGTATTTCGAATAAGGAAAATCAAAACTATCCAGACGCCGTAGTTGTGGTAATAGATGTATCCAACTTGGAACGAAATCTTTTACTTTTTTCTCAGGTGTATGATTTGCAATTCCCAACAGTCATGGTGCTTAACATGACAGATTTGGCAAAGCGTAAAAACATTTCATATAGCGCCGAAGAATTACAAAAATTGTTTCCAGAAGCAAGAATTGTTGAGTCTAATGCACGAGTAAAAATGGGAAAGCAGCATCTTTTAGCTGCTTTGAATGATATTCCTAAAAGAAATGGAAGTACATTTTTGCCGGCTGCGAAAATTGCTGAAATTGACGATCTAGAGACACAACAAATTGAAACTAAAAAGAGGTTCGAAAAGATAAAAGAAGCTAAACCAAATTTTGAACAAACAATGGAGCGAGTTGCTCCCAAAACCCGTCAAATTGATAAAATTTTAGTGCATCCTTTTTTCGGATACGTGTTTTTCGCAGTTGTTTTAATGATTGTTTTTCAATTTGTTTACGTTTTTGCGTCCATTCCCATGGATTTAATTGATGGAACATTTTCATATTTAAGCACATGGATGAGCGGTGCCTTGCCTCAAGGCTATTTATCGGATCTAATAACGCAAGGAATTATTCCAGGAATAGGAGGTGTTGTGATTTTTATTCCACAGATTGCATTGTTATTCCTATTCATTTCAATTCTTGAAGAAACGGGATATTTGTCGCGTGTTGTTTTTATAATGGACAGATTAATGCGTCCTTTTGGATTAAATGGAAAAAGCGTTGTTCCATTAATGTCAAGTGTTGCATGTGCTATACCAGGAGTAATGTCTGCGAGAACAATTGCGGATTGGAAGGAGCGAATGATAACAATAATGGTTGCTCCGTTGATGAGTTGTAGCGCACGAATTCCTGTATATACATTACTAATTGCTTTGGTGATACCCAATGAAACAGTCTTCGGTTTTATGAACCTGCAAGGGTTAGTTCTTTTCGGATTGTATGCTCTAGGCACTATTAGCGCTTTGGCAATAGCAATTATTTTAAAATTCATTATAAAAACGAAAGAGCAAGGGTTTTTAATGTTGGAAATGCCTTCCTACAAGTTTCCTAAATGGCAGAATGTTGGACTGACCGTTTGGGAAAAAGTAAAAGTGTTTGTTTGGGATGCAGGAAAGATTATTTTGGCAATATCAATTTTGTTGTGGGGACTAGCGACATTTGGTCCATCTGAAAAGATGGAAGAAGCTTCTGTTTTAGCTCGGGAAAATGGTTTGGAATTAGGACTCTCGGATGACGAGATTAATCAAAATGTTGCCGCAGCGAAACTGGAGAATTCATACATTGGAATATTGGGAAAAGGAATTGAACCAGTCATAGAACCGTTGGGATATGATTGGAAAATTGGAATTTCACTAATTACTTCATTTGCTGCCCGGGAAGTTTTTGTGGGCTCCATGGCGACTATTTATGCAGTTGGTGACGACAGTGAAACAAGTCGTTCGTTAATGGATAAAATGCGCAATGAAAAGCGCCAAGATGGAACACCTGTTTATTCACTCGCAACAGGTGTTAGTTTAATGATTTTTTATGTTTTTGCTATGCAATGTATGGCAACCTTAGCAGTAGTTAAAAGAGAGACTAAAAGTTGGAAGTGGCCACTTATTCAAATGGGATATATGGGAATTTTAGCCTATCTTGGTGCTTTCGTAACCTATTTAATATTGGTGTAATGCAAAAAGTTATTGTTGTACTTATTTTAGCAGCAGCGGCCTTTTATTTGGGACGTGAGTTTTACAAGCGTTTTATTTCGAAAGAAACAAAATGCGATGGGTGTGCTGTTGGAAAACTAACGAGCACTACTCCATCCAAATAAGCGAATTGCATTAGCAAATTAATGCAATTTATTTCTTTCTCGAAACATGTTTATTCGTGAATGCATCTGCTGTTTTATTCCAATTGTCAATTAACTTGGAACGTCGCTCATTGAATTCTTCATTTTGCTTGTTGTAAGCGTTAACAGCATTGTTCATGTCATTAACCGCAGCGTTAAAAGTATCTACATCCTTCTGAGTTCTATTCTTTTCTTTGATTTCGTCGAATGATTTTTTCACAACCTGAAAATTTTCAGACTTCAAAAAGTACTCGAGTGTTACGACCATTCCTTTAGTTGCTTCTTGTTCGTAAAAATCGAAAACACTGCTTGTTGCTTCAATCATGGATCGATCTGACTCATATGCATTAACGGCCTTTAGCTTTTCACGACCCTCTTCTAAGGTACTTTTTAGCGCTTCTTTATTTTGTTCAATCGCGTTTACATCCTGACGTACAATTGCATCCATCAAGTACATTTCTTGTTTATTACTTTTAAAGAAAATAAGGTACACCTGTCTCTTATACACATCTGACGCTGCCGACGATCTACTCTG
>CAJXRM010000002.1 GCA_913059205.1 uncultured Flavobacteriales bacterium
CGAGATTTCTGCCTGTCTCGTGGGCTCGGAGATGTGTATAAGAGACAGGAATTAGTGTGATTTAGTTTAGCTTATCTGTTTTTATTAGTTTTCTTATTCTTGAACTGTCGATGGAATCTATTATTTTCAAATAATAAACGCCATTGCTGATTTCATTCATATGAATAATTATATCCCCCATTTCATTCGTTGTATCGAACCAAGTCTTCAATTCCTTTCCATCTGAACTCAATAGAACTAGTGTATAGTTTTTTGATGGCCTCAGCTTCACATGCACAGAAGAATGAAATGGATTTGGAAAAATACGGAAGTCATCCGTGTCATATTCAAGTAATCCTGCAAACGATTCAATCACATCTACCTGATAGGTTTCTGTGCTAAAATTACCCGAACCATCTGTTGAAGTTAAATTCACGTCATAAACACCAACGGTATTGAAGCTATTTTGATCGATCGATAAATTGAAGCTGCAATTGTCATAACTACCATTGTTAAGATCAGATGGTGTTATAATGTACGGATTAGATGTTGCCAAATTGACTTGAATATTCATTCCTATTGTTGTTGGCGCGATGGTGTCAAGCACAGTTATTGTGAAGCTGTCAGTTGATGAATTGCCACCAGCATCGGTTACGGTAAATGTTCCCGATACAGATCCAACGTTTGTACAATTGACACTATTTGGAGAAACATTAAAGCTTGCAATTGAGCATTCATCATTTGAACCGTTATTCACTGAAGAATTTAATATTGCGGCATTTCCACTACTATTGAGGTACACTGTAATGTCTTGCGCAATTGCGATTGGAGGTGTCACGTCGTTGACCGTAACCGTATAAATTCCTGTTCCAATATTCCCGTTGACATCTTCAACTGATAACGTGATAGAATTGTTACCAATATCTGAACAAGAAAAGGACGTTTGCGAAATTGAATACGATTGAATGCCACAATTATCCGTTGAACCATTTTCAATCTGCGAAGCGTCAATTAGAGCGTTACCAGAAGCATCCAGATCAATGCTTATGTTTTGACCTACAACTGTAGGAGCTGTAGCATCTATAACGGTTATGGTAGACAAACACATATCAGAATTTCCAGCCGCATCATAAACGGTTAAAGTCACAGTGTTAGAACCTACATTGGAACAATCGAAATTACTGTTTGAAAGTGTGTAATTCGTAATTCCAATATTATCATAACTTCCGTTGTTAATACTTGAGGTGGTGATGTCAGCTGATCCCAAATTATTGAGGTTAATTGTATGATTTTGACAAATTGCCGTGGGAGCTTGGGTGTCGCTGAATGGCGATTCAATTGCACCACAATCTACATTTATTTGCTGGATTCGCGGATTTAACGCATAATCAAATGTAAATTGTGTTGCGTAAACATTATTGCCAGAATTAATTCCAGGTGAGTTTAAGACTAACGAATAATCGTAAGTCGAAGCATCGAATGGTGCAATTGCAAGTGATCCTGGAGCAGCAAAATTAGGGGCTGTAGTAATTACATTGACCCCAGGAGAATAACCATTTTCTACGATCGAATTCGCCACATAATTACCCGGATCAATTTGCAGATTTTGGTCCGAATTGGTATTTCCAAAAATGATTGAATTATAAATATTCAACGAACCATTAGACCGGTGTATCATTTCATAATATGGCGTTTGTGAATCTCCATTTTTGTTATGGCAAATGGTTGAATTTGAAATTGTCATCGCTGGAGAACTTGAATAAATACTGATTAGCGAACCACCGGCATCATCAATCAAATTTCCAACAAGCAAAGAGTTGTTTACAAGAAAGGTGTCAACACCATTCGAAACACTAATAATATCTCCTGAAGTAGTCGTGTTATTCGAAACTAAACAACGTTCAAGAATCAACGTCAATCCATCAAAATTGATTGCAGCTCCATCTCTTGAATTGTTTCCAATCAATTTACTATCATAGAGGTAAATATCCGAGTTTGATACATTTGCAGAATAAATGGCGCCTCCACCGTAATTGAACGAACTATTGTACAAGAATTCACAATTGTTAAACGTTACATGCGTATCATCAACAATCAATGCTCCACCAGAGTGATACGAATAATTATTGTAGAATATGCAATTATTGATTGTGATTTGAGATCCAGAATTATTGAACATGTACATACCAGAGCCCTTTCCAGTACTAGTTCCGTCATAACCCGAAAGAACTCTAAATCCGTCCATGACGAAATTGGCTGTAAAGTTTTGGACCTTAACAATTTTTTTTGAATTGTCCGTGTTATCTCCCAGTTGTCCAATATCACCGGATAAAGTTGTTGGGTTAAGTGAAATGTTACGTTGAGAAATTGCTGTTTCATTTCCGGCAAAGCTTCCATAAATATCTACACCATTTTTCATCACAAATGAAACATCTCGATTCGTTGTTGAAGTTGGATGATAAGTGCCTGACGCCACCCAAATATCATCGTTGATAAAAGCAACGCTTAAAGCAGATTGTAAATCTGTAAATGCATTCGCCCAAGAGCTTCCATTATTGGCACCTGTTGCACTGGCGTTTACATAGATAATGGCAGAAGATGCGTTGAAACATATTGACAACAAGAAGATAAAAAAAGCTGATTTCATTTTTCAAAATTGATTTTAGTCAAATATACTTACTTATCGCACTTCAGTACAAATAGTTGTAGATAATTAAAAACTTCATATAAACGAAAAACCCTTCGCGTTTGCGAAGGGTTTTCACTAATATTCTCCTTAGAATTATCCGTTCAATGCTTCTGCACCACCAACAATTTCCAAAATTTCGTTTGTAATTGCAGCTTGACGTGCTTTGTTATATTGAAGCGTTAAATCTCGTTTAAGATCACTTGCGTTATCAGTTGCTTTATGCATTGCTGTCATTCGTGCACCATGTTCTGAAGCCGAAGAATCAAGTAAAGATTTAAACAATTGAATTTTCAATGATTTAGGAATCAATTCTTCAACAATTTCCGCTTTACTTGGCTCAAAGAAATAATCACCAGCAGATGCAACATCTGCATCTTGAACTGTAGGAACTACAGGCAAAAACTGTTCGGTTTTTACCAGTTGAACTCCTGCATTTACGAAACTATTGTAAACAATTACAATTTTGTCAAATTCTTTAGAATTGAACAAGTCCATTAAATTTTCACCAATTGCGCTTGCGTTTTCAAAAGTCAGTTCATTGAAAATATCTGGAACTGCAGCCAACGTATCGTTTGAATAATTGCGTCCCGTTTTACGCACAACATCTTTGATTTTTTTACCAAGACAAAGAACCATCGGATTCATGTCCTTGTATTCACCTTCCACCAATTGATTCACACGTTTGATAATGTTATTGTTGAATCCACCGCACAAACCTCTGTTTGACGTAATTCCAACAATCAATACATTTTTCACTTCGCGTTGATCAGAGTAGGCATTTTCAGAAAGATCAAGAGTTGCACTTAAGTTTTCAAGAATTTCTTGCAATTTCCCTGCGTAAGGACGCATTTGCGTTACAGCATCTTGCGCTCTTTTTAATTTTGCAGCAGAAACCATTTTCATAGCAGACGTAATTTGCATCGTCGAGCTAATCGAAGTAATTCTATTTCTTATTTCCTTTAAATTTGCCATTTTATTTTGATTGCGAATTTTAGTATTTCGCTGCTAAATCTTTTGCTACAGCTGTTAAAGTATCTGTGATTTCGTCTGTGTATTTTCCAGCTTTCAAATCAGCCAATACACCTGCGTGTTTCGCTTCTAAGAAATCCAAGAAATCTTTTTCGAATTCTTTAACTTTTTCAACTGGTACATTTTGAATCAATCCTTTTGTACCAACATAGATGATTGCAATTTGCTTCTCAACTGGGTAAGGATCACCTTCTTTTTGTTTCAAAATCTCAACGTTACGAGCTCCTTTGTCTAACACAGACTTAGTCGCTGCATCTAAATCAGAACCAAATTTAGCGAACGCTTCCAACTCACGGTACTGCGCTTGATCTAATTTCAAGGTACCTGCAACTTTCTTCATTGATTTAATCTGAGCAGATCCACCTACACGAGATACAGAAATACCAACGTTAATCGCTGGACGAATACCCGCGTTAAATAAATCACCTTCCAAGAAAATCTGACCATCTGTAATCGAAATTACGTTGGTTGGAATATATGCAGAAACGTCACCTGCTTGTGTTTCAATAATTGGCAATGCTGTTAATGAACCACCACCTTTCACTTTGTCTTTCAACGATTCAGGTAAATCATTCATTTGCTTTGCAATGTTGTCATCATTGATGATTTTCGCAGCACGTTCCAACAATCTTGAGTGAAGGTAGAATACATCTCCTGGGTATGCCTCACGACCTGGAGGACGACGTAATAACAATGAAACCTCACGGTAAGCAACCGCTTGTTTTGATAAATCATCAAATACGATCAATGCTGGACGACCAGTATCTCTAAAATACTCACCAATTGCGGCACCTGTCATTGGTGCGTAGAATTGCATTGGAGCTGGATCAGCAGCATTCGATGCAACAACAACTGTATACGCCATTGCTCCAGCATCAGTTAATTTCTTTACGATTCCAGCAACTGTCGAACCTTTTTGTCCAACCGCCACATATATACAGAATACAGGTTGACCTGCATCGTAGAATTCTTTTTGGTTAATGATGGTATCAATCGCAACAGTTGTTTTACCTGTTTGACGGTCACCAATGATCAACTCACGTTGTCCACGTCCAATTGGAATCATGGCATCAACAGCTTTTACTCCAGTTTGTAATGGCTCTGTAACTGGTTGACGGAAAATAACACCTGGAGCTTTACGCTCGATAGGCATTTCGTATAATTCGCCTTCAACTGGTCCTTTACCATCAATTGGATTACCCAAAGTATCAACAACACGTCCAACCAATCCTTCACCAACATTCACAGAAGCAATACGACCAAGACGCTTTACAGTGTCTCCTTCTTTTACTTGTGTTGAACGTCCCAAAAGAACGGCTCCTACATTATCTTCTTCAAGGTTTAATGCGATTCCTTGTAGTCCACCATCGAACTCAATCAATTCACCGTATTGTACTCCATTTAAACCATAAATACGAGCGATACCATCACCAATTTGTAATACGGTACCTACTTCTTGCAATTCAGACTCAGAACGAAATCCTGATAATTGCTCTCTTAATATTGCAGAAACTTCTGCTGGTTTTACATCTGCCATCTTGTATAGTTTTACTATTGACACACTTTCGTCTGTCAACCAAAATTATCGTGTTAAACGTTGTTTTAAATTATTAAATTGGTTCGCTATAGAGGCGTCAATTTGCATGTCACCCATTCTCACCACAAAACCTCCAATTAAGGAAGCGTCAATTTTCTCTTCAATTTCCAATTCACCTTTAACGGTTTCCTGCACTTTAGAAACTATTTTTGTTCTAGATGCACTATCTAAAGTAGATGCCGTTGTTATAGTGATTGGAACTATTCCTTTGTATTCTTTAACTTGTGTTTCAAAAGAACGTGCAATTTCTGGAAGAAATTCTTCACGTCCATTTGTAACAATCAGTTTCACAAAATTCATTGAAACTGCTTCAAATTGATCAAATATCCTTTCAAATATTTCGATTTTTTTATCCGCATTAATGATTGGACTTGCTATTAGCAATTGGAAATCATGTGTCTCAAGATCCGTCTGTAATAAGAATTTCATATCACCCAAAACAGAATCAACGTTCTTTTGTTCCAAGGCAATTTCGAGAAGAGATTTTGCATATCTAGATGCTACTTTCGTACTTTTCATTTTGAAATCTTAATTCATGTTAATATCTTCAACTAGCTTGTCAGCAAGTGCTTTTTGTTTTTCATCAGTAGATAATTCATTACGAACAATCTTTTCTGCAATTTCGATTGAGAAAGCAGCCATTTGCGTTTTTAATTCAGCAACGGCACCTGCTTTTTCAGATTGAATAACAGCCGTTGCAGCAGAAATCATTTTATCCGCTTCAACTTTTGCATTTACTTTCGCATCTTCAACCATTTTTGAAGCAATTTCCTTCGCATCTTTAATCATACTGTCTCTTTCAGCACTAGCTTCTTTCAAAAGATTTTCATTTTGCGCTTGTAACGCTTTCATTTCTTCCTTTGTTTTCTCAGCCAAAGCCAACGCATTAGAAATATTCTCTTCACGCGTGTTAACTGCACCTAAGATAGGTTTCCATGCAAATTTAACAAGAAGGAAAAGAAGGCACATAAATACCAATCCTGTCCAAAATAAAAGACCTAAGTCTGGAGTAACTAATTCCATTTTTTATTTTTTAATTTAAGTTAATTCTCTTTATTTAACTTTTAATAAAATCTTGCTGTAACCAACCGTTACAGCAAGATTTACAATTCTTATGCAGCTGGGTTAAGTCCCAAAAGACCAACTACTACTCCAAAAAGAGCAACACCCTCGATTAACGCCGCTGCGATAATCATTGCTGTTTGAATTTTTCCTGAAGCCTCAGGTTGACGAGCGATAGCGTCCATTGCTGAACCACCAACTTTACCAATCCCTAATCCTGCACCTAATACTGCAAGACCTGCTCCAATTGCCGCGATACTTCCGACCATAACTATATATATTTAAAAGTTACTAATTTATTAATGATGAGCTTCTTCCACTGCTGCACCGATAAACAATGCCGATAACATTGCAAATAGATACGCTTGTAAGAAAGCCACCAATATTTCTAACACCGAAATGAACAATGCCATTGGGACAGATAACGCGCCCCAAGCAGCTGATTGGTTCAAGAAGATGATAGATATTAACGCTAAAATAATGATGTGACCTGCAGTAATGTTCGCAAATAAACGAATCATTAACGCAAAAGGTTTTGTCAAAACTCCAACCAATTCAATAGGCACCATGATGATCAAAAGTGGCTTAGGCACTCCTGGTGTTGCAAAAATATGTTGCCAATAATTTTTATTTCCTGAGAATACTGTAACCAATAAAGTACAAACGGCAAGGAATAAAGTGACTGTTATATTTCCAGTTACGTTTGCTTGAACTAATGGAATCAATCCTGTTAAGTTACTTACCAAGATGAAAAAGAAAATCGTTAATAAGAAAGGAACATATTTTTTGTACTTGTGCTCATCGATGTTTGCTTTTGCGATATCATCACGAACAAATACAATTAATGGCTCAATAAATTTAGCAATCCCTTTAGGTGCAACGGCTCCATTTTTCTTGTAGTATTTTGCAACGGAAAACATTACCAAAATCAAAATCAAGAAAGTAATAAATAAGGAAGCAACGTTTTTAGTGATTGAGAAATCCAATGGGGCATCTGCGTGTGGATGATCTTTTTCAAAATGCAAAGCGCCGTGCTCCATTTTATAAATCGTTTCATGGAACATAGCATAACCTGCGGCCGGTCCAACTCCTGCGATGTATTCATGCTTCTTTCCTGTTGATTCATCTTCAGCAATCATTGGAGTTCCATGATAAAAATGAGAAGAAGAAAACACCTTCATACCACCATCCATAATGATGATTGGTAAGTAGATTGAAGTGCCATCGTGACCACCCCATAAATGCCATTCATGTGCATCTTGAATGTGGTGCATGATCATTTCGTTCACATTGAATTTGTGTTCTACTTCGCCTTCACCATGGTTAAGTTCTTCACCAAACAAAGATGTTGACATCAAAATTGCAGTAATCACTGCTAACATTTTATTCATTGCACTCTTAATTGCCATTGTCCTTTTTATTTAAAAACAGCTCGAAATTTGGCGCAAAGGTAGGGAAACTTTTAGAAGTTACCATAGTAATTTGAGAATAAAACGTTCTTAATTGAAAAAAAATGGCGCAAGTACGAAAGGTCTACTTCTTTGCCTTATTCACCCACTTGACAAGAAGGAAGGATTGAATACCCAAAACAATAACGAACACACTAATAAAATGTAAACTGAGTTCGCGCATTTCAGGTGCTTTAATATATGCCAACCCCGCAAGAACAGACATGGCTGATAGAAGCTGTATGGTTGTTAAAATTAAAAATCTTCCTACAAAATTGTCGGGATTCTTATCCAATCCAGGCGCAATGACAATAATGCCTAGCGCATATATCACAAAAAGTGCCATTTGCAAAATGATAAACTTCGAGAAATTCACAGTAAACACATCTATAAAAACAAATAAACTGTGAAGTGTCAGAACAATCGTTAACAAACTAATGAATGTGATGGAAAACCTTTTACTCTTCATCTTTACCCATTTTTATTACTTCCCGTATCATTAAATACAAACCAACTGCCACACCAAAAAGGGAGAGTCCAATTGTACACCAAGGCGTTTTCATTTGGTATTTGTCGTCCAAGTACACACCTAACCAAGAAAAAAAACCGATGATCACGCCCATTTGAATGCCGAGACCTGAAAATCGAGCGTATTTAGAATACGAGTTGGGTTTTTTGTCCATTAATACACTAAGTCTTCCTTTAAGTTTGAAGAGCCAACGGTTGGCGATGCTTTGAAATTACTCATTCTACAATTACCTGAAAATTGAGCACCTTCCTCTACTTGCAATTTTGAAGTTGTAATTTCTCCGTCAATTTTTGCTGTTGCACGCAGAACCGTCAATGAATCGACTTTTATCACTCCAATTACATCTCCTTCTATATCAGCATCACCGCATGTAAGATTTCCGAAAATGCTTCCGTTTTTCCCTATAACTACTTTTGACGCTGATGACACGTTACCTTGAACCTCTCCATCGATACGAAGATTAGATTCTGTAATCATGTCTCCGATTACCTTTGATCCTTCAACGATTACATTTAATCGATCTGGACTATCAAATTGAATGTTGGCTTTCTTTTTCATAATCAATAAAATTCTTCGTAAAACTTTTCGTACTCTCCTAAATTCTGTTTTTCAAACAGGATTTTTAAATTTTCCTGAGTAATCATCAAAATTTTGGCATTTTGAAGATCAAGTAAATATTTTCTTGTCTTCTTAAATATTCTTATGTAATCTGTCCCATCAGCTTCAGTTTGAAAATCGTTAACCAAAATAATGCTTTGATCTCCGTATAACTTAGAATTTACCTTAAGTTTATCGCGACTGAAAAACTCCCTGTGAAAATCAACCATTTTTGTTTTCGCCGCACTTGAGTTTTCACTTTCTGGCAAGAAAATAATTACCCATTGCGCCGCTCTATCATTATATTCAAACGGAAATTTGCTTCCGAAATCAGCCTCAATGTTTTTTGAATATCCATTTTTAATCACATCGATCATTTCTTGGGCCTTCGCAGCTTCCAAAGTCCCAGGATAATCAATGATTACAGAGTCCAATACAGGAATTAAAGTCATCTTATCTTCATTAATTTGACCCATTGAAAGCGCTTTCAACAACATGTACTTTGCGCGGAAAACATTATCTCTTTCATCCTTAATAACAATGTCCGCTTTTGAAATAACTGGGTAATAAAGTCCACGGTTATACCTTTCTAAGACAGTAACGTACTCTTGTTCGGCCAATTTATCTCTTTCTTTTTTCTTAATGAAGTAATTGGGATCTCTCAAGTAATTCGCGTAATCACTATTTGGATAATAATTCAAGATGTAGTCCTTATGGACTTTGGCCTGTTCAGGATTGGAAGATTCCAATATTTTGTACAATTCGAAGGCAGACATTAAGTTGTGTGGATTTTCAACCTGTTTATCTAAAACCGCTTGAAATTCACCCTTTGCAATTTCAACTTCGTTCAACTGTTCTTTATAGATAATTCCTGCATCATAATGAGCTTTAAGCAATCGAATGTTAGACTGGGCAATCGCTGAATCTGATAAAGGAAGTTTTGCCAACAAAAACTCCAATGTTAGGGTATCTACTGCTTCAATTATTGTGTCTTTAATTTCTACAATTTCCTCGTCTCCTTCTTCATTAAAATCTGGAACGAAGGTTTTTTCAGATCGACGCCAGTTATTCTCGTTTTCACGTGAACCCCACATTTTCTTAAATTCATCATAGCCTGAAGCACGCGTTTTCGCATTGTTCCAGTACCATTTTGAGCCATTGCCACTTTGAGCAAATAAATTCTCATTCGCTTGAAGTTCTCTTAAACGTTCGGCATCACGTTCTTTTTTTCGTTGGGCCTCTTCTTTTGTGTTTTTAATGTAATCTTTCAAGAAATTCTCTCTTTCATTTTCAGAAAGAGCTGCAATACGCTGAACGCTGTCCTCATAACTTGCAGTTTCCACTGCTACTACTAAATCCGCCAAATTAGTCGCTTTGTTTCTAATTGCTTCCGCATTTGGATATGCATCAGTAATCACATTTGCGCACGAATCATAATATTTTTGAGCACTTACATAATTTCGTTTTTGAAAAGACATATCGCCTAATCGTTCATATGCCATTCCTTTTTGACGCGTATTTTTGGTTGAATAAAATGCACATTGGTGCAAGTATTCTTTCCCCTTTTCTTCGTTTCCTTCTTTAAACTCAATTTCACCCAGAGCATAATAGATTTGATCTTTATATTCTGCGTTTTTAGCATCACGCAGCATCTTTTTCAATTCCTTCTTTTTCTTTGAGCTATTCCCTAAAAAGGATTTTTTCAAACGCGCATTAAAACTCATTTGAAATAACGCGTTTTTCTTTAAAACTTTTCCGTAATGCTCACTTGCTTCTTGATTGCTGCCTCTTTCTTCATACAATTGACCCAAGATAAAATGAACTCGCGCTTCATCTCGAGATTTACGTGCGTATTTAAGTGATTGTTCAAGAAACTTAATTGCATCTTCTTTATTGTCCTTTTTTAAAGCTAAATCGGCTTTCGTTTTCTCAAAATCAAATCGAATTTTCTTTGGAAATTTTGCTATTTTGTCTTCTTTCTTTTGTTTTTTGGAAGATTTTGATTTTGACGTCTTCGTTTTTTTGGCTTCTTCTTCCGCTTTAATTGCTTTATCGAGATTATCGAGATTGAACTGTGCCTTCGTTAGGTCTCCAATTGAAATGTTCGTTTTAGCCATCCACAATTCACCAATATATAACGAAGGGTCATTTGCATAAAATTTATGGATGAATTTAAAATTCTTCATCGCTCCCTCGTAATCTCTTCGCAAATAAAGGGATTGTCCAACAGTAGTCCAATTTTCATCTATCCACCTATTGTGTTCTGCTTTCTTTTTTGACGGTTTATCATTACCAGGCATGCTATGATCGCGAATTACTTTTGTGCACTTCGAAATTGCTGTATCAATAGCCGGATACATTCCTATAACTTCCTCTTCATTTGGAACTGGATCAATAGGCAAAATAGCATAATAATCTTCAATTAATGAATTGTTGTACGTTTCCATTGATTGACGTATCAACTCATTGGCATTAAAATATCCATTGTAGTGCGCATTCATGCCATGAAAAGCACGATTTATTGCAGTATTTTTCTCTGTTGAACATGCGTATATAAACACAAGTGCAATAGCGTACATACCAATAAATTTCATTTTACTTTTCATTCGATTTAAAAAATGTTTTTATGCCGACAGGTTATGAACTCTTTTATTCTAGTTTTATTATAATTTGACCTTAATTTTCGATTAATTTACTCAATATTGGTGAATACTTGAAGGATGTCATCGTCATCTTCAATTTTATCCAGCATTTTCTCAATATCTACCAATTGCTCTTCTGTAAAAGAAACTCCTTGTGTCGCGATGCGTTCCAAACTAGATTTTTGCACATCAATATTCAAATCCTCCAATGCTTGAGACAACGTTCCAAAGGCCGTATAGTCGCCATACACAAAAACTTTATCTTCCACTATTTCAATTTCTTCAAGTCCTGCGTCAATTAACTCGAATTCTGTTTCCTCAAGATTAAATCCTTCTGGTATTGTAAATTCAAAAACCGACTTGCGGTTGAACATAAATTCAAAAGAACCATTTGGAACAACTCCTCCACCTGCTTTATTGAAATAAGACTTAACATTTGCAACAGTCCTTGTTGGATTATCCGTCGCGCACTCTACATAAACTAAAACTCCATGTGGCCCCTTTCCTTCATAGTTCATTTCGGAAAAAGTTTCAGCGTCTTTTGCATTCGCTCGTTTGATTGCCGCTTCGATATTATCCTTAGGCATGTTCTGCCCTTTAGCGTTTTTAATTGCTGTTCGCAGTGCCGAATTTGTGTCTGGATCTAATCCTCCTTCCTTTGCCGCCATCGTAATGGCCTTTCCAAGCTTTGGAAACAATTTTGACATTTTATCCCAACGTTTCTCCTTTGCGGCTCTCCTATATTCAAATGCTCTTCCCATTTCTTTTTATCTTGATAATACTAACAAAAATAGAAAATTTACTTTTGATTCGCTTCAACTTTAGAAAACTCTAGTCGAGATTGGCTATATTTGTTAACTATGAAGGTTTTATCATTGTTTTTTATTCTATTTTTTTGCTATTCGGCAAATTGCCAGTTGAAAAAAGGATACTTTCAGTATTCAATTGATGTTGAGGCTGTTGACACCTTGCTAAAAACTAGACAGTCAGTTTCGCTTTTGCGAGACAGTAAAATGGAATTGTATTTTACAAAAGACAAATCAAGAATGGACTTTAAAATGGGACAAGTAAGCACCATTTCGATAATAGTCGATCGAAAGAAAAACAAAGTGTTGTCTTTAAATAAAAGTGTAATGGGTAAAGTGGCGCAACTTGGTTTAGCCACCGACATTCAACCCTCTATTCCTGACACTACTGTAAAGGTGATTTTTTATACTGATCAAAGAAAAATTCTAAATTACAATTGTAAAAAGGCTGTTATAATTGAAAACGGGGTGGAAACAACTTATTGGTACACTTCTGAAATTCAGGTCGACAGTAAAGATCATTCTATATTTAATGCCAATATCCCGGGTTTTCCCATGCAATTTAGCAAAACGCAAGATGGTGTTTTAATGACATTCGAATTGTCAAATATCCGTGAAGAATTAGCAGATGAAAAGCAAATATTCTCTACCGAAGTTCCTGAAGAGTATATGTTGGCAGGTCAATGAATGATTTGTTAAATTGACCGCAGAATTTCAATCAGTCAGATTTAAATCTTCGCTTTGTACTTCGTTGTTCTTTTCAACCAAGGAGTTTTGGACTTCATTGTTTGTTCAGTATCTAACTGCAATTCAATGAATACCTCGTGAGAACCTGAAGAATAACGACCAATATCAGATAATGTATAATCGTATGAATACCCCATTCTAACTGGTCCAACTTGACCACCAATCATTGCAACAGCCGCATCCAAATGTCTGTAAGACAGTCCGAACCAAACATAGTCATGGTAAACGTATGTAGCAGTTACATCAAATTGCATTGTACCTGTTTCTATCGCTTGAAGTAAACCAACTAACTTAAACGTATTTCCCTGACGAACATTAAAATCATATCCTCCAAAAAGATAATATGTTCTAACCAATGGGTTAATTAAACCATTTTGGAAGTCGTATAAATCTCGATTTGATTGTACAAGATTATAGGCTGATAGTCCAACATATCCCATGTCTCTATAACGATAGTAAATACCAACATTGGCATCTGGAACCAACTTGTTGTTATATCCTCGTAACACCGCTGGATCATCTGGCAAGTAAGTAATTAATTTGGACTCATCGATAACATGTTGTGTTAAATCAATCCCAATTCCCATTCCCAAAACATGCTCTTGTCTATTGTCCAAAATCAACTGATAAGCACTGTTAATAGTTAAACCAGTTCTTCTACTAGGTCCGGCAACATCATTAAAAAACGTCCCGCCTAAGCCTAAATTTTTATAAATCGCCGCGTTACAAGACAAGGCCTGAGTCGATGGTGAACCTGGAAAATTTGTCCATTGTTTTCTGAAACTCAACTGAACGGGAATATGATCTTTTATTCCTGTTGCACCCGGGTTTACTAACATTTCATTAAACAAATATTGTGAGTTCAATGATATTTGCTGTGCGTAAATTAAACTTGTCGCAAATATAAATACTAGTGCTAATTTTGTTCTCATTTCTTATCTTACTATTGATACATTTCCACTTACTCCTTCACCCTTCTTTTCGCCTTGATCCAGATTTATAACATAAAAATATGTTCCTGATGGAGCTTCAACTCCGTTTATCATTCCGTCCCACGGTTCATATACGTTACTATATTTCTTAACCAAATTACCCCAACGATTGAAAATATTCACTTCTATATTTGGATATAACTCCATGTTATCAATCACCCACGTATCGTTATAAGCATCACCATTTGGTGTAAATGTATTAACAGGGTCAATGCAACCGACATCTATCACCGGTATATCAACTTCAAAATTTCCGATACACCCTAGAATATCCGTTACCAATAATTCTGTAATTCCACCGTACAGTCCTTCGGCGTGGTATGTAGTATTTCCATTTGCCCAATCATAATTATATCCTCCATTTCCTCCAGCTGGATAAGAAAGTGCCTCACCATTATGCTGATCAACACATGTCACGGGATAAATGTCAAATAATGATGTAATATATTCCGGCTCAGTAATCGTAATCCTAAATGTATCTGTGCAATTCTTTTGATCCAGCACAACCAATTCATAGTCGTCGGCAACGATGTTTGTTAAGTCCTCGGCAGTCGATCCATTTGACCAATTTGTAAAGTACCCCGGATTTCCGCCTGTTATAGTTATGAAAATGTTTGCATCTGAACTATCCTTGCAACTCACATTGTTAAACGTGTGACTTATTATTAATGAATCTGGTTGAGGAAGATCAACAAACAATTCATAAAAACAGTTATTGGAATCGATAATTTCCACTTGATACGTATCAGCTGGAAAATCTACTAAGTCTTCTTGTTGGTTTGATAATGCGAAATCAGAATTGTACCATGAATAGACAAAAGGAGGTGTTCCACCAGTTGTTGTAACATCTATAATTCCGTCAGACAAGCCATAACAAGTTACCGGAGTAACAACTTCATTCAATTCAAGAGCGTCGGGTTCATCTACCAAGATTGAATCTATCATAACACAACCATTTTCATCAGTAACTATGAATTGATAATAACCCGCTGTCAAATTTGTAATTGTAGGCGCAGTTCCTCCATTTGACCAATCATAATAATATGGATAAGTTCCTCCAGTCACCTCAAGTTCAATTGCACCATCTTGACCATTATTACATCTCACCTCTGTTACTTCAAAGTCATAACTTAAGCTATCCTGAGGTTCTGTTAGAGTTATTGAATCAATCAGAACACAATTGTGGTCATCTAAAATTTCAACTTCATAATAGCCTGCAGTTAATCCTGTTTGATCTTCTGAAATAGGTCCATTGCTCCAAGTATAGGCATAAGGTAAAACACCTCCTGTAACAGTCAAGTCAATCGATCCTGTGTTTCCATACTTACATAAAATATCAACTCCAACAATAGTACTTTCAAGCATTGGAGGTTCATCTATGAAAAGTGTTCCTGTTTCAAAGCAATTATTAGAATCTAATATTCGGTATGTATAACTATCAGAAGGATAGTTTACCAAATCTTGTGCTACTGTGCTCAACACGTATGTGCTGTTTTCCCATTCATACGAATACGGTGCTGTTCCGCCTGTTACGGTTAAATCAATTCCTCCATTTGAATCTCCAAAACAATTTGCATCAGTAATTACACTTGTCACTGTCAAGGGCTGAGCTGGTTCAGTTACGATTACACTGGCAGAATATTGACATAATTTATTGTCAACAACAGTATAAACATAAGTTTGAGCTGTTAACCCTGTTATTAAATCTGAACTTTGACCTGTAGTCCAATTATAAACATACGGAGGAGTCCCCCCTGATACATCCAAATCAATTATTCCAGTGTTGTCGCCAAAACATTTCACATGTGTTACTGTTTCAGTCACCGAAATTGGCAATAATGGTTGTGTAATTAATTGAGTTAGCGTTTCCGTGCATCCGTTAATATCAGTAACTAAAACATCGTAAGTTTCAGCCGGAATTCCATTTAAGTCTTGTCCAGTTCCTACAGGTGTTCCTAGACTGTTTGTCCAAACGTAATCATATATTGGAGAACCTCCAATTACCGTTAAATCGATTGATCCATCAGAATCACCATAACAAGAAACATTTGTAAATGTATTGCTAAGGGTCAATTTCGATGGTTCTGTGACTGTTGCATTATCAATATAAACGCAACCTCTTGAATCAGTAACTGTTACTTCATAATCATCTGCAATTACATTCGAAAGAGTAGAATTGTTTACGGCAAATAACGTTGTTGTATTCCTCCATTCGTAGGTATAAGGTGACGTTCCTCCTGTCGGTGTAACCGTCAAAGAACCTGTAGCATCTCCATTACACAGAACGCTTGAAGCAACTAAAGTTCCTGTCAATACGTTTGGTTGATTTATAGTAAAAGGCACAACTCGTTGACAACCTTTAAAATCAGTAATAGTAACTGAATAACCTCCAGCTGTAAGCCCAGTTACATCTTGGGAGCTAGCTCCTGTGGACCATGTATAAACGTAAGATGGAGTTCCACCCCAAACTTCAATGTTTATAGCGCCTGTTGCACTCGAAAAACATGCCGCATCCGTCACAACAGCTGAGCTATTCAACGCCTGTGCAGGTTGAGTAATTGTAAACAATTTAGTGAAGGTACAGCCTCTTGAATCAACAATACTTAATGAATAAGTTCCGGCTACAACTCCCGTTAAATTTTGCGCCGTTGACACTACAACGTTTGCTGCATTTCTCCAAGTATATAAATTACCACCGTTTCCTCCAACAACAGTGATTGCAATTGAACCAGTTGACATTCCATTACAGTTGACATGTGTAATTGTCTCGGTAACTTGGATTGGATCTGGCGAACCAACAACGTATGCACCAACAACGGAACACCCAGAAACATTGTCCTTTACACTAACTGTATACGTTCCAACTGGCAGTCCGTTGATCATACTAACATTACCTCCATTCGACCAAGTAATTGTATAATTTCCACTTCCATTTGAAATCGCAACTTGAGCTGTTCCATTTGAACCTCCATAACAATTCACATTAGTCCCTGTCACAACAATTGTTGGACAAGCGGCTTTTGTTTCATCGACTGCCGAAAAGCCCACAAAGCAAAAAAGTAAAGTGAATATTAAAGTCAGTTGTAATTTTGCAATCATTTTTTTATCGAATAATCGTTAATGTTCCTGTGTATTCATTACCAGAACTATTTCCTAATGTTATAATATAGAAGTATACTTCGGATGGAAGCGGTGCTCCTTTATGTTCTCCATTCCATGGTTCATACAATTCACCTGAATCGAAAACTAGGTTCCCCCATTTATTGAACACTTTTACACTTGCGTTTGGATACAAATGCATGTTTTCAATAAACCATGTATCGTTATAATCATCTCCATTTGGCGTTATGGTATTCGGAATAAATAAGCAATCCGCGTCACTGCCAAAAACTTCGAACGTATAATTTGAAACACAACTATTTGCATCAGAAACCATTAACGTATACGTTCCAACAGCCAAGTCTCCAATATTCGGTTCTATTGCTCCAGTATTCCAAACGTAATCATAAGGTCCAACTCCTCCAGACGCAACAACCAAAATTGCTCCATTTGATTGATCCAAGCAAGTAACATCATGTGTTTCATAAGTGATTTCTACTTCTGTTGGTTGCGTGATATAAGCTGTGTCTGAAGTGGTACATAAATGATCATCAACTACAGTGTAAATGTACTGACCCGCTGCTAATCCAACTGCATCTTCTGTTGACTGACCGTCACTCCATGTTGTTACATAATTTGGTGTTCCACCAGTGATTGTTACATCAACTTCTCCTGTACTTTCTCCGTAGCATAACACATCAGTGGTAGTAAATGTTGATTGCAATAACGGTGGTTCAGTAATTGTGATATATTGTTCATTCGTACATCCATTTCTGTCCGTCACTCGAATGAAATATTCTCCAACGTTCAAATTAGCAATTTGCTCACTAAAATTGTTCATTAAAATTTCACCTTGGTTCCCCCAGTTATAATAATAGGGTTGAACTCCTCCAGTAATCGTAATCTCAATTGTTCCATCGTTACCCCCGAAACATTGAACATCAGTTGAAACAAATGTTACATCTAACATTGTTGCAGGTTCTTCAACAACAGCTCCAGAAAATGCAGTACAACCTAATTCATCCGTTACTGTTAAATTATATACTCCTGCTCCTAAATTGTATATGTTTTCTGTGGTTTCACTATTCGACCAATTATACACATACGGCTCAGTTCCACCGGTCACTTCAGAGAGAACCATTCCATCACCGCCACCAGCACACTTGACGTCTGTGGATTCTACGGATGCTGAAAGTGCTTCCAATGGCTGATTTACAATAAAACTTGCTGTTTCCGTGCATAAATTTTGATCTGTCACTGTAACGGAGTAACTTCCTTCTGTAACACCCACATTGTCTTGAGTATTTCCTCCATTTGACCAGTTGTAGATATATCCAGCACCAACAGTTCCGCCCGTAACAGTTATATCAATTCCACCATCAGCCATTCCAAAACAATTGACGTCATCAACAATTCCTGTTATTGCAATTGGTGCTGCTGGTTGGTCAATTGTACTTATCAAATTCTCAATACAACCGTGTGCATCGGTTACAATTATCTCATAATCGTCTACAAACTGATTCGACACATCTTCTGTCGTGTCAACCATTACAATTGTTCCACTGTTTGACCATGCGAAATAGTAAGGAGTTGTTCCACCAGTTGTTGTGACATCTATACTTCCCGTATTACTGCCGTAGCAATCAACATCTGTAACAATTGACGTAATGCTCAATGGTGCCAATGGTTGAATAACCGTTGAATTATCGTTTATCGTACAACCTTTTCCATCTGTGACAGTTAAATCATATGTTCCCGCAATTACACTTTGGATATTCGGATTAGTTGACCCATTATTCCACAGATAGGAGTAACCAGCTGTTCCACCATCAACTACTGAGGAAACGGCTCCTGTGCTTTCCCCAAAACATAATACGTCTGTTTTCGTTAATGTCATGCTTAGCCCACTAGCAGGCTGAGTTAAAGTATAGCTGTAATTAGCCGTACATCCATTCCCATCAGTAACCGTTAAGTTGTAAGTTCCTGCAGTGACATTTGACAATATTGGTGCAGTTGTTCCATTGGACCATGCGTACGTATAGTTAAGCGTTCCACCTGAAATCACTGGATCTACCTCACCAGTCGCATCACCAAAACAATCAATATGTTGCACGATTGGTGTTGATTGTAAAACCGCTGATGGTTCCGTTATTGTTCGACTTATTTGCGTTGTACAGCCTTTTGTGTCTGTTACCTGAACTGTATAGTCACTTGCACCAATATTTGATATGTCTTCAGATTGATAAGGCAATACAATTCCTTGAGAGTTAATCCAAACATAACTATAACCTGGAGTACCTCCATTGGTTGTGACATCTATAGCGCCTGATAAGTCGCCTTTACATAAAACATCAACAGTTGTTGCTGAAAGAGTTAAATCCAACATTGGCTCGTTAACTACATACGAGGCAACATTTGTACATCCATTGCCATCTGTAACGGTCAATGAATAATTCCCAGCAAGAATTCCAGTCAGGTCTTCATCGGTTTGAGCAGAAGACCACAAATAAGAATAAGGTAATACTCCTCCGAAAACATCAACGCTAATTGCTCCATCCGAGTTTCCTCTACAATTTACATCGGTAATGGCTGCGGTCTGACCAAGATTATTCGGTTGATCAATAGTAACAGAAACGTTAGCAGTACATCCTTGCGCATCAGTAACTGTTAAAGTATACGTCCCCGCCGCTAAACCAGAAATATCTTCAGTTGTAGCTCCGTTACTCCAATTTTTAATATATGGAGAAGTTCCTCCTTGAATCAACACATCAATTGAACCATTATCTACTCCACCATTACAAAGTTTGTCCGTTTTAGTGTATGAAATATTTAATGCTTGTTCTGGTTCTAATATAGTTGCTCCAGTAAATAAATTACATGAATTTGCATCCAATATTTGAACCTCGTAAGGTCCAGCAGAAAGTCCATTGATATCTTGAGTTGTTGCCCCATTTGTCCATAAATAAGTATATGGAAGTGCCGGTGAAACTGCTTGGTATGTAATATCAATCGCTCCAGTAGTTCCTCCATAACAGAGAACATCTGTTTGTGTGTGGGTGACGGTCAATTTACTTGCCTTCATGGTAAAAGCCGCAAACGTATACTCATCAAATCCTTGTAAGTCCCAAGTTTGATCAAACCAATCATACTTAATAGCTCCCAACGGAATTGTTGTAGACCAAAGTGGTCCAAAACCAATTGTTGTTCCTGCATATCCTACGGCTGGAATTGTGAAAGCAGGGGTACATACAGTTGAGGTACACCATCTGAAAGGATTACTCCATGTTGGACATGGATATGGAATTGGAAGACAAATTTCAGGAACGTAAATTGCTGGAGTAATTTCTATTGGATTTATCACCAAACTAAATTCAAACGCACTCATTGCCACATAAAATGCAATGGAGTCGTACGTATGATTTCTAAAATTACCATCAATGGAATAGGTTGGTACTATGTGTAAATCTTCATAATAACAGGGAAATTTATATCGAATATCATTCCCTATTTCCACTGTAATAATGGAACTCGTTCCGTTCGCTACAGTTCCGCCTAATGGATTTAGAATCGTATAATCAACTGCCACAGGAAAAACATATTTGCCATAAACCCTTGGGGTAAAATCGAAACATTGTTTATTGAAAATATCTGCATTAAAAGAAGTGCTGAAGAAATTCCAATTAATCGTTGCGAACGGACCCAAATCTTGGGATCCACTCAAATTGCCCAAAACTGGACCTACTGGAGCGGGTAAATTGCCTAATAAGGCAAAAATATCAAGACTCATCTCCACATACTTGCTCTCACCACATGCGCTCAAATCGCCGGTTGCCGCATTTAAATTGTCAGATGTCACTACATCAGGCAAACCAATTATGGCATTCAGACCATAATCTGGCATTGGATTTCCTGGAATTGTTGATAAATCAATTGGAAATCCAGCTATCGAATATAAAGGTGTCCCACCATTGAAACTAAAAAATTCGGCTCCACCAGAGTTCACAGTAAAAATATTCACGTTTTGCAACCCTGTGTTAAATGCAGGAATGATTGGGAAGTTAACACAACCAAACGCACACAAAGTCGCTGATAAACTTGCTCCGAGTTCAAAGAACAAGTCCATTTTCATTTCACCTGCATTTGGATAATGTGTATCCAGAGCCCAACCAGGTTCAACAGTATAATTCGTCTCTATTAAAACATTATCACCTTGATCATACGTTAAATCATCGGTTAAGGTATTGGTTATCTCAATTGGATAGTCAACTTCAACTTCTCCGAGAGTAAAACCTAATATCGAAAATGTACTTCCAATTCTTCCTGAAAAGCCACCTTGAACCGCTGCTCCAAATTGCTGCCCAAGAATGGTTACAATACCGCCATTACCTGTGTTAAACGGAACATTCCATGATTCATCAAAAAGCGTCACTACTTGATTGATACTAAAACCGCCTCCAGGCCCCCACATATCTTGCAATCCTGATGCAAAAGGCACATCATGGATTACTTGTTGGGTTTGCGAAATAGCTCCATTGTTAAAAATGGATAACGCAAAAAACAGTAACCCTATTAACCTATTTTTCATCACGGTCAGCATTTAGATTAATCGTTTGAATACATTTTAATATCTCTCCTTCAACGAGCTCCTCGCCCATTTTAGGATAAGTGACTGCTAGCCATAATGTTTGATTCAAATCACCTACATAGATCATATGTCTAATGAAATCAACATCTTGAATTACGAATGAAAACTTATAATCTAAACCTTTCGTGCCGTTATCTGTAAGCACCTTTCTTTCTGAGAGAAGTGTTAGTTTATTTTGTTGAAAAAACTCTTCAGTCATTCCCTTGGCAATGGTCAAATATGTCGCATCTTTAATGAGCGTCATTATAATAGCCGATCCTGTTTTGTAATGGATATACCCATTAAACCGATCTGTAACTTCAAAGCCTTCAGGTGGCGTTATCATATTTAAACTAGCCGGAAACGATTCTGGTTCAACGTATTGCCTTTCACCTTCTTGTGCAAGCGAATCTATTTGCGCAGAAACTTTAGGCACAAATATGAAAGATAAAAAGAATACAAATCCGCCAAGTAAAATTAACTTCATGTGATTAAGTTGGGTTTTCAGTAGTTAAATCGTAAGGGAACAAAACTAAGGAATCTATCCTTAAGATTCAAAATTATTTAGTTTAATATTGATTATCAATAGGTTATCATGAAGTTGTTTTATTTTTAATCCATGTGCTTAATCCTTTGACTTCCAGGGACACATGGAATGGATCGAAACTATTCCTAGCTAATTATAGAGTGCTTAACTGAAGTAAACTTTTGTGTTTCTTGATAATTTCAGCAATATTTGTAGTCTACTTAGAAATTCCTAACTCATATTGGTAATGTTAAAAAAATTACTTTTTCTATTCACAATTACACTATCTCAAGTTTCATTAAGTGCTGATTTCTTCTGGATTGGAGGAACTGGCAATTGGTCAGATGTTAATCATTGGTCGGCAACATCTGGAGGTGCAGCAGGAGCAATTCTTCCGACCAATGTTGACAATGTTATTTTTGATAATAACTCAGGTTTAGCGAGTGCAGCCAACATCGTTACTATGGATGTTGCTGTTGTAGTTGATAATTTTGATTATTCGGCAGTTCCAAATCCATTCACTTTTGCATCTGCACTTCCTTCGATTGAAATTCAGGGATTATTTGCAGCCAATGGTTTGGCAAACTACACCTGGTTAGGTGACTTTCAATTCAATTCAACAATTGCTGGAAATACTATAACATCAAATGGTCAAGCTTTCAACCATAACTTTTACTTTATAGGCACGGAAACAATCGAAATTCTTGATGATCTAACAACTTTAAAATCGATTTTTGTGAACCAGGGTGGAATAGTTTCAAACAACACAACTATTTCTTGTCTTGATTTTAGTTCCAATACGGTAAGTGCTAAAACAATTGATTTAGATAATTCAACCGTCAATATTTCAGGAGTTAATTGGACAATAAACCCAACAGCAATTACTTGGTCGTCCTCATCTTCCATTATAAATTTAAATAATGCAGGACCAATTGCATTTCAAGGTGGAAGTGTAATTTACGATACCGTAATTTCATCATCAAGCAATTTAACAGTCTCAAATAACAATTCCTTTACCTTTCTTAGTCTGGCTCCCTTGACGACATTAACATTGGCAAATAGTTCAAACCAAACTATTGATTCGTTGCTTGTTCCAGGTGGAGATTGTACAACGTCTTTCATTATTCAATCAGTTAATCCTGCAAACCCTTCAGCCAGTATTACTAAATCTGGATTTTCAACTTTTACGGCTTCTCATTTATCAATCAATAACGTAGATGCCATTGCACCTTCCTTGTACAATGTTTCTCTTTCAGACACAACCAATGGTGCGGATGGTTGGACTTTTACCGGTGCTGCCTATTATTGGGTTGGAGGAACTGGAAACTGGTCGGACCCGGCACATTGGTCCTTTACTTCTGGTGGAGCAAGTGCAGTTTGCGTCCCGACTTATCCAGACAGCGTAATTTTTGATGCACTTTCGTTTTCAGGAGCTGGGCAAGAAGTCCTAGTTGATATAGACGCTTACTTCAGTTACATGGATTGGAGCGCGTCAATTAATAATCCAACACTAAAGCTTGATACAAATATGTATAGTGGAGGTGATATTACATTTAATGCAAACGTGTTCGTAACTCGAACTGCCCTTGAACATAGAATACAATTTACAGGTCAAGCTGACTTTGATCCGAACGCAGCAGTCATCGATTGTAATATTTCTATTTTGATGGATGATGAAATGGAAGGAGTTGTACTTTTCTCTACGTTGGATATGACCGATTCGTCATCTATCTATGTTCTAAAAGGAGAATTAGATTTTCAAACGAACGTAGTTAATTCCGGATCTATTCAAGTTTTAGAAGGGCCTGGGCCGATTTACAGCAATAAAGCCATTGATTTTGGAGGCTCTACAATCGACTTGTTTTCTGGATTTAATTCTGCCAATGTAGAAGTTTTTAGCTTCAATGGAGGAACATCAGACTTGTTTATTGGAACTCCAACAGAGGTCAACTATCTTTTAACCGATGGAATTGACTTTCATAATGTTCACTTAGATTTTCAGGAACTTTCAACCCCTCAACGCTTATCAGGTAGTAACACATATTTTAAATTAAAAATTGAAAAAGGAAGTCACATCCTTATTGACTCTGTTCATACTGTTACAGATAGTTTAACTATGAAAGGGAGCTGCCTAGATTCAATTTATTTATATGCATCAGCGGCAGGAGCACCTTCTAGTATCAACAAAGCAGCTAATACCAAAGTTGTTGCCGAATGCATCGATTTCAAGGACGTAAATACGGATGTTGCTCCTTTGACTGCATTATTTTCAACTGGTACTAATACAAACTGGACCTTTGATCCGACTTCACCTGTTACTGCATCTGGATCCGTTTTAGGACCCTATTGTTTCGGAGATACAACTTATTTTTCAAATACATCAACCGGCTATTCTGGTGATCCAAATGATATTACTTCAGTTTGGTATTTCAATGATGGAACCACAGGTTATTACTTAAATCCACCAACCGATAGTACTTGGGTAACCTATGAAGCAGATACCAATCGTCACGTATTTGCCGTTGGAGGTGATATCGATGTAATCTTACACACTACATATTCTAATTTTTGTGTTGACACAGATACAATTGTTGTTCACATCAATAATCCGAGTATTCAAATCAGTTGTTCTGATTTTGATAGAATTATTTGTGAAGGAACTCAAGTCAGTTTTGAATCTTCGAGCGATTCACCAATAGCGGAGTTTCAGTATTTCTTGAATGGCGTTGCCGTTACTCCTCAGTCTGCCAATGATACCTTATACATCACCTCATCACTTGCCCATGAAGATACCGTCAGCGTGCTCAGTTTTGAAAATGGCTGTCCGAGTGACACTATGCCATTTTACGTAATGACGGTTAACCCAGCGCCAATTTTCACATGGACCTCGTCTGACGCAGATACAGCGATTTGTATCAATGACCCTGTGTCATTTTCTGCTAGTGCGGCTGATCCAACTTACACATATCAATATTTATTAAACGGAGGAACGGTGACGGGATACACGCTCGCAGGATTATACTCCAATGGTACTTTAGCTGACAATGATGTTGTTTCTGTTGTCTCAAAAAATAATTTAAATTGTCGCGATACACTTGAGATGACCTTCACAGTTCATCCTTTGCCTCCAACTTCTTTGGCTGAGTCAACCGGAGGCAATGTCATTTGCGCTGGAGATCAGGTTACATTTACTGGCTCTGGAGCGACGCAATACGAGTTTTTCGTAGACGGTGTTTCGCAAGGACCTCCTTCAGTAATTAATACATGGTCAACCACAACTTTGGTAACAGGTGATACAGTTACTGTTGTTGGATATAGCGCCTTTGATTGTGAAAAAGAAGCCTCTGAATTTTATACTTATTCTGTAAATCCGCTTCCGAACGTAACCCTGACAACGGCAAGTCCAACTTCTCTTTGTTCAGGCACAAATGTCACTTTTGATGCAACAGGAGCATCTCAATATGAATTCTTTATAAACGGTATTTCTGTTCAAGGTCCAGCAGCTACAAACTCATTTTCAACAACTGGATTAATTGATGAAGATAGCGTTTCAGTAATTGGAGGTTTTAGTGGATGTTCACAAATTTCTGACACAATTATTTTCTCAGTTTTAACTTCCCCAACAACTTCCTTGACTTCAAATGCTACGGCGAATACTGCTTGTACTCAAGATGATGTTTTATTTACCGCGAATGGGGCGACAAGCTACGAGTTTTTCGTTGACGGGATATCACAAGGTCCTGCTTCAGCAACTCCAACGTTCTCAAGTAATTCATTAACAAATGGTCAAATAGTTTCAGTAAACGGGGAGTCAAACACATGCGTAGTGACGGAATCCATTCAATTAACTGTCTTGGCAATCCCCTCTGTGAATTTATTTTCAAATGATGCTGATAACATACTTTGTGATGGTCAGGCAATTACGTTAACAGGAGCCAATGCTGATAATTACGAATTGTTCATTAATGGTATTTCTCAAGGTCCTGCGCAACCAACAGCAACATTCGTAAATCCAACCCTGCCAGTTGGAACAAATCAGGTATATTTAATAGGAACTGCTCCAAACGGTTGCAGTGATACAAGCCAGACGATTTTGAATATTGTTGTAAACGCAATACCGACGATTACGTTAACAAGTTCAGATGCCGATGATATTATCTGTAACAATGATCAAGTAACATTTACAGGTTCGGGAAGTGCGATGTACCAGTTTTTCATTGACGGAATTTCCCAAGGAAGTATGTCATCTACAAATACTTTAGTAACAACTAATTTATTGAATGGTCAAGTTGTCTCCATTAATGGTTCAACCGCTGGTTGTCAAAGCACTTCCAACACTCTGACATATACGGTAAATGCTGTTCCAACTGTTGTCCTTTCAAGTACTGATGTTGACAATGTTTATTGCACTAATAACGTAGTTACGTACACTGCATCGGGCGCTACTAACTATGAGTTTATCGTTAATGGTGTTTCGCAAGGGCCGGCATCACCAACTAACACAATAAATTCTTCAGGATTTGCACTTGGAACCTACTCGATTCAGGTTCTTGGAGAGCAAAATAATTGTAACAATAGTACAAGTCAGACAGTTACGGTGAATGGTTTGCCTTCTCCAACATTAAACTCATCAGATATCGACAATATTATTTGTAGTGGTGAATCGGTTACGTATACTGGGACAGGAGGAACACTTTATGAGTTTTTTATCAATGGAGTTTCACAAGGCGCGAGTGCTTCTTTTAACTCCGATATATATAATACGTTAAATGATCAAGATAGTATTTCAATCATCGCAACATCAAATCAAGGGTGTGTAAATTCAGCTTCAGCTCCAATAATTACTGTTAATCCAACACCGACAATAGTACTATCAAGTTCGGACTTGGATTTTGATATTTGTTCTGGAGACAATGTAGACTTCACTGGCGCAGGCGCTGATCAATATGAATTTTTCATTAATGGAATTTCACAAGGAGCCGCTTCACCAATAGATAACATGTCAACTTCGGGACTTACTAACGGTGCTACAATTCATATCGTCGGCTCAAGTCTAGGTTGTTCTTCATCATCTAATAACATTGTTTTCACGGTTAACAATGCACCTATTGTAGCTTTAAATAACAATGGTGATTTACAAGTCTGCGTTGCTGAAAACTTAAATTTAAATGCAACAGGTGCTACTGAATATCAATTCTCTGTAAATGGAACACCGGTTGGTCCATATAGTCCAACTTCAACATTTACAAACCCTGTAAACGATGGCGATGTAATAACCGTTGCAGGACAATTAAACGGATGTATATCCGCAAGCCCATCGAGTTACCAGTTTACGGTTAACACTTATCCAACTTTAGTGAGCTCAAGCTCCGATTTGGACAATGTAATTTGTATTGATGATTTAATCACATTCAACGCTTCAGGTGCAAATACCTATGAGTTTCAATTGAATGGAATAACCGTTCAATCTGGTGTTACAACAAACTTTAACACAAATACATTAGAGGACACGGATTTAATTTCGATAACAGGTTTTAATGGAGACTGTGCCTCATCAACAGATGATTATTTATTTACTGTTAATGAGATGGCATTGAACATGACATCCAATCCTGGAAATTTAATTTGTGAAGGTACATCAGTAACTTTCACAGCTACGGGAAGTGACACCTACGAATTTTTCGTAAATGGGATTTCTCAAGGACCTGCAAGCGCAACAAATACATTTACTACCACAGCATCTAACCTTGATGAAATTACTTTTATAGGAAATAACAATACAACCCTTTGTGCTCAAGATTACAATGACTTTATTACAATGAATGTCTTGGATGATCCAACAATTTCTGCTCTATCAAGTTATACATTTTGTGAAGGAGATTCTGTGGTATTATTTAGTAATTCACCTTACGGTAACCAGTGGTATTTGGACGGAAATCCAATAGCTGGTGCAACAGATACGTCTTATACCGTCTACAACTCTGGTTTATACTCATTGGAGATAATGGCTGGTGGAAACGGTGAAATATGGTCTTTTGGTGTAAATTCCGGAGGAACTTTCGGAGATGGCACGAATATCAATAGTGCCGAGCCAACCAACACTTTACCTATTGATCCACTTGATGAAATTTCAAGTGGGGCTAACTTTGTACTAGCTGTAACACAAGCAGGAGAGGTTTACGCTTGGGGTAATAATGAGTTCGGTCAACTTGGTCAAGGAAATTATACCAACTCGAATGCTCCTTTAATTGTTGCTCCACTCACTGATATTAAAACTGTAGCAACATCAAGTAAAAGCAGCATGGCCGTTACCAATAGTGGAGACGTATATGTTTGGGGTGAAAATATTCAGGGACAACTAGCAACAGGAAATACTTCTGTAATTAACTTCCCTTTCCTAAACACGGCTTTAGCTGGTATGGATACAATAGCAGGAGGAAAAGATCACTTTGTATTTTTGAAAATCGATGGAACGGTCTGGACAACAGGAAACAATGTGTCAGGACAATTAGGTCAAAACAACTTTACAAGCTCTCTTTCTGCTGTTCAAGTTGCAGGTCTTTCTAACATAGTTGCGGTTGGTGCAGGTGAACAAAGTAGTTATGCCATTGATAATACTGGACAACTATTCGTTTGGGGAAACAATGTTTCTGGACAATTGGGATTAGGCGATTTCACCAGTCGTTTAGTTCCTACACTATCTCCTTTGAAAGACATCGTAGTTGCTCAAGGAGGTGCGAATCATTCTGCCTTTATTAATAGTGATAAAGAGTTGTTTACGACTGGTGGAAATTTATACGGTCAATTAGGGTTAGGCGATAACCTTACTAGAAATGTGCCTGAAAAAGTAGATTTAATTGCAACTCAAGTATCAACAGGCCAATACACAACTTTGGTACGTAAACCAGATAACAATGTATTTGGATTTGGAAACAATGCAAATAGTGAACTATCATCGCCAAATGGCTCTTCAATCAATTCTCCAGAGCATATTTCCGATTTCAAAGGAGCAACATTTATTGAAGCAGGTAGATTGACTTCTCATGTACTTCTTGGACAAAGTGAATCTTGCTCATCTGCAAGTGTAAATACAACAATGATTTCTGCCCCTGAAGCCATTATCACCTTAAATCCGTTAAACGTACTAAACGCTACGTTAGGTGGAGTTGCCTACCAATGGTTCTTAAATGGAAATCCTATTCCTAGTGGAACAGGACAAACATTTACAACAACAGTTCCTGGGGTATACACAGTTCAAATTACTTATCCAGGTGGATGTATTGTAATGTCAGACCCATGGTCGTATGGATTTGCGGATCTTGCTGATTTAGGAGAAATGGAATTAACAGTTTATCCAAATCCTACGAAGGATGTGCTGAACCTTTCATTCACCGGGTTCTCTTCAAATGATGAAGTAAGTATTCTTATTTTCGATCAGACGGGTAGACAAATCAGAAGCATTCAAACACAACTGCAAAAAAATATTCAATTAGATTTAATTGATATTGAATCAGGTAGCTACCAAGCAGTTATTTTATTTGAAGGATTTGAAAAAACAGTACGATTCGTGAAAACGAATTTTTAGCCTAATAAATGAGCCCCTGTTATGTATTTCAACATTTCAGGGGTTCATAAGTTTTATATTTAACGCTTTGATTCCCGCTACTCATTCAATACATTTGATGGCTGAAGAAAAAAATATGAAAACAATTCTAATTCTAGGAGCAGGCTTATCCTCTTCCTCTCTGGTAAGATACCTTTTAAACAATTCAACGCAATTCAATTGGCAAGTACGAATTGTCGATCAAGATATTGAATTGGTAAAAAGAAAAATCAACGGAAACCCAAAAGGTCTAGCACTTTCATTTAACGCACTCTCTCCGGAAGAACGTAGACCTGAAATTGAAAGAGCCGATTTGGTAATTTCAATGCTTCCAGCACGTTTTCATATAGATGTCGCAAAAGACTGCATCGCCTTAAAAACAAATCTTATCACCCCATCTTACATTTCTCCCGAAATGAAAGAACTGAACGAAGAAGCGAAGAACGCTGGAATTATTATCATGAACGAAATTGGCGTTGATCCAGGAATCGATCACATGAGTGCCATGAAAATTATACATGAAATTAAAGAAAAGGGCGGTGAAATTACAAGCTTTAAATCCTTTTGTGGAGGATTAATTGCTCCAGAAAGTGACAATAATCCATGGAATTATAAATTCACTTGGAACCCTAGAAATGTTGTGTTAGCCGGACAAGGAGGTGCTTCTTGTTTCATTAGAAACGGCGAATACAAATACATTCCTTATAATCGATTATTTGGTCGTTTGGATCATATTTCGATTGATGGTTATGGCGATTTCGTTGGTTACGCCAATCGTGATTCACTTTCCTATCGAGCAACATATGGCTTAGAAAATATCCCAACCATTTTCAGAGGAACATTAAGAAGACCTGGTTACTGCAAAGCATGGGACGTTTTCATCGAGTTGGGAATGACGGATGATTCATACAGCATGGAAAATACAAAGGATATGACTCCTCGAAAATTCATCAATTCATTTCTACCTTACAATCCAGATAAAACAGTTGAGGAAAAATTCAAAGAATTTTTAGGGCACGATCGTATTGAACTTTACTCGAAATTTGATTGGCTCGGAATATTTGAACACGAACCAATAATTGATTTAGAACATGCGTCACCAGCAGAAGTATTACAAAAAATACTTGTTCGTAAATTGTCATTAGAAGAGGGGGACAAAGACATGCTTGTGATGGTTCATGAGTTTGAATATACACTTGCAAACCAACAATACAAAATTGTATCGAGCATGGTGAATATTGGTGAAGATAAAGTATACACTTCGATGTCCAATACCGTTGGATTACCAGCTGCAATTTGTGCTAAAATGATCTTGAATAACGAGATTAAAACAAAAGGTGTTACGTTGCCAGTAAGTAAAGAAATCTACGAACCAATTTTAACTGAATTGGAGAAATTTGATATCCGATTTAAGGAAGAGGAAATAGGACTGTAAGACCAAGTCGCAAGCTCCTTAAAAGACAAAAGACGTTCGTTCCTCACTAAAAGACCTGTTTTTCATGTAAAAGGAACTCTTTCTTCAATTCACATTTTATCACTTGCGTACTTTCTGCAATTTTATAGGTATAAATACCTGATTTTACATCTTTTGATCATTTTTTCATTATTTCTTTGAAAAATCATTTTTTTTTTTTTTCACCTTGGTATAAAACTATAAACTACCAACCATGAAAAAACTATTGACTACTATTTTCGTATGCGCTTTTGCATACCTTTCTATTGCACAAGACAATACTCTCCCAACTACAGGAAACGTAGGAGTTGGAACATTGAACCCAACTGCTCGTTTAAATGTGAACGGAAGTGTGAAAATAGATTCCTCCCTTGTAATTAATGACTCCCTTAGAGTAAATAAAACAATCCGTGTGATGGATAAGGTTTACATTGAAGGAAAAACAGTAATGGGTGACAATGCTGTTGTTAAACAAAACTTCAAGGTTGTCGGGAATTCGAACTTTGATGTTAATGCAACTGTTGACGGAAATTTTAAATTACCGAATGCAGAAACGCTTTCCAACAATAATTTTACAAGTGGAAATTTTTCATTTTTAGTGTTAAATGATAATGGTGTTGCTAAAAAAGGAAGTTATCCCGAACTACTTAAACTTGTGACAGACGGAATTTATGATACAGATTACCCTTTTCCGAATGACCCGTTGAATCTTTGTAATTTAGTGGGATATAATCCAGTTTGGAATAATGGACCTAATAAAATATATACAGGATGTCCTGAAGTTAATGTTGGAATAAGAACAGATGATCCTCGTTCTGCATTGGATGTTAGAGGTACTACTTTTACAGCAAGTTTGGCTATAGGTATCCCGCCTGACGAAATGATTGGAAAATTCCATCTAAAGTCGTTTTCTTCAAGTGGTGCAGCAAAGTTGTTTACAATAGAAAATACAACACGTAAACTTTTGACCCTGGACAATTCAGGGTTATTGCGGGCTCGGGAAATAAAAGTAGATGCACAAGCTTGGCCAGACTATGTTTTTAAATCCGATTACAAATTAATGCCATTGTCTGAAGTAGAAACATTTATTCAAAAAGAAGGGCATTTACCCGAATTTCCATCTGCTCAAGAAGTTGAAGAAAATGGAATGAATGTGTACGAAACAAATAAAATATTAGTTCAAAAAATTGAAGAATTAACTCTACACTTAATTGAACAAGAAAAGCAATTGAAAGAGCAAAACGAAAGACTACAAGAACTTGAAAACAAAAAATAAACACCATGAAATATATCATATTATTTTCACTGGTGTGTTGGACAATACAACCAGTGAGTGCTCAAAACGACTTTGAAGATGGTTTTACTGGACTCAAATTTCAAAATGAAAAGGAACTTTTTAATTATGCTTTTCAAAATACCGACTTGCAAACCCAAACAAGTGGTTTACTGCTAGATTATTGCGAGTATCCAGACAGTACATGGAGTGTATTAAATACAATTGCTAATCATCCAGTAGCGAATAGCGCTTTTTGTTATCAAGTGTCGGGAATTATTAACCAAATTGGACTTTCGGAAGAGTTTAACGACGACAGTTTAATTTATCCTTTTTTGGAACATATTTCTTCATTGGACTATGTTCGAAAAGTGAGAATTCCTGTTTTATTGTATGATTTAGAAATCTCTCAATCCAACTCAACAACTCGATCTATAATTGAGTCTTGGAGTACAGTTGAACCATTCCCTGCGTTTTCGGCAAATGGATTTGTACAAAAAGATTTTTTCTTTGCTGCAACAATGACAGATTCTATTCCCTATCCGAATGCAGTTCTTCATTTTGATCCAACAAAAATGCGCTCGAACAAAGGGCGAGAGCTGATAGAATTACAAGTTACTGTTAATGGAAGCACATACAGTTTGCAATCTGGAGAAGAGTTAGACATAAGCCAGTTTTCGGGCAAAAACAACTATACATTTACGTATAATTTCAACGACAATTCAAGCGAAGTTGTAGGACAAGAAATTAATGTTGCTTGGAAACCACAAGCTTTGCCAAAATCAAGTTTTTGGGATTTTACTGCTCCTGCAAATCAAACAGAAATCACATTGAATGGAGATTATTCAAATATTAATATTTATAACCCGTCATTAAAGTTTGGAATAAAATATGGCTGTACAGAGGGTGTTATTAAAAAACCCTATTTCTTAGTTGCTGGTTGGGGTCCATTTACAGATAAAGCAAACATAAACAATGCACTTGGCTGGCCTACAACTATGTACGGTATTTCACAATCAATGAACCAGGCGGGGTTTATTGAGAATTTACATGCTGAAGGATATGATGTGATTTTGGTGCAATTTTTTCCTCCAAATGCATCCATAGATTTTAATAGTCAATTGTTAGAAACATTAATTAATTATATCAATGAACAAAAATTTGCGAATGACTCTTATGAAGAAAATATTATTCAAGGATTTAGTGCAGGAGCTCTGTGTACTAAGTACACCTTGTTAAGAATGGAGAAAAAGCATTTGGTACAGAATGCTCCACATCCGCATACGAAATTGTTTGTATCTTATGATGGTGAAAATCAAGGAGCAAACATTCCACTAGGACTTCAGCATGAAGTTGTTTTTTTAGATATTTTTAGGCACTCAAACAATATTGTTTGGTTCGGTAGCATTGATGCAAGTCCAGGAGCCGTAATGTATGCCTTGCGTTATATTTTAGATGCACCCTTATCTAAACAGTTATTGCATTATTTCTATTCGGAAACGGGTAGTAGTTTTAGCCAACCAGGACAAGGGTCTCACCCAACACGATATCAATACTTATCAAACCAAACGTCATTTAATCATATCTTAAATAACCATATTCCAAGTTACCCCAGTTTTGGTAGAAACATATTTATTTCCAATGGTTCGAGCACACCATCGTATAATTTTTCTGATTATTCGAGTAATCATTATCCATACCCGCCAGAAACGAACGCTACATTTTTCTATCAATTAGGAACTTATCATAAATACGAATCAAAATTTTTGACGCATGGTATTGGAACACCTTTTTATTTTGGAAGAAAATTCTTTTTTTGGCAACCATCTTGGATGCTTGTCTATGATGGATTAACGAAGGACCCTCTTGTTTTGGATAATGCTCCAGGCGGTATTATTTTTATTGAAGCAAATCCTTTAATAGCGGCAAATGGTGTTATGGATTTTCAATTGCCTGGTTCTCCTTCCATTGATGAAAACCATTTGTATCCTTTTACCCCAACAGTGCTCACCCACGACATCAAAAATTTTGATGCTTTTGCGAATGGAAAACAAGGGTACATGGATTATAATTTTAAAGAAAAAGATCTAAATTATGATCATGAAAATGCGGTAGGTAACTCCGCGAATGCATCTAACACCATAGGCTACCCACATTTGGGTTATCCTTCCAACCATTACGACATCACTCCTTTTGATGCCTTGTTTACATGGGATAAAAACACCGTGCATGTCACCAGTGGCGAAAAGAGTACGAGCTATTATACAGAAGTAGATTCTCCAGTCCGTGATATTATTAAAAATATTGTGGTAGAAGAAGGTGAGCATTGGAACATTCACTTGCAAAACAAGCAAATTGGTTATTACTCCAATGGTTCAGAGTATAAAGTAGATTACAATGCCGACAACGATATTTTCTGGGGAGAACATGTAACCCAAAAAACAGACTTTCTACCAGTTACCATAGAGTCAAATGCCGTGGTTCGGGCATTTGCTTGTAACAGTCATTTGATGGACAGTGGTTTTCACATAAAACCGGGTGCTGACGTACACATTGCCATAGGATGCGAAAATTGTCATACCGGTGGAGGGCAAAGAGCCGAAAACCCAACAACAGACAATACAAACCAAACAAAAAATACTTCCACAATTGTAGGGATAGTAGAACCACGTATGATTTTATACCCAAATCCAACACAACGTGAATTGACTATTGTATTGGAAAATGACGTTATCAATGAAAACTTTGATTTTTTCGTTTACAATTTTAGTGGTACTTTAGTACACAGTGGATCAAGTAATGAGCGTACTTCAATTTATTTGAATTTGTCAAGCGGAATGTATTTAGTAAAAGTAAAAACAGAACAAACATGGTACACAGAAAAATTAAGTATAAGGTAATTTCTATTTGCTTTTGTATTTTGGTAGTCTTTTCTTGTAAAAAAGAAGCAAAAGATCCTATTTATGTAACCATGAATGCAATATTGGCACATAATAACCAACCAGTTTCAGGAATTAAGTGGACAATAACCGAAACCAAATCGAAGGGGTTCTCTGGAAAAACAGAAAAAACAGACTGGGAAAGAAACGGACAAACTGATGCTTCTGGAATCTCTAATATTGAGTTTTATCCTAAAAAAAATCTGGATTATCAGTATGATATTTATTTTGATTATTCAACGATGAATGTACCTAGTGGTGATTATTCAATTGTTTTGGGACCTTCAGATTTTGCCCACGTTACCCATCAAGGACCAAACAATTATGATATACGTATTCTACCGAAAATGGATGTTCAGGTCCATTATAAAAATGTAAACTGTTATGATGGAAATGATAGCTTTAAACACAAATCCATAAATTTAGAGGAAAACCCTTATATCTCAGTTCAAGATGTAAATGATTTGAATTTAGTATTCAACAATTTGAATCAAGGCTGTACTGATAGATTGGGGGGGGGTATTGGCTTGCAGGTCATTACCTCTTTAAATGGGAGGCAAATAAAAATGGTGTTGTAACAAGTGGCATCGACACTTTTTATGTTTCTCCAGACGGGAATAATTTAATAGAAATGTTTTGGTAGCCTCGACTATTTCGACGCTTCGGTAAACTCAGGGTCCTTAGCTAAATAGCCAAGGCTCGGCTACCGAAGATCTTTCACCGAAATATGAAGTAATTTAAATAAAATTTAATAATGGTAATCGAGTTTACCGAGATTAACATGGTATACAGAAAAATTAAGTATAAGGTAATTTCTATCTGCTTTTGTATTTTGTTAACCTTGTCCTTGTTTTTTCTACATTCAGGTAAAAAAGAAACAAAGGGCCCCATTGGCGTAAAGATACATGCTGTAATGGCACACAATGGACAACCAATTTTAACTGAATTGGAGAAATTTGATATCCGGTTTAAGGAATAGGAAACGAGACTTTAATTGAGACTGCAAGACCAGTCGAAAGCTCCTTAAAAGACAAAATACCGTATAACTCCACTACCGTTTGTTTTTTGAATACTTAATCACATTCTTTTGCATATAGACTTGATTTGTTGAAAAGAACTCGTCTTTAAGTGAGGTACGAACGGTCTTTTGTCTTTTAGCGAAGCGGTCTTGACACTTTTTAATTACTTTTGTACCTTATTAATTCTATCATTTCAGAATGACCAAAGAAAAATTTACGGTAACCGCGGCGTTGCCTTACGCGAATGGCCCCCTTCATTTAGGACATGTGGCAGGAGTTTATTTACCATCTGACATTTTTGTGCGCTTTTTAAGAATGAATCAACACGATGTTGCATTTATTTGCGGAAGCGACGAGCACGGTGCGGCGATTACGTTACGTGCGAAAAAAGAAGGTGTCACTCCTCAAGAAATCGTTGATAAATACGACGGGATTATTGGAAAAGCATTTCAAGACTTCGGAATTTCATTTGACATTTATCATCGAACTTCTTCCGAAATACACCATAAAACAGCACAAGAGTTTTTCACCGTTCTAGAGGAAAAAGGTCACTTTACCAAAGAAACGAGCGAACAATATTACGACGAAGAATTTGAACAATTCTTAGCCGATAGATACATTACTGGAACATGTCCTAATTGCAAGAAGGAAAATGCATACGGTGACCAATGCGAAAGTTGCGGTTCAGCGCTAAGTCCAACAGATTTAATCGATCCAAAATCTACTCTTAGCGGTAAAACACCTGTCATGAAATCTACTTCTCATTGGTATTTACCGATGGAGCGCCATGAAGAATGGTTGAAGGAATGGATTAAAGAAGGGAAATTAGACGGGGTTCAACAACACGATCCTTCCAAATGGAGAAATCAAGTGATTGGGCAATGCATGTCGTGGATTGATAGTGGATTACGTCCGCGCGCCATGACAAGAGATTTGGATTGGGGAGTAAAAGTTCCCATTCAAGGTGCCGATGGAAAAGTTTTATACGTATGGTTGGATGCACCGATTGGATATATTTCAGCAACGAAGCAATGGGCACTTGACACCAATAAAAACTGGGAAGATTACTGGACGGGAGATAGAAAATTAGTACACTTTATTGGCAAAGATAATATCGTATTTCACGCAATAATTTTTCCAATCTTACTGAAAGCACACGAAGGATTAATTCTTCCAGATAACGTTCCAGCCTATGAGTTTTTAAACTTAGAAGGAGATAAAATTTCCACTTCTCGTAATTGGGCAGTTTGGTTACACGAGTACATCGCAAGTTATCCTGACAAAATGGATGAGTTGAAATACGTATTGACTTCAATTGCTCCAGAGACAAAAGACAGTGAATTTACTTGGAAAGAATACCAAGTGCGTATTAACAGTGAGCTAGCGGATATACTAGGTAACTTCATCAATCGTGCAATGGTTCTTACTCAAAAATATTACGAAGGAATTGTTCCACAGTTGGGCGTATTAACAGATTACGACAATCAAGTATTGGCAGAAATAAAAGCAATTCCAGAACGTATTTCTAAATTGGTTTATGCCTATAAATTACGTGAAGCACAAGCTGAAGCAATGAATTTAGCCCGATTAGGAAATAAATATTTGGCTGATCAAGAACCTTGGAAGCTAATAAAAACCGATCCTGTCCGTGTTGAAACGATTATGAATATTGCACTTCAAATTACAGCAAATTTAAGTATCGTGCTCCAACCATTTTTACCAGCAACGGCGACCAAAATTTCCGATTTCTTGAACTTTTCAACAAATGATTGGAATGAAGCAGGTAATCCAAGTTTAATTTCTGCGGGACATAAAACGAATGCTCCAACCATCTTGTTTCAAAAAATTGAAGATGAAATGGTGGAAGCAGAAGTCGCTAAATTATTAGCAACAAAAGAACAGAACAGCCAAGAAATAAAATCGAATGAAAAAGTGAGTTTTGAGCCTCAAAAAGCAACAGCTACTTTCGACGATTTCCAGAAAATGGACATTCGTTTAGGAACAATTTTAGAAGCAGAAAAAGTAAAGAAAGCAGATAAGTTATTGAAGCTTTTGGTGGACACCGGAATTGATAAACGTGTGATCGTTTCGGGAATTGCAGAACATTATTCGCCCGAAGAAATTATTGGAAAAACAGTGACCGTATTAATGAATCTTGCACCAAGAACAATCAAAGGAATTGAATCTCAAGGAATGATTTTAATGGCTGAAAATGCAAGTGGTGAACTTAGTTTTATGTCACCAGAAAAACCATTCGAAGCTGGGTGCGGTATCCATTAATTCACATTGTGTGCATAATTTATCCTTTTCTTAACAATTAATTCTCTTTTGTCGTGACAAAATAGTCTAATTTTGCACCGAGATTGATGCTGTTCTCCTTGAAGTAATCTTATCATTACCGAAACCAGTATCAATTGTATAGATTATTGTTTTACATGTTATCTTTTAACTATTTAAGATTTTTCTTAATTTTTATCTCATTCAATTCAGTTTCACAGCAACTACTTATCAACGAAATTTCGCAAGGTACAAGTGCGAAAGAATATGTTGAATTTGTTGTTGCCGGAAGCCCAACATGTCAAACTCCTGTGCCCTGTGCTGATTTGAGAGGTGTCATCATTGACGATAACAACGGAAATTTTGCGGCAGGAAGTGGCACCGGAATTGCCACTGGCGCAGTTCGTTTTGCAAATAACGTTTTTTGGAGCTGTATTCCACAAGGAACATTGATCGTTGTCTACAATAATTCAGATGTTAATCCTGCCCTTCCACCAGATGATGTTTCAATGACGGACGGAAATTGCAGATTAATTATTCCAATCAATTCGAACTTGTTTGAAGGACAAGCAACGAGTCCAACAAACTCAGTTAGTACTTATCCCCCTTCTGGAGCTTGGATCGCAGGTGCAGGCGACTGGAATCAAATTGCAATGTCAAATTCCAATGATTCCTTTCAAATTCAATCCGGATTGTCGGCAAATGGTGCGTATACACATTCAGTAAGTTGGGGGAATAATACAACCGGTTCAATCATTTACTTTACTTCTGCTTCAGGAAACGTTTTTTCAATGACAAATATCGTTGATAATAACGCAATGTTACAATCGAATTGGTCACAAGGTTCAGTCGGTATTGACGAAACCCCCGGTGTTGCAAATAATTCTTTAAACGACGCTTGGATTGGGGGAATGAATCCTCAATGTGGAATGTCCAACTCTCTTCAATTAACCGTTTCTTCCACTCCAACAGGATGCGGGGCAACTTGCACGGGAAGTGCTACTGTCTCTATTTCTGGCGGTGTTGGTCCTTATACCATTTTATGGTCGAATGGAGGAAATACATCAACCATCTCTTCACTTTGTGCTGCAACTTACACCTTAGACGTTACGGATGCCGGCGGATGCACTGCTACGGAACAAATTACAATAGTCACGAGCACAAGTTCATTAAATTTACAGCTTAGCGCAACGAATGAATCGTGTGTTGGAAGTTGCGACGGATCGGTTTCTACTACAGTCACTGGAGGATCGATGCCGTATACTTATATGTGGAGTACGGGCCAAGGAACTCCGAATCTTTCGAACGTTTGTCCGACAAATTATTCGGTAACCGTTACTGACAACAATGGTTGCTCAGTTAATGGCAGTCAAACTGTATTGGCAGGAACTGCCATTCAGGATGCAACCATTTTGACAAGTGGTCCATTTTCTACAAATGATTCTCCTGTTCAATTTAACGCAGCAACGAATGGAGGAATTTGGACAGCTGATTGCGGAACATGTATTTCATCCTCTGGAATTTTTTCTCCGCAGATTGCAGGCGAAGGATCTTACCAAGTTTGTTACGACCTCGGAACGGGAGCATGCTCAAGCAATGACTGTGTAACTATTGACGTAATTGCAGGTTGTACTCCACAATCCACAAGCGAAGACCTTTCAATTTGTCCAGGAACAGTATTAGATTACAACGGTCAACAATATAATCAAACCGGGATTTACCCAATTGTCTTCACAGATATGAATGGATGTGATAGCACACACACTTTATATCTAACCGTTTTTTCCGTTACTCCGCAAAATGAAATTCGAAATGCATGTTTTGGTGATTCAGTCGAAGTTTATGGTCATTGGTACAATTATTCAGAATACGTAACTGAAGATGTACTGAATGTGAATGGTTGTCCTGTTACAAATTCAACAACTATCGTTTTCGATGATTGCACATTAGAAAATTACACTGTTTTTATTCCTAATGTCTTCACTCCAAATGGAGATGAATTCAACAACGTATTCGAAATATCAATTACAGGTGGTATGCTAGAAAGAGGGTTTATTGTTAACCGTTGGGGAAATCTAATCCATGAATTTGGTCCTGAAAATTTAATTTGGGATGGAACATCGCAACAAGGAATGCCCGTCCAGGATGGCGTTTATACCTACGTTGTAACTATAAGAGCAGCGGGTAGTGCAACATCAGATCAATACCATGGATTTGTCACAGTAATTCGTTAGATTTACGAAAGTAAAACTGTCTCGAATGCTCCAAAAAACGACGCACCAAATCTGGGCGGAAGCGACACATTCCGAAATTGAAAATGAATGGAATAAACTTGATTTCGTTCAAAAAACCATTGCGCAAATTGATAAAGACTTCGGACGTTTTATTGTTTCACATATCGGTGAAAACATTGATTTAAGTGGTGATATTGCGAATGAAATTATACATCATATCAAAGAAAACCTAGTTAAATTGGAGCGCGAAAATCCATCCTCAATTCCGCAACTCATCTACCTTATTGATTTACCTGAAGAAATCTTTCAGTCCATTTATCAAAATTCTACCTTAATTAATCACGAACTAGCACATTGTATTTTAATACGTGAAGCACATAAAGTTTGGATGAGAGGGAGGTTTTAAAATTCATTTGATTTTCATTAATCCAACGAATTTATACATCTTCAATGTTTTTATAAAAGCTGTTAAATATTTATCGCTTTTTACCCCTCTGAATCCAACAATATCACTAAATTTGTTAGTCCATAACGCTTCAAAATAACATGGATAAAGTAACATACGTAGGGAATGCAGATGTAAGTGCCATTGATCACTTATATAAAATGTATTTACAGGACAATGAAAGTGTTGATCTTGGTTGGCAAAAGTTTTTCGAAGGATTTGATTTCGCTCAAACAAACTATGAAGAAGGAGGAGCCGTTCCAGAGAATTATCAGAAGGAATTTAAAGTCATTAATTTAATTGATGGCTATAGAAATCGCGGTCACTTATTTACAAAAACTAATCCTGTTAGAGCCCGTAGAACATATGCTCCAACTTTGGATGTTGAAAATTTTGGTTTAGAACAAAGTGATTTAGATACTGTTTTTCAAGCTGGGGAACAAGTTGGCTTAGGCGCAGCTAGTTTACGAGATATCATTTCACACCTTGAAGCTACATATTGCGAGTCAATCGGTATTGAGTTCATGTACATGCGTGAACCCGCTCAAATTGAATGGTTCAGAAAAGCGATTGAATTGAAGAACCGTCCGAAATATGACGCCGCTAGAAAAATAGAGATTTATAAAAAATTAAACCAGGCAACAAATTTTGAATCCTTTTTAGGAAAGAAATTTGTTGGTCAAAAACGTTTCTCAATTGAAGGATTAGAAGCATTGGTTCCTGCGTTGGACGCCTTAATGTATAAAGGAATCACAATGGATGTAGAACATTTCATCGTTGGAATGGCGCACCGTGGTCGTTTAAATACATTAACGAATATTTTCGAGAAAAGACCGAAGGATATTTTCTCGGAATTTGAAGGGAAAGAGTTTGATATCGAAGCTCGTTTCGATGGAGATGTTAAATATCACCAAGGATTTACATCTAAAGTGAAATCTAAAACAGGCAAAACTGTGACGTTAACATTGTCTCCAAACCCTTCTCACCTTGAAGCTGTTAACACAGTAGTTGAAGGGATTTCAAGAGCAAAAATTGACCATAAATTAGACGGAGATAATAAACGTATTTGTCCAATACTAGTTCACGGAGATGCTGCAATTGCTGGTCAAGGAATTGTTTACGAAACAATTCAAATGGCACAATTAGATGGGTACAAAACTGGTGGAACAATTCACATTGTAACAAATAATCAAGTTGGATTTACAACCAATTATTTAGATGGTCGATCTTCAACCTATTGCACAGACATTGCAAAAACAACTTTATCACCTGTGTTTCATGTAAATGCAGATGACATTGAAGCTGTTTCTCAAGCAATGGAAATTGCAATGGAGTACCGTCAACATTTTGGAAGTGATATTTTTATTGATTTATTGGGATATAGAAAGTACGGACACAATGAAGGCGATGAGCCAAAATTTACACAGCCGAACTTATACAACATGATCGCGAAACACGCGAACGTGAAGGACATATACTTCTCTCAATTAGAAGCTGAAGGAGTAATTACAAAAGCTGAAGCTGATAGATTAGCTGACGATTTCAATAATTACCTCGAAAGTGAATACGAAGAATCTCGTAAACACGACAAAGCCTTAGTCTATGATTTTCTTAAAGAAGATTGGAAAGGATTTAGAGCTGGCACAGCTAAAGATTTTGAATTATCTCCAGAAACGGGTGTTGACAAAAAGAAATTACTTGCTTTGGGCGAGAAATTAGCAACTCTTCCAGATGGTAAAAAATATTTTAGAAAAATCTCAAAGATTTTCAATGATCGTTTAACTGCAATCAAAGAAGATAACTTAGATTGGGGAAGTGCTGAAATGCTGGCTTACGCGACATTGTTAGAAGATGGACATCCAGTTCGCCTTTCTGGACAAGATGTGGAAAGAGGAACTTTTTCTCACAGACACGCTGTAGTAAAAACAGAAGATACAGAAGAGGAAGTAATCACGTTAAACTTGCTTTCAGACAAACAAGCACCTTTTTCAATTTATAACTCCTTACTTTCTGAATATGGCGTACTTGGCTTTGAATACGGTTACTCTCTAGCTTGTCCAAATGGTTTAACTATTTGGGAGGCGCAATTTGGGGATTTCTACAATGGTGCTCAAACAATGGTCGATCAATTCATTACTGCAGGTGAAGATAAGTGGGCAACCCAAAGTGGATTAGTTATGTTACTTCCTCATGGATATGAAGGTCAAGGTGCCGAGCATTCAAGCGGTCGTATGGAACGTTTTTTACAGCAATGTGCCGATTTGAATATTCAAGTAGTTAACACTTCTACTCCTGCAAATCATTTCCATTTATTGAGAAGACAAATGAAACGTGATTTTAGAAAACCCTTGGTTGTATTTTCACCAAAAATGTTGTTGCGTCATCCAAGAGCTACATCGTCATTAGATGAAATGGCAAAAGGTCGATTCCAAGAAGTAATTGATGATCCAAAAGCTAAAGTGGCAAACGTTGATACAGTTGTAATGTGTAGCGGTAAATTCTACTATGAAGCAACAGATAAAGCTGAACAATTAGGTGCTGAAAATATGGCTTTTGTTCGAATAGAACAGTTGTATCCATTACCAAAAAATCAAATCAACGAGATTCTTAAAAAGTATAAAAATGCAACAACGATTATTTGGGCTCAAGAAGAACCAGCAAATATGGGTGCATGGACATATATGGCAATGGAATTAAGGGAATTGAACTTGACCGGGATTTGTCGCTATGCATCTGCAGCGGCAGCTGAAGGTTCTCATGACCTACATAAACGTCGTTTGGAACGCCTATTTAACGAACTTTTTGCTTACGCGAAAGTGAACGCATAACAATTTTAGACTACACATTAAAACAAGATAGACATGTCAGTATTAGAAATGAAAGTACCAAGTCCAGGAGAATCAATTTCTGAAGTAGAAATTGCACAATGGTTGGTATCTGACGGAGATTACGTAGAAAAAGACCAAGCGATTGCTGAAGTAGATTCGGACAAGGCAACACTGGAACTACCTGCTGAGGAAAGCGGAATCATAACACTTAAAGCTGAAGATGGTGATACAGTTGCTGTTGGTGCAGTCGTATGTTTGATCGACACTGCTGCAGAAAAACCTGCAGGATTTACATCGGCACCTGTTGAATCAGCACCAGCAGTTAAAGCTCCTGAAAACAAACCAACTGCTTCAGCGCCGAGCCCTGACCCAGTTAAGCCTGTTGTAGAAAGTAAAACTTCTTATGCTTCTGGTACTCCATCTGTCGCGGCAGCTAAAATTATGGCTGAAAACGGTGTTTCGTCCAATCAGTTGAATGGAACAGGAAAAGACGGTAGAATTACCAAACAAGATGTTGTTGCCGCAATGGCTTCTGGATTCTCATCAAACGCGGCTCAAGGTTGGGGTGGAACAAGGAACCAATCAGTAGAAAAAATGTCGATGATGCGCCGTAAAATTGCGGAGCGTCTAGTGGCCGTGAAAAGTGAAACTGCTATGTTGACTACCTTTAACGAAGTTGACATGAAGCCTATTATGGATTTACGCGCCAAATACAAAGGAAAATTTGCTGAATACCACGATGTCAATTTAGGTTTCATGTCCTTTTTTACAAAAGCAGTTACTGAAGCATTAAATTTATATCCTTCTGTTAATGGACAAATTGATGGAAAAGACATGATATTACACGATTATGCTGATATTGGGGTTGCGGTTTCTTCTCCAAAAGGACTGATGGTTCCAGTGGTGCGGAATGCCGAGCAAATGTCTTTGGCTGAAATAGAGCGAGAAATTAAACGCCTTGCAATTAAAGCTAGAGACGGTAAAATTACTCCCGATGAAATGACTGGTGGAACTTTTACAATCACCAATGGTGGAGTATTTGGATCTATGCTATCAACTCCTATTATTAATCCTCCTCAATCGGCAATTTTAGGAATGCACAACATTGTTGAGCGTCCAGTTGCAATTGACGGAAAAGTTGAAATTCGTCCAATTATGTATCTGGCATTATCTTATGACCACCGAATCATTGACGGAAAAGAATCCGTGAGTTTCTTGGTGAAAGTAAAGGAAATGTTAGAAAACCCTGAAAGAATGATTTTTGGTTCGAAAGACCCATTAGAAGTTCTGTTAGGATTATAGAAAATTTTCTTAAATACAAAGCGGGGGGGAATTTCCCCCCCCCCCTTTTTTTGTCCAAAAATTTTGTGCAGTCGCACTATTAAATTACTAATCTCTCAATAAGTTTCATTTAATTGAAAAGAGCGATTGAATTCTGCAATGAACATAATTAAAACAAAGAAATTCCCCAATTGAAATGCTTGGATGTCAGGAATTATTTGCTGACAAACTATTTATCTGACAAATTGACAATCATTTATTTGATACTATTTTGACCTTAAATGGAACAACCATGGAATTTATTACACGCCCTATCTAACAATTTTTCAAAAGTAATTTGACACAACATACGACTGCACATTACTCTATTAATCAGAATGTTAAGTATGCATGCATAGCGATATTTTAGCCTAAACCATTCATTATCAATTTCTAAAAAAATGTTAAATACATAATTCGACTGTAATAAACTCAAACATCATACGTTTATATAATAACAATACAAGTTGACAAAGTTTTAAAAGTTGGCATACAATTTGAATATTCTTTAATCAACTAAGTAGAAGTTAGTTTTCATAAGTAGTAGTAGTAGTTTAGGTTATGAGCGGGAAGGATGCCAGTCTTTCCCGCTTGTTTTTTATACCTACTTTAGGTGTACTAAATTCATTAATTTGCCGTACTTTTGGGCTTGCTATATCAATCAGTTAGCACAATACACGTATGAAGAATATTCGAAATTTTTGCATCATTGCACATATTGATCATGGGAAAAGCACATTAGCCGATCGTTTATTACAAACTACAGGAACAATTTCCGATCGCGACATGCAGGCACAAGCGCTTGATGATATGGATATTGAGCGAGAAAGAGGGATTACGATTAAAAGTCACGCCATCCAAATGAACTATAAAAGAGATGGCATTGATTATGTGTTGAATTTAATTGACACTCCGGGTCACGTTGATTTTTCTTATGAAGTTTCACGATCTATTGCGGCTTGCGAAGGTGCTTTACTTATCGTAGATGCCTCTCAAGGGATTGAAGCACAAACAATTTCAAATTTATATTTGGCCTTAGAACACGACTTGGAAATCATTCCAATCCTAAATAAAATGGATTTACCAGGCGCAATGCCGGAAGAAGTAACTGATCAAATTGTTGAATTAATCGGGTGTGACCCAAGTGACGTTATTCCCGCCTCCGGAAAAACTGGACTAGGTGTTGAAGAAATTTTAGAAGCAGTTATCAATCGTATTCCATGTCCTGTTGGAGATGAAAACGAGCCGCTTCAGGCAATGATCTTCGATTCAGTATTTAACCCTTTCAGAGGAATTATTGCTTACTATCGTGTTCGAAATGGTGTAATTCGTAAAGGACAGAAAATAAAATTTATGAATACTGGTAAATCTTACAATGCTGAAGAAATCGGTATTTTAAAAATGGATTTACAACCTCGAACTGAAGTTAAAGCTGGAGATGTTGGCTATATTATTTCAGGAATTAAAAGAGCTGCTGAAGTCAAAGTTGGTGATACGCTTACGACTTTAGATAACCCAACATCTCAAGCAGTTAAGGGATTCGAAGATGTAAAACCAATGGTCTTCGCTGGAATTTATCCTGTGGATACTGAGGATTATGAGGAACTACGATATTCAATGGAAAAGCTACAGCTGAATGATTCATCTTTGGTTTTTGAACCAGAATCGTCTGCTGCACTTGGTTTCGGATTCCGTTGTGGATTCTTGGGTATGCTGCACATGGAGATTATCCAAGAACGTTTGGAACGTGAGTTTAATATGACCGTAATTACCACGGTTCCTAACGTTTCTTACAAAGCTTACTTAACAAAAGATCCTTTAACAGCCAAAATTGTAAACAATCCATCCGAACTACCAGATCCGTCGACAATGGCGAGTATGGAAGAACCATATATCAAAGCACAAGTTATTACAAAGTCGGAATACGTGGGTCAAATTATGACATTGTGTATTGAAAAACGCGGTGAATTGACTAACCAAGTATATTTAACCCAAGATAGAGTCGAACTTTCTTTTGAAATGCCATTGGGTGAAATTGTATTCGATTTTTATGATCGTTTAAAATCTGTTTCTCGTGGATATGCTTCGTTTGATTATCACCCAACAGGTTATAAAACTTCGGATTTAATTAAAATGGATTTGATGTTGAATGGAGAGCAAATTGATGCTCTTTCAGCACTAGTTCACAGAAGTAACGCATACGAATTAGGAAAACGAATCTGTATTAAATTAAAAGAATTGATTCCTCGCCAACAATTCGAAATTCCAATTCAGGCGGCAATTGGCGCTAAAGTAATTGCTCGTGAAACAATCAAGGCATTGCGTAAAGATGTGACAGCTAAATGTTATGGTGGAGATATTTCACGTAAACGTAAGCTTCTTGAAAAACAAAAGGAAGGTAAGAAAAGAATGCGTCAAGTCGGGCGAGTAGAAATTCCTCAAGAAGCATTTTTAGCTGTATTGAAATTGAATGATTAAAACAATACGATTTTATTAAAAGCCCTATATGAACTGTCACATGGGTTTTTTTTAATTCTGTATATTCTTTTCATCTTAATATATTTCACCAAAATGTGTAACTGAATTACCTTTCAAACTCATAATTCAAAAAAAAAGGCTACTCAATGAGTAGCCTTAAAAATTATTGGTTCGTTTAATATTCAAACGTTTCCATAAAACTTGTTGTGAAATCACCTTCGTTAAATTTAGGATCCTCCATCAATTTTTGGTGAAAAGGAATAGTTGTTTTAATTCCCTCAATAATGTATTCATCCAAGGCACGTTTCATTTTTAAAATTGCTTCATCACGAGTTTGCGCGACAACAATCAATTTAGAAATCATTGAATCGTAATTCGGTGGAATAACATAACCAGCGTACACATGCGTATCTATTCGAACACCATGTCCTCCAGGTGAGTGATATGTTTCAATCTTACCTGGTGAAGGTCTAAAGTTATTTTTAGGATCTTCTGCATTGATTCTACATTGAATCGAGTGCATTTTAGGGTAATGATTTTCACCTGATATTTTCTCGCCAAAAGCAATTTTAATTTGCTCTTTAATCAAGTCGTAGTTAATTACCTCTTCAGTAATAGTATGTTCAACCTGAATACGGGTATTCATTTCCATAAAGTAGAAATCGCGGTGCTTATCAACCAAGAACTCCACTGTACCAACTCCTTCATAGTTCACAGCTTTCGTTGCCTTAATCGCGGCATTTCCCATTCTTTCTCTCAATTCATCTGTCATAAATGGAGAAGGTGTTTCTTCTACCAATTTTTGGTGACGACGTTGAATAGAACAATCTCTTTCTGACAAGTGACATGCGTTTCCGTATTGGTCACCGGCAATTTGAATTTCGATGTGACGTGGCTCTTCTATGAATTTCTCCATATAAAGTCCGTTGTTACCGAATGCCGCAGCTGATTCAGCACGGGTTCCGTCCCAAGCTGCCTCCATGTCTTCTTCTTTCCAAACCACACGCATTCCTTTTCCACCACCACCGGCAGTAGCTTTAAGTATGATTGGGTATTTAATCTTTTTTGCAACAGCCTTCGCATCAGCTAAATCTTTCAACAAACCTGTTGATCCTGGAATACAAGGAACGCCAGCTTTAATCATAGTAGCTTTTGCGCTTGCTTTGTCTCCCATTCCTGCAATTTGCTCTGGAGTTGCACCAATAAATTTAATATTATGCTCCTGGCACACTTTAGAAAATTTTTCGTTCTCAGAAAGAAATCCATATCCAGGGTGAATCGCATCCGCATTTGTTATTTCTGCTGCTGCAATAATGTTTGGAATAGATAAGTAAGAAAGTGCACTTGACGGTGGCCCAATACAAACCGCTTCATCCGCAAAACGAACTGGTAAACTGTCTTTGTCCGCTGTTGAATAAACCGCGACTGTTTTAATTCCCATTTCTTTACATGTACGAATAATACGCAATGCAATTTCACCTCTATTGGCAATCAATATTTTTTTGAACATGCCTGTTTAATTTTATATGTAAAAAAATAGAGACGAAAGCCTCTATTCTAAATCAATTTTAATTACGATGGATCAACTAAAAATAACGGCTGATCGTATTCAACTGGTGTTGAATCATCCACCAATACTTTTACAATTTTTCCTGTTACTTCAGCTTCAATTTCATTGAACAACTTCATTGCTTCAATAATACAAACAGTATCTCCAACAGCGATTGAATCTCCAACATTTTTAAACGGATCTTTGTCCGGCCCTGAAGAACGGTAGAATGTTCCAATCATTGGTGATTTAACAGTAATCAAATTAGAATCATTTGCAGGAGCCGCTGTTGGTGCTGCTGGAGCCGCCGCCACTGGTGCTGCTGCCGGAGCCGCAACTGGTGCTGGAGCTAGTGCCGGTGCTGCAACTTGTGGAGCTGCTTGCACATATATTTGTTGTTGTTCACGTTCAGCATCTGCTTTAATGACAATTTTAAAATCTTTTTGTTCAATTTCAACTTCGTTAACGCCTGATTTAGCGACGAACTTTATTAAATCTTGTATTTCCTTGATATTCATTATTGTATGATTTTTACAGGTTAAAAATACTATTTTTTAAGAATTATATGCCCATTTGAGGTAAACTGACCCCCAAGTGAATCCTCCACCGAAAGCCGATAGAATTAATTTATCTCCTTTTTTCAATTGTTTTTCATAGTCCCACAAGCACAATGGTAATGTTCCCGCCGTTGTATTTCCGTATTTTTGAATGTTAATCATTACCTTTTCTTCAGGTAATCCCATTCGTTTCGCCGTAGCGTCAATAATTCTCAAGTTCGCTTGATGAGGCACTAGCCAATCTACATCGTCGCTCGTTAAATTATTTTTCTCCATAATTTCAGCCGAAACCTCCGCCATGTTTGTCACGGCAAATTTAAATACTTGCTTCCCTTCTTGGCGAACAAAGTGCATTCGTTTTTCAATCGTTTCGATTGATGTTGGATTTAAAGATCCGCCTCCAGGCTGAACTAAGTATTCTCTTCCTGAACCATCACTTTTTAGAATGAAGTCTTGTACACCCAATCCATCTTCGTTTGGTTCCAACATTACGGCTCCTGCACCATCACCGAAAATAATACATGTAGTACGATCTTCGTAGTCGATAATTGAACTCATTTTATCTACACCAACAACTATTACCTTTTTGTAACGTCCAGTTTCAATAAACTGAGAACCTGTTGCCAATCCATAAATAAAACCTGAACATGCTGCGATTAAATCATACCCCCACGCATTCGTCATTCCCAATTTATCACAAAGAACATTCGCAGTACTTGGAAATGGATAATCTGGTGTTACAGTAGCCAAGATAACCAAATCCACGTCCTCGGGCCGTGTGTTCGTTTTCTTCAGTAAACCTTCAACTGCGCCAACAGCCATGTCGGAAGATGCACCGTCTTTCATGATACGTCTTTCTTTAATTCCTGTTCGACTTGTTATCCATTCATCCGACGTTTCAACAATTTTTGACAATTCGTCGTTTGTTAAAACGTAATCTGGTAAATAACCTTGAACACCGGTAATGGCAGCTGTAATTTTGCTCATGTTTTAGTTTAAAGTATTAAAAAGCGATATCGAATTTACGACATTATACAAAGAAAGGCCACTCAAGATTGAATCTTGGTCGCCTAATGGGACAGTCTTAAAATTAACTAAAACTTCTCTATTAGAAGACAATTCAATTGAATTTCTTCCTTTTAGAACGTCACAATCAATCTTCATAAATGAAGAACTAAATCACAGAACTTAAACTGCTACTTCCTTTTCTGCTACTACTTTTCCTTTGTAGTACAATTTTCCTTCATGCCAGTGAGCATGGTGAAAAAGATGTGGTTGTCCAGTTGTTGGGCATGTTGCGATGTTGTTTGCTTCCGCTTTCACATGCGTTCTTCTTTTGTCACGTCTCGTTCTCGAGATCTTGCGTTTTGGATGTGCCATTTTGCTTTTATATTATATTCTTTATTTCAATTTATTTAATGCCACCCACCGAGGATCAATATCTTCGTTGTCGTCATCATCTGAATCATCATTTTCATCCGATTCTTCTTTTACTACTTTTTCCTTGGTAAGAATGTACTCTCCTAATATTTCAATCATCTCTTCATTACATTCTCCCTTTTTATGGACAGAACGCAGAGGCAACGAAACTGTAATCAATTCAAAAATGTTGTCTTTAACATCTATTTCAAACTGCTCTGGGTAAACAATAATTAGCGACTCATCATCGGAAGGCTCAGTTCCAAATTTGTAAACAAGTCGATAATCTCCTTTCACCTTTGTTTCCACTGGGTCATTGCATCTATTGCAGTCGGTTTCGACAATTCCGTTGATTTTATAATTACCAACAAGCATTGTTTCTCGTTTTTCCAACAACAAATCTACACGCACATTTCCCTTGTGTATAATTGAGTACTCAATACCATCAAAGAACGCATCAGTAATGTCAAACTCGAACTTGTGACTTCCAAGACTCAAGCCTACAAAAGGTATGATATACTCTTTATTTGACTTCACTGTTTTGTTTATTTTACCTCCTTCCTTCACGAAAGACGGGGCGCAAAGGTAACAATTTTAAATTAAACTCACCTTTTGACGCTTATTATTTTTTAATTATCTCTAAATCGATCCGAACCCTTGTTTGGTCGTTCAGAAATCACCAAGGGATTGTCAGTGATTCCTTTCTCAAACTGATGGTTTCTGTACACGTCAACTGCCAGATAAATTGCATTTCTCATTGAATCTCCAGAAGCACAATTTTTTCCAGCTATATCGAAGGCGGTTCCGTGATCGGGTGACGTTCTAATAATTGGCAATCCTGCCGTAAAATTCACTCCTTCATCAAAAGAAAGGGCTTTAAACGCTGAAAGTCCTTGGTCATGATACATCGCTAAAACACCATCATAGTTCTGTCTCGCATTTGACCCGAAAAAACCATCCGCCGGAAAAGGACCAAAGGCCAAAAGACCTTCGCCATTCACTCGAGCAATTGCTGGTGAAATTGACTCTTGTTCTTCCTGTCCCATTTTTCCATTTTCTCCCGCATGAGGATTCATACCAAGAACTGCAATTTTAGGGCGTTGTATACCAAAATCTTTCTTCAAGCTCGCGCTAAATGCCTTTATCTTCTCCGCTACTTTATCCGCTGTAATTGTAGTGCTTACATCTTTTAATGGAATGTGTGTTGTTACCAAGCCAACGCGCAAGGTCGGAGAAATCATCAACATCAATGCTTCTTCTTGTCCCGCTAAATCTGCCAAATACTCTGTGTGTCCAGGAAACTTAAATCCTGACTTATTCATTGCGTCTTTTGAAATTGGCGCTGTTACCAACACGTCAATTTTTCCTGAAGCCAAATCCTGAGTCGCCTTTTCTAAAGATTCAAACGCGTACTTACCACTTTTTTCGGTCGCTTCTCCAAGATTAAATACAATCTCATCCTCCCAAATGTTAACGATATTGGTCTTTCCTTTTTTCGCGTCATCGGCTCCATTAGCCGCTTGATAAACAAACTCTTGGTGTTCCAATGTCTTTTTATAAAAAGAAAAAACCTTCGTCGACCCATAAATTATCGGCGTGCAATCAACTAAAATTCGATTGTCACTCAACGCCTTCATAATTACCTCTGGTCCAATTCCATTCACATCTCCAATAGAAATACCAACACGAACAGGTTTTCTTGCAGAAGTCTCTTTTTTTACCTCATTTGTTTTTTCCATTATGCATAATTTTTTAAGAATTGGTACAACAAGCGGACACCATATCCAGAACCTCCTTTTGGCCTATATGCACTCGCTGCATTTAGCCACGCTGGCCCAGCAATATCCATGTGAATATATGGTGCTTCAACAAAATGTTCAAGAAATTTTCCAGCCGTGATCATTCCTGCTGTTGGACCTCCAATATTTTTCAAATCCGCAATGGTCGACTTCATGTCTTCAAAATACTCATCCCAAAAAGGAAATCGCACAACACGTTCGTAACTATCGTAACCTGCTTTCTCCAGTTGCTGAAAATATTTGTCATCTGCATTTCCCATAACGCAACTGGCATGAAGTCCAATGGCTGCATTCGCTGAGCCCGTTAGTGTTGCCGCGTCAATGACCAATTCGGGGTCGAATTTTTTTGAATACGCTAGTGCATCCGCCAATATCATTCGTCCTTCAGCATCTGTGTTTAATACTTCAACTGTTGTTCCGTCAAACATCGTTACTACATCTCCAGGTACGTATGCATTCAAACCTGGACGATTATCCGTTGCCGGAACCAAAGCAATAATATGTAAAGGTAGTTTTTGAAGAGCTGCTAAATAAATTGCTCCTGCTACACATGCTGCACCGCCCATATCACATTTCATAATGTCCATAGAGTTTGGTGTTGGTTTCAAGCTTAACCCTCCAGTGTCGTATACAACTCCTTTTCCAACCAAAACGATTGGCTTTTTGTTTGCTGCATTTGGTGACTTATATTCAATGACTGAAAAAGTAGGTGGATCAATTGAGCCTTTATTCACTGCCAATAACCCTCCCATTTTCAAGGCTTCAATTTGGGATTTTTCAAGAATCGTGACATTCAAATTAGTTTCTTCACCAAGCAATCTAATTTCTTCAGCCAATTGCTTGGCAGTTAAAAATGAAAGTGGTTCGTTCACCATGTCACGCGCCCAATAAACAGCTTTAGTAATGGAATTTAATTCGTCCAATTTCGCTTGATTTCCCGCGGCAACAGCTATAGAATCCAATAAATTCTCTTTATCTTTTTTATCCTTAAAATAACGGTTGAATTGATAATTGGAGAGCAAAATCCCTTCTGTTACGTCATATAAAAAAGCTTCCTCACTGTAAATAGCAATTTCTGTAATCTTTCTATCTAAAACACCGCGAATCTTGGCTCCAGCAGCTCTCATTTTTTCCCTGTCGCCTTTTGACTTCACTAAAAACAACGTGCTTTCTAAGTTTGAAATCTGCTTAAAATCATCCTCTTTGGCTAAAAAAGCTTTAAATAAATTCAACTCTTCTTCGTTCAGCGAACTTGGAAGGTGTTCATTGTCACCAACAATAATCTTGTAATTATGCGATTCAATATTCTCTTTTATGATCAGATTCATCTGTGTAATTCTAGTTTAATAACAAAGTTAATTATCTTATTGAATATTCAGTATTATCGGGATGCGGAGATATGTACCTCAAATTATGATGAAAATAACATGATTAATAGTTTAAACGCAAAAGGCGAAAGGCAAAGGATCAATCACTTCTAAAAATCAAGAGCGCAAAGACATCCGTTTCATGGTTGTTTAGTACTTTGGGTACTTAAAATTTCAGAAACAACCTCCCGGATTTCATCGTGGCCTTTGCGGTAAAAAACCTTCCTTTTACTTCTTTTCAAAAAAAGTATACTCGAAATATTCAGTTTGAAAAAAACGACTTGTTGAATCGGTTGAATGATTTTCGTGTTTCAAAGCAACAGGAAGTTTATGTTTGAAATCAAATTTAGAATCTGTGCGGATTAAAAATTTATCATCTGTAAATGTAGAATCAATGAAGCCTGTACACAATCCGGTTGTACCATACAAAATTGTTCTTTTCTTTCTAAAAGGATAATCATTGTAAGAAATTTCCTTTATAAATTGATTCGATTTATCGTAAGCGTATTTTACAACATTGAACTCATTCACGGTGTTTTCAACTTGGTATCTTTTCTTTGGATAAAATGTTGTTCCAAACGAAATAATATCTTCAGGTGTCGGTTGCAGAATTGAATCAACGGAAACAACGCCCCAATTTTTTCTTTTCAAAAGATAAAACAAATAATTCCCAGTTTGTTCATTGGTATAGACTAAGAATTTATCGTTGTGCTCTTCTTTTTCATAAATCGTATAATGATCGTGTTCGCTATCAAGAACTTCATTTTTTGCTCTTCGTCGTTCAACGGCGGAATAACCGTTTTCATCTTTTGGGGTTAAATAATCGAACCAAATATTACCAACTTCCACATTCTCATAAAATTGTTGAACTTGAACGGACAACAATTCACCGTCTTTATTAAAATGATATGTTTTAATTTCCTTTGGTGAATTAGAATCAAACTCAATATCAGCATCCGATTCTTTTCCAGACACATAAATGCTACGTGTAATTTTTTCAATGTTGTGTAATTTAATCAGACTGTCATTGAACCAAATTGGAAAAGAAACATTGAATTCTTCATCCGAAAAATAATGCTGCAAATTGATGATAAACGACTGATGTTTTTCCTTTTTTTTCAAAAAAGGAACTGTCTTCTCTTCAGAACAGCTGAAAAGAATGAACAAAATGCCTAAAAATGGAATTAAAATCGCTTTCATCTCTACAAATATAAAGGAATATCACCAGAGATTTACGCTTTATGAGCTAAGTTTCTTTATCCTCCCTTTTTTACCTTAACTTTGCACCATGCAAGAGCAACGCCCAATAACAGATTGGCTTCCTTTGACGATGAAAGAAGTCCAAAACAGAGGATGGAACGAAATTGATGTCGTTCTAATTTCTGGCGATGCCTATGTTGATCATCCTGCCTTTGGAACAGCTGTTATCGGGCGAATAATAGAAGATGAAGGATTTAAAGTGGCCATCGTTGCTCAGCCCAATTGGAAAGACGATTTACGTGATTTTAAAAAATTTGGACGACCAAAATACTTCTTTGGCGTAACGGCAGGATGTATGGATTCGATGGTGAATCATTACACCGCTAACAAGCGTTTGCGTTCAACTGATGCATATACTCCGGGAGGAGAAGCAGGATTTCGACCTGACTACGCTACTATTGTCTATTCAAAAATACTGAAAGATTTGTATCCGGATGTTCCTGTCTTGATTGGAGGAATTGAAGCTTCTTTGCGCCGTGTTACGCATTACGATTATTGGCAAGATAAACTCTTTCCATCAATTTTGGAAGATTCTAAAGCCGATTTATTGGTGTATGGAATGGGAGATCAACCCTTGCGTGATATGCTTAAATTATTGAAAAAAGGCGTTCCATTTTCGAATTTAGAGACAATTAAACAAGTTGCTTTTCTTCAAGATAAATCAGAAGAACTTCCGAAAAACAAGAATTGGGAATCGGTTGCGCTTTCTTCACACGAAGAATGTTTAAAAGACAAAATTAAGTACGCTGCCAACTTTAAAATTGTTGAAGTTGAGTCGAATAAATTGGATGCGCGAAGAATAACACAAGATATTGGTAATAAGCGTCTGGTGATTAATCCGCCTTACAAAACAATGACAGAGAAGGAAATTGACAAGTCCTTTGACTTACCGTACACGCGTTTACCTCATCCAAAATACAACAAACGTGGAGCAATTCCAGCGTATGATATGATTAAGTTTTCCATCAATATGCATCGAGGATGTTTTGGTGGATGTAGCTTTTGTACCATTTCGGCGCATCAAGGAAAATTTATCGCTTCACGAAGTGAAAAATCAATTTTGGCAGAAGTAGACGAAGTAGTTGCTCACCCAGAATTTAAAGGATACATTTCTGATCTTGGCGGACCTTCGGCAAACATGTATCGCATGAAAGGCAAGGTGCAAGAAATTTGCGATCGCTGTTCAAGCCCAAGTTGTATTCACCCTGTTATTTGTAGCAACCTGGACACTTCTCACAAGCCCATGACGGAATTGTACCGAAAAGTGGACAAACATCCAGGAGTGAAAAAAGCATTTGTTGGTTCAGGAATTCGTTACGATTTATTGGTAGATGATTTCAATCAAAATAACGAAGACAACAATCACGAAGAATACATTGAGCAGGTAATTACGCGCCACGTCAGTGGTCGTTTAAAAGTTGCGCCAGAACATACTTCTGATGCAACGTTGAAAGTAATGCGTAAACCGTCGTTTAAATATTTCCACAAGTTCAAGGAAAAATACGATCAGATTTCTGAGAAACACGGCTTGAAACAGCAATTGATTCCTTACTTTATTTCTTCTCACCCAGGCTGTGAAAATGAAGACATGGCGAATTTGGCTGTGGAAACAAAAGACATGGGATTCCAATTGGAACAGGTGCAAGATTTTACGCCAACTCCAATGACAGTGGCAACCGTAATTTATTACAGCGGTGTTCATCCTTATACCTTAAAACCATACAAAACGGTAAAAGATAAAGAGGAAAAACTGAATCAACGCCGTTTCTTCTTCTGGTACAAGCGAGAAAATCATTCATACATTCGTGAGTCCTTGCGCAAAGCAAATCGTTTGGATCTAGCCGATAAATTAATCGGATCGAAACCACAACAAAACAGTTCTGAAAAACCAATGCCAAAATGGTTGGAGGAAAGGAGAAGTAGGAGTGGGAAGAAAAAGAGATAATAGCAATATCTTCAACGAACTTTTACTAGTATTTTCTATTAGAATTTTTCCTACCTTAGAAAAAACTCAATTCCATGAACAAATCTCTCATTACATTTTTAATTCTCAACTTCGGAGCACTCGCCCTAGGCGGCTTTTGGACAAGCGGGGGAGTAATATCTGACTGGTATCAAAACTTAAACCAAGCCCCATGGACGCCACCAGGATGGGTTTTTGGTGCTGCTTGGACAACCATAATGGTGTTGTTTACGCTTTACATGGCTTATGCTTGGAGAGATTCTGAACACAAAGCAAAGTTGATTTCGCTTTATAGTATTCAATGGGTATTAAACGTATCTTGGAATCCTGTGTTTTTTAATTCACGGGCTGTTTTGGGTGGAATGATCATCATTTCGATGCTTACATTATTGATGGGATATATTTTATTTACTTCATGGAAATCGATGAAGATGAAGTCGCTTTTAGTAGCACCCTATTTCGTTTGGCTGATAATTGCAACTTCCTTAAACGGTTATATCCTTCTTTTTAACTAACTTAGTGCAAATTCCCATACAGAATTCAACAGAATTCAATCAATAATAAATAATGGAAACACGATTAGCAGTGCTAATTGACGGAGATAACATTCCTTCAAAGCACATAAAAGAAATGATGGAAGAAATTGCAAAATATGGCAATCCAACTATCAAACGAATATATGGCGACTGGACAAAGCCTCATTTGTCCAAATGGAAAAATGTACTGCTTGAAAATGCAGTAACCCCAATTCAACAATACGGTTATACAACTGGAAAGAATGCAACGGATTCAGCAATGATTATCGATGCAATGGATATTTTGTACTCGGAAAAAGTGGATGGCTTTTGCTTGGTTTCAAGCGACAGCGACTTTACACGACTTGCAACACGATTGCGGGAGGCAGGTATGAAAGTCTATGGTTTGGGTGAGAAAAAAACACCAAATCCTTTTATTGTGGCTTGCGATAAATTCATCTACATTGAGATTTTAAAGTCTCTTTCTGACGATGAAGAGCAAACTACAGAAAGTAAAAAAGCACAAAAAGCAGAAGTTGACGCCGTTACACCAAAAATACTTCAACTTATTAAATCGACCATTTCTGATGTTTGTGACGATGATGGATGGGCATTTTTAGGAGATGTTGGTGGATTGTTGCAAAAAAAACAACCCAACTTCGATGCCCGTAATTTTGGGTTTCAAAAATTGACTCCCTTTATTAAATCGATTAAGCAGTTAGAAATAGAAGAACGTGAGAATCCAAAAGGTCGTTCCAAGTTGATGTACGTGCGTATAAGAGAATAAGTTAGGTCTGTTTTTTAGTTGAATTCACACTATGTTTTTGTAATTTTGAGTACAAATCAATCGTACTATGAAATTGACTTTTGCATTTCTTCTTCTACTTGTGTGTTCAATTGGACAAGCACAAGTTAATTTTCAACAAGCATATCAAGTTGCCCCGTTAGTCCCTTCTGGATTATTGGAAGCTGTTGCGTGGACAAATACGCGCATGGTGCATTTAGAAAATGTAACTGAAGGATGCTCTGGAATTCCTGTTCCTTATGGAATAATGGGATTACACGAAGATGGTAAAAACTACTTTCTGAAAAATGGTGAGTTAGTCTCTAATCTTTCTGGTGTTTCAATTGTAAACCAAAAAATCAACCCTGAAAATCAAATTACAGCCTATGCAATCGCATTTTCAGTATTAATGGAAATTGAAATTGGAGCGAATGGAGATGTAAATAACGGAAATGCGATTCGTAATGTATTACACCAACTTTCTGAAATTCCAGAAGAAGGAATGGTCAATCTGCTTGCTCGGGACATGCAGGTTTATGAGATTTTGAACTTCATGAAAAACCAAGAAATGGCAAATCATTACGGTTTCACTCCAGCCAATTTTTCGCTCCCAACAATTTTTGGCAACCAGAATTTTGCTGTTCTTTCTGGACATAAAATTGAAATTCACCCCACTCAAATAGTTGGAAACAATAATGCTCTATATTCCATTTCAAGTACAAAATCAACAGAATTCGGTCCAGCGATTTGGAATCCAACTCCGGCTTGCAATTACAGCTCTAGAAGTGGTGTTGCTGTTTCTGCAATAACAATCCACACTATTCAAGGTTCTTATGCTGGAGCAATTTCTTGGTCGCAAAACTGCTCTTCCAATGTTTCATATCACTATGTTATCCGTTCTTCTGATGGTCAAATAACGCAAATGGTTTCTGAGGCAAATAAGGCTTGGCATGTTGGGTCTGAAAATCCGTATACAATCGGTTATGAACACGAAGGTTATGTCGACAATCCTGTTTGGTACACCGATACATTGTATGGAAGTTCGGCTGCCATCAGTCGTGATGTTGTAAACAGTGGCTATGGAATTCCAGCTCACCGCACGTATTACGGCGTTGCGACTATCGGAACAAATCTACTAGGAAATTGCACCAAAATTAAAGGTCATCAGCATTATGCAAACCAATCTCATACAGATCCTGGTATCAACTGGAATTGGGAAAAATACTATCGCTTAATCAACAATAATCCCTCTATAACTTTGCTCACAAATCCTTCTGATCCATTTTTTGATACTGGCGGAGCAGTCGGGAATTACCAAGATGATGAACGTGAAATTTGGGTTATTGAACCTGCAAATGCACAATCTGTGACGCTAAACTTTACAAGTTTTAATGTGGAATCTGGTTACGACAATCTTTTCATCTACGATGGAAACTCGATTGACGCACCTCTTATTGGTTCATATACTGGTACGAATTCTCCCGGAAATATAACTTCAACAGGTGGTGCTTTGACGGTTGAGTTTAGAAGTGATTGCGCAACGATGTCTTCGGGTTGGGAGGCAAATTATACTTCGGTCCAATTGTCGAATAATTTCCCTTCAACTTCTATTTTAGCAGGAAACACATGGGAAATTGATGACTTTCAGATTAATTTTTCTGATACCGATGCAGACAATGATGTGGCCCAACAATTCTATTTGATTGATCAAAAAGAAGTTACTGACGTAGAATGGTCTGCGGACGGCAGCTTTGGTTTTGCCGATGAGATTTTTAACGACAGTGATGACAATTGGACGAACATCAATGGAACATTTTCTTTGGTATTTGGAGCATACACATTCACTGATATTTCCAACGGAAATTCTAACTCTTCAATGAATGTCGTACAAAATAGTAGTTCAAACTATTTATATACTTGGGAACAAACAATAACCAGTTCTTCAACCAGTCAGCGAGCTGGAATGCATTTCTTCTGTAGTGATGTCACGCAAACAAATAGAGGGAATTCTTATTTCATCTTCTTACGAGAAAATGACGACAAAGCACAAATTTATTCGGTCGACAACAATATTTTTAATCTGGAAGTTGACATTCCGTATACTATTGAAGTTGGACAAACTTATTTTATTAAAACAATTTACAATCCAACTTCAGGTTTAATTCAATTGTTCATCGATGATGCATTTGTTGGAAGTTGGACAGACCCAACACCAATGACGAGTGGCAATGCAATTTCATTGAGAACCGCAGGGTGTGAGGCGCGATTTGATAATGTAAAGGTCTACAAATCAAGAGGCGCAACTGTAACTATTACAGCTGGTTTGGGAGAAGAGATGAGTATTGAAAGTGAAGGAGCCACTCCAACTGGAAAAATAAAAACAATAGTTGTTGATGAACAACACCATTGGTCACCTGAAGTTGAACGGGAATACTTATTGGACTTCTCAGCACCCGATTTTAATTTAATTAATGATGGTTCTTCAAATGATATTGATACGTTTTATACTTCTACCTTAGAAGCAAATTGGGATATTTTCGATATACATTCTGCTATTTCTTCGTATACAATCGCTGTGGGAACATTACCCAACACCGCGGATGTTATGCCTTGGACTACTAACGGAATCAGTGCAGTTTTTTCAACTGTTTTAGCCAATCCAATTTTTAATACCGTGTATTATGTTTCAATTGAAGCAACAAACAACGCGAATTTATCATCGATTTTTATTTCAGACGGACAGCGTTATATGGCGGGATTAGGAATTGAAGAACAGTCCAGTTTGAATGATGTGCTTATTTATCCAAATCCAACTAGCGAAACCTTCAACATTAAAAATGCACCGAATAATTTAGATGTTCTCATATATGATATGCAAGGAAAACTTTGTTTAACTAGCGAGAATACCTCTGGCAATATTAATGTTTCAAACTTGTCACATGGGAAATACAACGTTATTTTAAAAGTAGGTAACGCGTTCGTTGTCAAAGAGTTAATTATACAGTAAAAGTCGATTTGGAATATTCATTTATTTTAGCTTAAATTTGCACCTCAAGAAACACAGAAATGAATTTTAGTCAAAACCATCATCATCATTTTCATACTTGCTCTCAAGCGAGGAGTTAATGATATGTGCTGACTTCACAAAATATTATAAACCCGTTTGAGTAAAATCAGACGGGTTTTTTGTTTCTCATCAGTTTTACTCAAGCACTATTTTAAAAAAATGAGTAAACTAAAAATTGCCATCCAAAAAAGCGGAAGATTAAACGAAGATTCGATAAGACTGTTGGCTTCTTGCGGAATTAAAATCGACAATGGGAACGACCAACTCAAAGTAACTGTTCCCAACTTTCCAATTGAATTGCTTTATCTTAGAAATTCGGACATCCCTCAATATTTAGAAGATGGCGTAGCAGATATCGCCATTGTAGGGGAAAACTTACTAATAGAAAAAGAGAAGAATGTCGAAATCGTTCAGCGTTTAGGTTTTTCCAAATGCAGGGTTTCTGTTGCCGTTCCAAAAGAAGTTAAATCCGATAGTTTAAGCTACTTCAATGGTAAAAAAATTGCAACTTCCTACCCAAATACACTTCGTAATTTCTTAAACAAAAACTTTATAGAAGCGGACATTCACGAGATTTCTGGTTCTGTAGAAATTGCTCCAAACATCGGTTTGGCAGATGGTATTTGTGATATCGTTAGTTCTGGTTCTACCTTGTTTAAAAACGGATTAAGAGAAACTCAAATCATCTTAAACTCGGAAGCTGTTTTGGCAAAATCGAATGGATTGACTGCTGAGAAAATTGAAATTTTAGATCGATTGTTGTTCAGAATTCGCGCTGTGCTAAAAGCGAAAAACTCGAAATACATTTTGATGAACGTTCCAAATGAAAGCATCGCAAAAGTGAGCGCCATTCTACCCGTTTTAAAATCGCCAACAATATTGCCACTGGCCGAAGAAGGATGGAGTTCCTTACACTCTGTTATTGACGAAGACAAGTTCTGGGATGTTATTGATGAACTCAAAAATGCGGGAGCGGAAGGAATTTTAATTGTACCAATTGATAAAATTGTATTGTAATGAAAGTAACTGTATTACCAAAAGTCAATGAATGGAGCGCCCTGTGCGAACGTCCTGTCTTTGATCAATCGCAACTCGAGCAAAATGTTCAAGAGATCATCGAAAACGTGCGTGAAAAAGGCGATGAAGCATTGTGTACTTATAGTTTAGCATTTGATGGATTGACAATTGAAAAATTTCTTGTTACCAAGGATGAAATTGAATTGGCAGAAAATAACGTTAGCCAAGAACTAAAAAATGCAATTCAACTCGCTAAATCGAACATTGAAAAATTTCACGTTTCGCAACTTGAAGAATCCAAAGTGATTGAAACTTCTATTGGTGTGAAATGTTGGAGAAAAAGTGTGGGCATTGAAAAAGTTGGTTTATACATTCCAGGAGGAACAGCACCGTTGTTTTCAACCATTCTTATGTTGGGAATTCCAGCTCAAATTGCAGGTTGCAATGAAGTTATTCTCTGCACGCCTCCTCAAAAAGATGGAAGTTTAAATCCTGCTATTCTTTATACTGCAAATCTAGTAGGTATCACTAAAATTTATAAAGTCGGTGGCGCTCAAGCAATCGCTGCGATGGCTTTTGGAACTACACAAATTCCTCAAGTTTACAAGATTTTTGGTCCTGGAAATCAATACGTGACTAAAGCAAAAGAACTCATCCAACGTGAAGGTATCGCAATTGATATGCCTGCTGGTCCAAGTGAAGTTCTCATTGTCGCTGATGAAACATGCAATCCTTCATTTGTCGCTGCTGATTTACTTTCTCAAGCAGAACACGGAGCAGACAGTCAGGTCATTCTATTGAGCGACTCAATGGAAATTATTCAAGAAGTGATGAACGAATTGGATCAACAACTGGAACAATTGCCGCGTAAAGAATTTGCCGAAAAAGCATTGAGCTGCAGTCGTGCAATTCAATTGAATTCAATTGAAACGTGTATCGACTTTAGTAACAACTACGCTCCAGAACACTTAATTATCGCTTCCGAAAATGCCGATAAATATGTCGATTCAATTGTAAACGCTGGATCTGTGTTTATAGGAAATTACAGTTGTGAAAGTGCAGGCGATTATGCCAGCGGGACAAATCACACCTTGCCAACAAATGGTTATGCGAAAAACTACAGTGGAGTTTCTGTCGATAGTTTTGTTCGCAAAATCACCTTTCAATCACTCAACAAAAATGGCATTCAAAACATTGGTCCTGCCATCGAACTAATGGCGGAAGCAGAAGCACTTTTCGCTCACAAAAATGCAGTAACAATTCGTCTTAAATCTATCCAAAATGATTGAACTAAATAACCTTATTCGAGACAACATAAAAGCGCTCAAACCATACGCTAGTGCACGCGATGAATTTTCAGGAACGGAAGGTGTTTTTTTGGATGCAAATGAAAATCCTTTTGGTGATTTAAATCGTTATCCTGATCCTTATCAAATGGAACTAAAAACAGCTCTTGGGAAGGTCAAAAATATCGATTCAAATTCCATGTTTATTGGAAATGGAAGTGACGAAGTCATCGATTTATTGTACCGAATTTTTTGCAATCCTGGAAAAGATAAAGCCCTCACTTTTTCTCCGACGTATGGTATGTATGATGTCTCCGCAGCAATCAATGATGTTGAGCTTCTCAAAGTAGAATTGGATGAAAATTTCAAATTGGATTTCGATAAACTAGCACCGTTTCTTGAGAACGATTCGTTGAAATTAATTCTCATTTGTTCGCCCAACAACCCAACAGGAAACAGCTTCGATTTCACCCTAACAGAGCGAATTATCGCAAATTTCAATGGAATTGTTCTGGTTGATGAAGCTTACATCGATTTTAGTGATACACGATCAACAACAGAATTGATTGGGAAATATCCAAATTTAATCGTGAGTCAGACCTTCAGTAAGGCACGAGGGTTGGCCGCTGCTCGCGTTGGAATTGCCTATTCAAATCCAGAAATAATTGCCTTACTCAATAAAGTGAAACCACCTTACAATGTGAGTTTATTAAATCAACAAGCGGCAATTCTAGCACTGGAAAATAGGGCCCAATTTGATGCTGATTTACAACTCATTCTATCTGAAAAAGAAGTGCTCAAAAATCAGCTTGAAGCATTGGAAATTGTAGTTCAAATTTACCCATCGGATGCCAACTTTTTTCTGATCGAAGTGAAAGACGCAAATCGTGTTTATCAGAATTTAGTTGACCAAAAAATCATCGTCCGAAACCGCAATCAAGTGGTACGAAATTGCATTCGAATTACGGTCGGAAACAGCTCAGAAAATCAACAACTTATTACTGCTTTAAAAACAATAGAATTATGAAAAAAGTACTTTTTATAGACCGCGACGGAACCCTCGTTATTGAACCACCAATCGATTATCAATTGGACAGTTTAGAGAAGTTAGAATTTTATCCTGGAGTGTTTTCTGCATTGTCAAAAATTGCACAAGAACTCGATTTCGAAATTGTAATGGTGACAAATCAAGATGGACTTGGAACAGATTCATTCCCAGAAGAAACATTCTGGCCAGCTCAAAATAAAATCATACAGGCATTTGAAAATGAAGGTGTGAAATTTTCATCCATTCTCATCGACAAAAGTTTTCCTGCTGACAATGCACCAACACGTAAACCACGAACCGGACTTTTGAATGCATACATCTATGGTAACTACGACCTGCAAAATTCATTCGTGATTGGAGATCGAGAAACGGACATTCAATTGGCGGAAAATTTAGGAGCGCAAGGAATCTTCATTGGCGAAAGTTGTGATCGCCCGACTGCGTTAACAACTTCAAATTGGGCGGACATCTATTCCTTTCTTAAATCAAAACCAAGAGTTGCAACTCGTGTTCGAAAAACAAACGAAACAGATATTAAGGTTGAACTGAATTTAGACGGAAGTGGAAAAAACGCTATCGACACTGGAATTGGTTTCTTCGATCACATGTTGGAGCAAATTGCAAAACACGGTGCAATCGATTTAACGGTTCAGGTAAAGGGAGATTTAGAAATTGACGAGCACCACACCATTGAAGATGTTGCTATAACATTAGGTGAATCTTTCCTAGAAGCACTTGGTTCCAAAAAAGGAATTGAACGCTACGGTTTTTTACTCCCAATGGACGATTGTTTAAGTCAAGTTGCCATTGATTTTGGCGGAAGACCTTGGTTGGTTTGGGAAGCTGATTTCAAACGCGAAATGATTGGAGAAATGCCAACAGAAATGTTCATGCACTTCTTTAAATCATTTAGTGATGGGGCCCGTTGCAACTTGAACATTAAAGCTGAAGGAGAAAACGAGCACCACAAGATTGAATCCATTTTTAAAGGCTTTGCGAAGGCGATAAAGATGGCGGTGAAAGGAACAAATGACTATTCAATACCAAGTACAAAAGGAAGCTTATGATTGCAATTGTAAAATACAACGCTGGAAACATTCGCTCAGTTCAAAACGCATTAACGCGACTTGGATATGCATCTGTAGTGACAGATAATCCTGCTTTAATTCAAGCCGCTGACAAGGTGATTTTCCCAGGTGTTGGAGAAGCGAGTTCTGCTATGAAATACATTTCTGAGCGCGGATTAGATGAAGTGATTAAGCAATTGAATCAACCTGTGTTGGGCATTTGTTTAGGACTACAATTGATGTGCTTTTCCAGCGAAGAAGGTGAAACAAAATGCCTTGGAATCTTTGACAATGAAGTTCAAAAATTTCGAGGTAATGCACTTATCCCACAAATGGGTTGGAATGAATTAACGGATTTGAAAAGCGATTTATTCGTAGATGTGAAACAATTCAGTGACGTGTACTTCGTACACAGTTATTTTGCAAATGTCAATGAAAACACAATCGCTACGTGCAATTACATTCAAACGTTTAGTGCTGCAATTCAAAAGAATAATTTTTACGCTACCCAATTTCACCCAGAGAAATCGGCTGGAATCGGTGAGCAAATCTTACTTAATTTTTTACAGTTATGAGAATAATTCCTGCAATAGATATCATCGATGGTAAATGTGTACGTCTCACAAAAGGCGACTACGCTACCAAAAAAATATACAATGAAAATCCTGTTGAAGTCGCGAAGGAATTTGCCGCAAACGGTATAACATTTCTTCACTTGGTGGATTTGGATGGAGCAAAATCCAATCAAATTGTGAACTACCGTGTATTAGAGAACATCGTCCGAGAAACTGGCCTTTTGGTCGATTTTGGAGGAGGCTTAAAAACCGACAAAGATTTGAAAATTGCATTTGATTCAGGTGCAAATCAGATTACTGGTGGAAGCATTGCTGTGAAAAACGAAGCGCTTTTTTCTTCTTGGATTGAAACATATGGAGCAAATAAAATCATTCTTGGCGCAGACTGTTTGAATGAAAAAATTGCAATCAACGGATGGCTCGAAGATTCTGAATTGGATGTTTTTGAATTCATTCAGAAATACCAATCCAAAGGAATACAATCTGTGATCTGCACCGATATTTCAAAAGATGGAATGCTCGAAGGTCCTTCATTCGACCTTTACAAAGAAATCCTTTCCAAGAATGCAATCAACTTAATTGCAAGTGGCGGTGTTTCCAACATAAACGATTTAATCCAACTCAAAGAAATTGGATGCGAAGGAGTAATCGTTGGAAAAGCAATCTACGAAGGCAACATTTCACTTAAAGAACTCAGCTTATTATGTTAAAACGAAGAATCATTCCTTGTCTTGATATTCAAAACGGTCGAACAGTTAAGGGAATAAATTTTGAAGAAATCCGCGACGCCGGAGACCCTGTTGAGCTCGCAAAAAAATACGTAAAAGATGGTGCTGACGAACTTGTCTTTTTGGACATCACTGCAACCGTGGAGAAACGTAAAACCTTGTTAGAATTGGTGGAGAAAATTGCCGCAGAAATCAATATTCCATTTACAGTGGGTGGAGGAATAAACAACATCGAAGATGTCACACGATTGATTGCCGCTGGAGCTGATAAAGTTTCGATCAACTCCTCTGCAGTAAAGCGTCCTGAATTAATCAGTGAAATAGCCAATCAATTTGGAAGTCAATGCGTTGTTGTGGCAATTGATACTAAAAAGGTCGATGATACCTGGTACGTTTATACACACGGTGGAAGAACAGCAACTGAATTAAAAACAATTGACTGGGCAAGGCAAGCTGTTGAACTTGGCGCAGGTGAAATCCTTCTTACATCCATGAACAACGATGGAACAAAATCTGGATTTGCCTTGGACGTAACGCGAGAAGTCTCCAATGCCATTAATGTCCCTGTAATTGCCTCTGGTGGAGCGGGAAGAAAAGAAGATTTCGACACACTTTTTCAAACTACCAAAGCAACGGGCGGACTTGCAGCAAGCATCTTTCACTACAATGAAATTCCAATTACAGAATTAAAAACATATTTAAAAACACTTAAAATACCAATACGATGAACATCGATTTCAATAAAAGCAACGGGCTTGTGCCTGTAATTATTCAAAATGCAACCAACTCGCAAGTGTTGATGTTGGGCTACATGAATGAAGAAGCATACAACGCAACAAATAACACGGGCCAAGTGACTTTCTTTAGTCGTTCTAAAAACAGAATCTGGATGAAAGGAGAAACCTCTGGAAACACATTGGAAGTGCAATCAATTGCGTTAGATTGCGACAAAGATACACTTTTGATTCAGGCAATTCCTAATGGTGCGACTTGTCACACAGGTGCAACATCTTGCTTCAAAGAAGAGACGTCCAAAGGTTTTCTTTATGAATTAGAAAAAACGATTGATGACCGAATTTCAGAAGATGATACCAATTCATATACCAATCAATTGGTCAAAAGAGGAATCAATAAAGTGGCTCAAAAAGTAGGTGAAGAAGCTGTTGAAGTAGTTATAGAGGCAAAAGATTCGAACGATGAATTGTTTAAAGAAGAAGTAGCAGATTTGTTATACCACACCTTAATTCTTCTCAAGGTTAAAAATGTTAAGTTAAGCGAAATAGAGGATGTGCTAAAAACACGAATGAAATAAATTGATTAGAAACACTTAACTTCGATGCAAAATAAGACTGATTTAAATGAGTTGGGAGTTAATTGTACTATTTGTGTTTTTGGCGATTATTGCAGAAGTACTTGGTACAATCGGAGGGTTTGGGTCTTCGTTGTTCTTCATTCCCATTGCAGGATTCTTCCTCGATTTTCATTCTGTCTTGGGTATTACAGCGCTTTTTCATGTGTCTAGTAATTTATCTAAGATTGCACTTTTTAGGAATGGCATTGATAAAAAGTTAATTGTCTACCTTGGTATACCTGCTGTTATTTTTGTAATCATAGGTGCTTACTTTAGTAACCAAATGAAATCAGATTATTTGGAAGTCGGTCTCGCGGTTTTCTTGATAGTTACAAGCATTGTTTTCCTAACGTTTAAAACCTTTACCCTAAACCCCTCAATAAAGAATTCAGTTATAGGTGGAATTCTATCTGGTGGTGTAGCTGGCCTGCTTGGAACCGGTGGAGCAATTCGCGGAATAACTTTGTCTGCTTTTAACTTAACTCCAGCTGTTTTTATTGCAACTTCTGCCGTAATCGACTTAGGAGTGGATGCAAGTCGAAGTGTAGTTTACATATTGAATGGCTATGTGCATCAACACGATCTATACCTTATTCCCTTCCTCATTGGTGCAAGTTTTCTTGGAACACTTATCGGTAAGAAATTACTCACAAAAATTTCAGACAAACGTTTTAAATCAATGGTGTTAATTTTAGTGCTGGTCACAGGTGTTAGTACAATTGTTAAAGTAATAGCAGCATAAAACTCAATTAGAAGCTCAACACTGAATTCACTGAAAAATCCTTACTTTTAGTTTTCAAGAAGTGCAGTAAATGAAAGATTCAAAAAAACTCATTATAGATAAACAAGCGAATAGCGCAGCTGGAATGAAAGCTGTTATTATTTCGTTGAAGCAAATTTTTGGCGTTATGTCAAAAAAGAAAGCCTTCAAGATTCTGAATAAATTAAACCAAAAAGAAGGCGTAGATTGTCCGGGTTGCGCTTGGCCAGATCCAGATCATCGGTCAAAATTGGGCGAATATTGCGAAAATGGTGTGAAAGCAATCGCAGAAGAAGCAATGGAGCAAACTGCGGGACCTGAGTTTTTCGCCAAATATTCCATCGACGAACTAAAAGCGCAAAGCGATTATTGGTTGGGACAACAAGGTCGATTAACGCATCCAATGGTACTTCTTCCTGGAGCGAAACACTACACACCAATTTCGTGGGATGAAACAAATGCCATCATAGGAAAAGAATTAAAAGCATTAGCAAGTCCGCACGAAGCAGCATTTTATACATCAGGAAGAACAAGTAATGAGGCAGCATTTTTATACCAATTGTTTGTCCGCATGTACGGAACGAATAATCTTCCGGATTGTTCAAACATGTGCCATGAGTCTAGTGGTGTGGCACTGTCAAAAACAGTTGGGATTGGAAAAGGATCTGTGACTTTGGACGATTTATATAAGGCTGAATTGATCCTGATTTTTGGTCAAAATCCAGCAACAAATCACCCAAGAATGCTTTCCTCTCTTGAAAAAGCAAAGAAAAATGGTGCAAAGGTCGTTTCAATTAACCCAATGAAGGAAGCGGGATTAATTCGTTTCAAAAACCCACAAACTGTAAAAGGAATTGTAGGTGGTGGAACGGAAATATCTGACCTTTATTTACAATTGAAAATCAATGAAGATGTCGCGCTGTTGAAAGCAGTGATGTACAAATTATTTAAACTATCTGAAACACGAGCTGAGATTTTAGACAGTGAATTTATTGCAAATAAAACCGCTGGATTTGAAGATTTCAAAACTGATTTGATGCAAAGTGATGTCAATCAACTAGTGCAAAGAACCGGTTTGGATGAAAGTGAAATTGACCAATTGGTCACGCTAATTGCGGATCGTAAAAAAATTATCGCTTGTTGGGGAATGGGATTGACACAGCACGTGAACGGCGTTGACAATATTCAAGAAGTGGTGAATTTGCTTTTAATGAAAGGAAGTATTGGTAAAGAAGGAGCTGGAACTTGTCCCGTTCGTGGGCACAGTAACGTGCAAGGCGATAGAACTATGGGAATTGCCGAACGTCCCTCGAAAGAATTACTGAATAAAATAAGCGAAAATTTCGGATTCACTCCACCGCAAGACCACGGTTATTCGGTTGTTGATGCAATTACTGCAATGCACGAAAAAAAGGTGAAAGTTTTCCTTGGAATGGGCGGAAATTTCCTTTCTGCTGCACCGGATACACATTACACGGCAGAAGCTTTGAGCAACTGTTCGCTGACAGCACATATTTCTACAAAACTCAATCGTTCGCATTTAACACATGGAAAAACAGCTTTGATTTTACCTTCGATGGGAAGAACGGATCGCTACATGAAAAATGGAAAATCGCAATTCGTTACGGTGGAAAATTCGATGGGTGTCATTCACACAACCCAAGGATTGTTGCAGCCACCATCTGAATTTGTGGAAAGCGAACCAGTGATTGTGGCAAACATTGCTAAAGCGACCTTGGATCAGGATAAAGTGGATTGGGATTTCTTAATTGAAGATTATGCCAATATCCGTGATCTCATTGAAAAGACAATTGCTGGATTTGAAAATTTTAACGAACGTGTGAAGCAACCTTTAGGATTTGAATTGCCGAATGGAGCAAGAACTGGAGATTTTACGACGCCGAATAAAAAGGCAAATTTCACCGTCAACAAAATGTATTCTGAAGCGATTGAAGCAGATGAATTTATTATGATGACGACACGTAGTCACGACCAATTCAACACCACTATTTATGGTTTGGACGATCGGTACCGCGGCGTTTACAACGGAAGAATGGTTGTCTTTATGAATGAGGAAGACGTTAAAAGTCGTGGACTGAAAAAAGGAGATAAAATTGCGCTTTACAACAATTATGGAAACCGAAAACGAGAAGTTGAAGGCTTTGCGGTTGTACCGTACAACATTCCAAAAGGATGTTTGGCTACTTATTTCCCAGAAGCAAATCCATTAGTTCCAATAGGTTTAACAGCTCATTCTAGCCACACTCCATCTTCTAAATCAGTTCGAGTAAAAATTAGAGCTTAACACTGTAATGAAATTATATAGTCGTATTGACATCACAGAGGTATTTACCGCAAAGGTCAACAAAGAAAAGATACTCCCAATACTGAAAGTAAGTGCGTAAAGACATACATTTCATGGATGTATAAGTACTTTGTGCCTTAAAATTTCAGAAACACAATTACCAAAATCCTTTGTTTATCTTTGTGGTAATAAAACGCATATTCAATTATGAAATTATTCTACGCAACTTTTGCTGGTGTTATTGCAGCATTTATATCAATGATGTTTTTGGAAGGATTAGGACATTCTCTTTTTCCAATGCCTTTTAAATTGGATCCGAATAACATCGGAGCAATTGCAGATAAATTGCACCTGATTCCCTTTGAAATGTACATTTCAGTGGTATTCGCGCATGGAATAGGTTTGTTAATCGGACTTTTGATCGCTAAAGCGATTGACAAAGCATCGAAAATTTCGCTTTACATTATTGCAGGATTTTTCCTCATCGGTACAGTATCCAATCTATTCATGATACCTCATCCTATGTGGTTTGCCATCGCCGATGTTGGAATGGTAGCATTAGTTGGAGTTTTCATGATCACAAGACCTTTGCCTTCCAAATAGAGTTTCATTACTTTTGCATATGTTTACAGGAATAATTGAACAACTCGGAGTTGTAAAGAAAATAGAGAAAGAAGGTGAAAACGTTCATTTTACCATCACATCCCCATTTACCAACGAATTAAAAATTGACCAAAGTGTTGCGCACAACGGCTGTTGCCTTACAGTTGTAAAGCTTGATGGTGATGATTACGTTGTTACAGCTATTCTTGAGACAATGCAGAAAACAAACCTAGGCGATTGGAAAGTGGGCACAAAAGTGAATTTGGAACGCTGTATGGTCATGAATGGGCGTTTAGACGGACACATTGTTCAAGGTCACGTAGATACGACTGCACAATGCATCGATGTAGAAAATCAAGACGGAAGCTGGAAATATACCTTTGAATATACCGATGATCAAATTACGGTTGAAAAAGGCTCCGTGACCGTTAATGGAACAAGTTTAACTGTCGTTAATTCGAAAGACAAACAATTTTCAGTTTGCATAATTCCCTACACATACGAGTTTACCAATTTCCACGAATTAACAGTTGGAAGTCGTGTAAATTTGGAATTCGATATTATTGGAAAATACGTTGCTAAGATGATGGGGAAATAATTCCTATCTCGTTCCCATGAAATCAGCTGGACACTTGTACGTGCTCTTACTGCGCATTTTCATATGACGTCCTTTTAGTAAATAACGGTTGTTGAAATTCATCACCAAACTCAATTCGTGCGAACCGAAGGAAGCCGCTCTCAATTTAGAAATCGTGAAATCAATACTGTATGTTATTTTAATGTCTCGCTCATTCTTTATCGGTAAATATGTTCCCATTGCAAACGTAAACGAATCGTAGTTTTTAAGCGTCAAACCGTAATTTCTGTTTCTAAACCAAATTCCAAGATTGACCGGTTTTACTTGAACCGACATACCGATGCTAAAGGTTTGAAATTTATTTTGATGCTCATAAATCACCGCTGGAGAAAGTACATACGTTCCCAAAAGAATATCAAATTTGGCATGACCGGTATATTTTATCGGTAAATATTCATACCCAATAATAAACGCATCACTCGGTTTACTTAGGTGATGAATTCCAAATCCGATTGTAGCCATTAATTGGCGATACGGGCCGGTTTTAGTACTGACATGATTGAAGCGTGAAGAAATTCCTGCCCCAAAATCGGCGTACAACACGTTATTCGAAGTCGGTGCAATAAACGTCGATTGGCGAACTTCACCTTGTACTTCATGCAATTGATCTGAAAATGTAAACTGATCCCAATCAACGTATTTACTAACTACTCCGCCATTAATTCCAGCTTGAAGGGTAAAGTTTTTGGTGTCCACCGCACGATAGGCATACGAAAGCATTCCACTTACTGTTCGCAACAATCCTTCTCCTCCAACATCACTAAATCCGATAATTCCAAGGCCAACTCGAGGCAGAATTTCTGCTTCCACACTAGCGGTGTAGGTGTTAAAGCGTCCTGGAATTGGTGCCCATAAATTTCGTGCATGTAATCGAACGGTATAACCACCATTGATGGCCGTCATGGAAGGATTGTAATAGGTCGGATTATTATAGAACTGTGAAAAGTTCGCGTCCTGAGCAATCGCCATCGATTGTACCATTGTTACAATCAGAACTATGATTTTGCTATATGTACTTTGTAGTGTCTCCATCGCTTATCTAATTACAGTAACAGTTCCGGATTTCTTAATCTTATTCTTTTCGTATTCTTTCCCTTCCCAGACACTATCGTCAAGAAAAATTGCATTCACTTTCCAAACGTACGCATCTTGTTGAACAGGTGCTCCGTTAAACGTTCCGTCCCATGCCTCCGTTGGTCGGCCATTTACGTCCAAGGCCGTAGTTGACCAAATCAAATTTCCCCAATCATCAAAAATCAATAATTCAAACTCTTTCAGCCCTACACCAATTGGAACAAAATGCGAAACATTATAATCCGAGTGACCTGGATACATTGCATTTGCCAAGTACAATCCTTTGTACAGTTCAACAACAATAGGATTCACAATGGTGTCCGCACAGCCAAAGTTATTTGATGCAATCAATGTAACAGTAAAGTCACCGTGCGTGTTGTATGAATGTGACGGATTGACAGTAGTTCCAGAACCACCATCTCCAAAATACCATTGATAATCCGTAGCGTGTGTAGACAAGTTAAAGAAGTCAATTAATCCTGTCCATTGATTGATTTCAATCACGTTTTCATAATTAAAATCTGCGACAGGCGTTGGATTAATGGTAATTGTTGGTGTGATGGTTAATGTATCATTACAACCGCCTCCACCATAAGCAATCATCGTTACCGTGTAATTTCCAGCAGCAGGATATTCGTAATCCACGTTTGTACCAAAAACTGATTCCGTATTGCCAAATAACCATTCTACCGATGATGAATTTGTGCTTGTTGAATTAAAGGTTAATGAATTTCCGAGACATGTTTCAGTCACAGGGATTACATAGTCAGCTACTGCGAAATCATAAAAATTCAGCGTACGTTGTTGTGTATTCAAACAACCATATTGATTCACCCCAGTCAATGTTACTGTGTACGTTCCGGCCGCTGTATACGTTGTGGACGGACTAGTTAACACCGATGATTGTCCATTGCCAAAATCCCATGTATAACCTACAGCACCCGTAGATAAGTTTGTAAATGAGACGTTACCAGTTGTCAAACAAACTGAAGGTTGGTTAATGGCAAAGTCAACTGCGGGTAGCGGATAAACGATTACATCTTCATAAGTTGTATCGGAACAACCATTCAAATTTTCGACAATTAAGCGAATTGTATATGTTCCAGCAAGTGGGTAAGAATGACTTGGATTCAATACATTAGAAGTGTTTCCATCTCCAAAATCCCAAAAGTAGAAATTGGCATTCATACTGTTGTTCGTAAATTGAACATCCAATGGCATACATCCATTTTGCGGAGTAGCAGTAAACGCGGCAATCGGTGTTGGATCAACTGTAACTGTATGCGAAATACTTGCTGGACAACCGAACGTCGCACTTGTTCCTGACAAGGTTACAGTAAAGGTACCTGAAGTTGAATACGCATGAGTTGGATCAATCAATGTAGACGAATTACCATCTCCAAAATCCCACGTTACACCAGAAATTCCAGTTGATAAATTGACAAAGTTGAATGGCTCATTTACACAAACTGAAGCTGGATTCGATGTAAAATCAATGTTCGGAGCAGGATGAACTGTAATCACAACAGTAGTCGTGTCATAACCACAGCCGTCATTCGCACTTAACGAAACATTGTACGTTCCGGCCGCTGTGAAAGTGTGGGTTGGGCTGTACACATTTGAAATGTTTCCATCATCAAAGTTCCAACTGTATTGAGTTCCTCCAAGCGTGTATTGTGTGAAGTCAACTGTCAACGGAGCACATCCAGAAACCACACTCGTATTGAAAAACGCATCCACTAAGATTGGTGTTGCTGTAACCACATAAGTCGCTGTATCGCTTCCACAATTGTTTTCAGCAACGAGTGTTATCGTGTAAGACGTTGGCGTACTTCCCGTATAATACGTGTGTTGAAACAAAGGAGTACTGGTTGTAGCTGTTGTTCCATCTCCAAAATCCCAATAATATGTATCCGCTGAACCAATACTTGTGTTGGCAATGTTCACTTCAAATGGTGAACAACCTGAATCGAAATCGGTTCCAAAAATAGCTGTTGGAGTTGGTTCAACAGTAATCGTTTCGGTATGCGTGTCAACCCCACAATAGTTAGTTGCTGTCAATTCAATGGTATAAACTGTATCTGCATTTTGACTTTCAACATACGTAACATCTAACGGGCTTTGTAAGTTACTTGTCACGCCATTTCCGAAATCCCAATCATACGTATTTGCAATTCCCGTAGATGTATTGGTGAAACTTGCATCAACAGGACCACAAGCAATTGCCGGAACAAATGTGTATTGTGCATTTGGAAAGTCAAGTACACTAACTGATTTAGTAATTGAATCAATGCATCCATTTGCAGTTGTTACTAAGAGCGTAATATCATATAATCCTGTTGCCGTGTAGGTGTGGTTTGGCGAGTTCGCGATTGAAGTTCCTCCATCACCAAAGGTCCAATCACTTGTCGCAATCAATGTACTGGTATTTGTAAAACTTGCAGCTGTATTTAAACAGATTAATGAATCTACAAGGAAATCTACAACGGGCAATGGATTCACTGTGACGTCAACATCGTCTTGATTCACGCATGTTGTAATTGGGTCTGTAATGGTATAAGTTATCGTGTGAGTTCCTGTTGTTGCAATGGCAGGGTCAAAGGTCCCCAAGTTCACATCAGTAATTCCAGTTCCTGACCACACGCCTCCAAGTGGATTTCCTACCAAATCAAAAGCGCTTTCCGAAATACAAATCCCTACATCAGTTCCTGCATCAACCGCGGGCAATGCATGAACTGTAAACACCATCGAATCAATTGTGAGGCAATTTCCAGCGCCAGTAGAATAAATTAAATCATAAACTCCGCTAGTTGAAGGGTCAAAATCGCCAGAAAGTGTAACAAAACTACCTGTCCAATCTCCGCCTGCTGGTGTCCCACTCAAAACAACAATGGGACTTCCGACACACGCTTCTAGGTCTGGACCGGCATCTGCTAAAGTTGGGTCTAAAACCGTTACAATTCTATCGTCTGAATCAACACAACTTGTTCCTAAAGTTACTGTATATGTAACCGTAAAATTGCCTACTCCCGATGGTGTAAATTCACCTGTTGGTGTAACATTAGGACCAGACCAAACACCACCAGAAGGAGTTCCAGTTAACTGAACCGAAACAGGGAAATTACAAATTGTTGTATCAATTCCTGCATCAACACTAGGTAAAGGATTTACTGTTACTGTGCTTGTCGTTGTATTGGAACATCCTTGAGCAGAAGTTCCAGTTATTGTATAAGTTGTCGTTACAGTTGGATTTGCTATTGGATCATCGCAATTCGTGCATGTTAAGTTTGTTGCTGGAAGCCAATCATAACTGCCGCCTATTCCTGCCCCAGTCACGCCCAATTGAACAGCATCTCCAAAACAAATTGTTTCATTCGCAGAAACAATTGTTGGCTGTGGATTCACAATAATATCTGTTGTTGATGTGGTTTGACAAGTTCCAGAACCTAACGTATACGTCAATGTATGAGTTCCTAATCCAGCAGTTGCAGGATTAAAATTTGGATTCGACACACCAGTTCCAGACCAAACTCCACCTGTCGTTGATGGATTAAATTGAGTGTTCAAATTGATTGAACTTGAATTGATACAGATGGAATCAGTTGGGTCTAAGGTTGCTGTAATTGGCGGGCTAACTGTAATGACCATTGTATCTGATGTAGAACAGGTTGTTGCTCCATCGGTATATGAATATATTAAATTTGCCACCTCATTTCCATTGGGTGTAAACGTTCCTCCAGCAGTTACATTTGGAGATCCTGTCCAAGTTCCTCCTGATGGAGTTCCATTCAATACAACGGGTATTGGTTGATCGCACAACAGCATATCCACCCCTGCATTTACAACCGGCAATGGATTTACTGTTACGGTTGACGTAATGTCTGATGAACAGCCTTGAATTGTCGTTCCTGTAATCGTATAAATAGTTGTTGCCGTTGGATTGGCAATAGGATTGTCACAATCAGAACACGTTAGCGCCGTAAGTGGTGACCAAGAATACGTTCCTCCAGCTCCCGCTCCAGAAACGTTCAACTGTACAGCATCTCCAAAACAAATTGTTTCATCACTTGTTGCAAGTACTGGGTTTGCATGAACAATAATATCTGCTGTCACACTCGCTTCACAGGTTGATGTTCCAAGCGTGTATGTTAAGGTGTGCGTTCCTACCCCGGCCGTTGCTGGATTGAAATTCGGAGTCGTGACACCCGTTCCAGTCCAAACACCGCCAACAGGATTTGAATTAAAAAGTGCATTTAAATCAGTTGGTGGAGTCGCCAAACAAATTGAATCCAATGGATCGACCGTTGGGACAATCAACGGATTGACCACAACCAACAGTGTATCTGAAGAAGAACAATTTGTAGCTGGATTGGTATATGAATAAATCAAAGATGAGGATTCAGTTCCATTTGGTGTAAAAATTCCTCCTGCCGTTACGTTTGGTGAACCCGACCATGTTCCTCCCGCTGGAGTTCCATTCAAGGTTTCAGCTACAGGTTGATCGCATAACGTTAAATCGGGACCTGCATTTACAACAGGCAAAGGGTTTACCGTTACTGTACTTGTTGTTGTGTTCACACAGCCTTCGGCAGTTGTTCCTGTAATTGTATAAGACGTTGTAGAAATTGGATCAGCAATTGGGTTATCACAATTTGTACATGACAAATTAGTTCCTGGTGCCCAAACGTATGAACCTCCCACTCCAGCACCAGTTACCAATAAGTTGGTGTTCTCTCCAATACAAATAGCCGGGGAATTTACTGCTAAAGTCGGCAATGGAAATACCGTAACAACAACAGTATCTCTCGTAAAGCAATTGGCAGATGTCGATGCAGTTACAACATACATATAATCGACTGGAGCGCCTGTAACATTAGAAAGTGTGACAGTTGGATTTGCAATAGACGCGTTATTCAAACCCGTTGCTGGTGCCCAAGAATACGTAACTCCACCAACAGGTGCAGATCCAATACTGGATGCAATAGTTGAACATGAGCTAACATCAGGGCCGGCGTCTGCAACTGGCGGAGCAAAAATGGTAATTGGTGTCGTGGCATTTGTTGTTCCACAGGCATTTGTTGCTTCAAAAGCGACTGTGTAAGTCCCAGCCGATGCATAAGAGACCAGCCCTGGAACTAGATTTGTTGATGAAGCAGGCATTCCTCCAGCAAATGTCCATAGATAACTATCCGACGGTTCATAACAATCGTTTACCGTAGCTGTTGGACTTACAGATTCTCCTTCACAAACTGAGGCAAGTGCAGGTAGGATAACTTGAGGTGGAGCCTGTCCCAATACAATTTGTTGGTGAAAAAACGTACCACATGAGTTCGTTAGGTTAAGTCGAACATTGTATTCACCTGGATTTGTTATTAAAAACTCTGGGTTCTCACTCGTGTTGTTCGTTCCGTTTGTAAAGTTTCCATTTCCAGTGCCCGGAACACAAGCACTTTGAATAAAAGTGATATTCCATAGTGTATCAACATCACACGTATTTAATAACGAAGACAGATTTGTTGTAACAGCGGTAAAAGGCACGCATGCCGTATCTGGTGTAATAATGAAATCTGGTACAGGTGCTTCTTCAATGCAAATCACTAAATTATGCATTGTTGTTGCACAATTATTTGTGGCTGATAAAGTGACCGTATATGTACCCGGTAAGGTGTAAACATGTGTTGGATTTGTTAAAGAAAATGCTGTAACAGGAGCTGAGCCATCACCAAAATCCCATGTGAACAATGTCGTTGTTGCGCAACTTGAATTAAATCCCAACGTCGATAAATTCGTGAAAGGAACCGCAGTGTTCACGCAATAATTTGTTTGAGGAGTCGTGAAATTTGCAGTTGGTCCAGTATAAACACGAATTGGCGAAATACTTGCTTCAGAAATATCACATTGATTGATTGCCTGAATACTGAACTCAAAAGCATTTCCAGCCTGACCGCATGATGACTCGGTATACGTATGACACAATACGGCAGGAGGTGGATGAGGCAAGGTATCGTTTGGCGAACTATCACCATAATCGACAACATAATATGTGGAAGGGTGATTTGCAGAGTAACTGCTTAATGGAAAACAAAGAACCAATGGTCCACAACCGGATGTTGCTCCAGGATTTGCGGCTCCGATTGCAGGATTGGTAATGTTAGAAACCAAATAACTCGCTGTATCGGTACAACCATTTGCCCCTGTAATTATATAATCTAAATCAAAAATATCACTCGTAGTATATAAATGTGATGTTCCTCCTGTTGGAGCCGTCGCACTTGTATAATTAGGCGAGCCATCTCCCCAAATTATTTGATGGTTTACGCCTGTAACAAGTGAATTGTCATAAACTGTTAAATTGAAGTTGGAGCCATCACAATTTTTAAATAGCGATATAGGATCGATCAAAGAAGCATCCGGAATTTGATTAACTGTTACGGTGTGTGATACAGCGTCTTGGCAGCCAAAGCTATTTGTCACTGTTAAAACCACATTAAAATTTGCGGATGCAGAACCTGTTGATATAAAAGTATGTGATGGATTTGGTTGAGTGCTCGTATTTTGAGCTCCAGAAGCTGGATTTCCAAAATTCCACGAATAACTTAATCCTGAGCCTGTTGAAGTTGAGCTAAATTGAATGGGAGTTGTTGCACAAACATTATTCGGCAAGAAATTAAATGCTGCCACTGGATCAGGGGCAATTGTAACAGTAATCGTCTCCGTTCGTGTACAACCGTCATTGTCCGTTATGGTTAAGGAATATGTTGTTGTGGTAAGTGGTGTAGCAATTGGATTTGGACAAGCAGTACAAGAAAGTCCCGTGGCAGGTGTCCAGTTATATGCAATTGGCGCTGTTCCTGTAACATTTGCTATCGCGCCTAAATCTACGGCGCTACCAAGACAAATAGTTGTATCGGTATCAAATGAAAGCGAACATTGTGCACTCGAATAATTCCCTGAAAAAAGGAGTAATATAATTAGTAAAATTCTATACTTTGCAAACAACGTCTTCATTACTAGTGTTTAGGAATGACAAAACTAAGGCAAATACTTAATTTTTCCTAAAAAAAGACGTACGGCAAATGCCCTATTTTGATTGATTTAATTACAACCACTTACTTGTAATTCGCTTTCCAACTTTTATTCGGAAACGCTTTAAGACGGTTTCTCTGTCGCTTACATTCGCGCATTTCACAATGTCACTTGTTACGAACTCACCATTTCGAAAAAACTTAAATTCAAAACTAACTGAAACTATGTCTGGTTGGTGTAAATTGAATAAGCTTCCCAGTTCGAGTGATTTAAACAAGTTGTCTCTTGAGCTTGTAGGTTTAAACTTTCTATCGTAACCACGAACGTTAACTAAAATATAGGTGTCAATTCCTTTCGATTTTAGCACTTGCGTCATCGAATCTGAGGCAAGCAATTGCGAGTCACTACCCATTTTCATTATGTTCAGCGATGGAATGGTTTTTACTCCTCGAGAGGTCAACAATTCTGTCAAGTTGATTTCCAACGAATACCTATCCTCCGCATTGTCCAACTGCCCAATCACTACAGCATTTTTCAATGCCAAATCTACCTTTTGTGCAAACGAAGTATTTGCAGTTGCAAGCAGGATTACAATATAAATGTACTTTTTCATCTTAAAAAATTTCTTTTGCAATTGCTTTTACACAATCAGAATTTGACATGGTATAATAATGAATGCAAGGTGCTCCGGCTTTCTTAAGTTCTTTTGATTGGTGAATTCCCCATTCAATGCCCACCTTTTTTACATCGTCATTCGTTTTGCATTTCAGCAATTCTTTTGAAAGTTCTTCAGGATAATCAATATGGAAAAACTTCGGTAAAAACGAAATGTGATTCAAGGATTTTATTGGCTTCAACCCTGGAATTATTGGAACATCAATTCCTGCTGCTCGGCATGCATCCACAAAAGCAAAATACTTTGAATTATCGAAAAACATTTGCGTAACGATGTACTCAGCTCCCGCATCCACTTTTGCTTTCAGATACTGTAAATCCGTTGCCAGATTCATTGCTTCAAAATGCTTTTCAGGGTAACCCGCTGCACCAATACAAAAATCTGTTGGTTCCAATTTGATGTCGTCAATCAAATAATTTCCACGGTTCATTTCCGTTATTTGGTCAATTAATTCAACGGCATACTGGTGACCATCCTGGTGAGGACGAAAGTTCGCTTCTGTTTTAATTGAATCACCTCTCAATGCCAAAACGTTATCAATTCCCAAAAATTGAAGATCAATTAATGCGTTTTCTGTTTCCTCTTTGTTGAAACCACCACAAATTAAATGTGGCACAGCATCCACATCGTACTTGTTCATAATTGCCGCACAAATTCCAACCGTACCAGGTCGTTTACGAATAGATATTTTTTCCAGCAATCCGTTCTCACGCTCTTTGTACACAAATTCTTCGCGGTGATACGTTACATTGATAAATTTTGGCTTGAATTCCATCAAAGGATCAATTCCATCGTAAATAGATTGTATGCTCTTTCCTTTTAACGGTGGCAATATTTCAAACGAGAATAAGGTTTCTTTAGAAGCCTTTAAGTGATCGGTAACTTTCATGTCTTTAATTGAATCGTGGACAAAGATACCATTATTGAATTTACTGGAAACAAAATGCGAATAAGAAATATATTGAACGATTTTATTTTGAACGAAGTAGAACCATGGTATTGAATGGTTGAAAGACGTTTCTATCTCTCATTATGAAGTTTACAATTTAAGTGGTAATTTAGTATTGAATCAAAGCTATATAGATGTTGCGCGATTTAAATGTACAGAGTGTTTAAGCAAAGGTGTTTACATTGTTCATGTTTATTTGAGTAATAGTGTAAAACACCTTAAAATTGTTTTACCATGAGAACGTTGATCTTTATATAACTTCCGGTTTTATTAATTTATAAAATGCAAAAAACGGTTTCAATATTATTTATTCTTGGTCTATTCGTTTTAAAATCGGTATATTCAATCGGTCAAAATTTAGTTCCAAATCCTAGTTTTGAAACTGTAAATACTTGTAATGTTTCCGGTTCTTTTCAAGCGTCGCAAGCTTTTCTAGAGTGGAAAAGAATTAATTCAGCCGATTTCTTTAATACTTGTTTCAGCGACCCTAGCTTTGCACCGCCAACAACTTATGCTGGTTTGGGTGATTCTTATTACGGTAATGGTATGGTGGTATCGCAATGATACCTTCTAATAATTATAGAGAATCAATTTATATCGAGCTAGATACAATTTTGACAAAGGATTCTGCCTACTGTTTTAGTTTTTGGATTAAAAATTCATTTCAGTCAGGATATAGTTATAATACAAACATGATTAATTGCCGCTTTACAAGCACTATTTTGGACAATAACATTATTAGTAATAGTCAACCTGTTTTTAATTCTAATATAGTGACTAACATTAACGATTGGGTACAATTTGAAAGCTACCATATTGCTAATGGTACAGAACGGTTTTTTACGATTGGCTTTTTTGGCAATTACAATTATTCACACGAAAGTAATCCACCTGAGGATGCTCTTTACTACTTCATAGATGATGTTTCGGTTATTCAATGCAATAAAGACTCCCTTTTACAAGTTGTTGTTGAATTACCTAATGTAATTACACCAAATACCGATGGTATCAGTGATTTCTATGAAATCAGTATTAAGAATATCGAAGAAATGACGGTTCAAGTCATGAATCGTTGGGGAAATTTAATCGCTGAATATGATGGTATGACCACTTCATGGAATGGAAATAATCGTGATGGAACGCCTTTAATTAGGGAGTTTATTTTGTAAAAATTATTGCAAAAACAAAATTTGGTGAAACAATAATGAAACACCAATTCGTTCAGGTAATTCGGTAATTTGAATTGCCACGCCAAGACACTATTCAAGTTGCACAACCATTATCTTGAACTTTAAACTAGTTGAACCTGGATCTATCTAAGGAACAACTCCGCATACTTCAAATCTGCCTGCGTAGTAATCTTTACATTCTCTGGATTTCCTTCCACGGTAGAAATAGAATAACCAGCTTCCTCAACCAATCCTGCATCGTCAGTGATTTTTGAATGATAATTCTGTGCGTATGCCTTTTCCAAAACGTCGCGCTTGAAACATTGAGGGGTTTGCACAATCAAATATTCAGAGCGATCTATCGCCACTGTTCCGCTTTTAGAATCTTTCTTTCGAAGCGATTCTACCACTGAGATTACGGGAACTACGGCATCACTCTTTCGCAATTTAGCAATGCACTTTTGTATCGTTTCATGCGTTACCAGCGGTCGAACGCCATCGTGCACGGCAATAATATCTCCATAACAATAATGAATTGCGTTTTTTATAGAATGATAACGCTCGTCGCCACCTGTTACAACACGATGTGGAATTTTAAAGTCTTGTTCCAAAACCAATTCTTCCCAATAGGACTTCCAATCTTCTGGAATGGTAACTAATATTTGACTTTTAGGGTCAAAATGATAGAACTTTTCAATGGTATACATCAAAATCGGCTTGTCGAAAATGCGGATAAACTGTTTCGGTAAAGACGAATTCATTCGTTTACCTATTCCACCAGCTGTAATAATCACGCTCAATGTTCCCATGAGTTAAAGGTAAAAAATATTTGCTTACCGATGGCTTACTCGTAAATTGTATAAATTCATTTACCACAAAGAAACAAAGAACACAAAATTGCACACCGATTTCTATATAATTTCACATTTGAGTTATGTTTCAAATACTCACAACTTCTTTGTGCCCTTTGTTTCTTTGTGGTTAGGCTGGACAAAGCTTAAAATTTTACCCCACAAAAAAAGGCCATCCTTTCAGACAGCCTTTAACCTATATTTTACCTTTCCGATTATTTCAATTGGTCTGGGTTTGATTCAGCAGCTTTATTAAACTTTCGTTGCTTGTTCATCCAAATACCAAAACCGATGAACCCAAGCGCGATTAACGCGTTGTTGAACATGTTTCCAATGATATCTGCTTGCAAATAGTGCAACAACCATGTAAAAAGATCTCCTATACCCCAGAAAATTTCAGAAAATGTCATAATTTCAATTATTAGTTCTTACAAAGAAAACTATTTTTTTAAATATTCCAAACACCACAGTTCAAAAACTAGCTCTCTTTTGGATTATCTTTATTTAGCGCTTCAATCATTTGTGTTAATTCAATAAATTGATCTACCGATAAAACCTCTGGTCGTAACGCCATAAATTCGTGTTCCAACACATTTCCATTCAACAATGGTTTAACTGAGTTCCGAAGTGTTTTTCTTCGTTGGTTGAATCCCATTTTAACCACTTGTTTGAACAGTTTTTCATCGCAAGGTAAGGAAGTGCGTGAATTTCGAACACAGCGAATCACACCTGACTTTACTTTTGGAGGCGGGTTGAATACATGCTCATCCACGGTAAAGCAATATTCTATATCGTAATATGCCTGTAGCAAAACACTCAAAATTCCGTATTGCTTCGAACCTGGTTTTTCGGCTACTCGCTGCGCAACTTCCTTTTGAAACATTCCCATAATTTCAGGGATTTGGTTTCTATACTCAATGCACTTGAATAAAATTTGAGAAGAAATATTGTATGGGAAATTACCAACAACACCAAATGGTTCTACGCCCATACAATCTGTAAGGTCGACTTTCAAAAAGTCCTTTTCCAAAATCTTTCCTTCCAATCGTTCAAAAACCTCTTTTAAATAATCTACACTTTCCGTGTCGATTTCCATTACCCAAACATCCAGACCGTCATCCAACAAATAAGACGTTAAAGCACCCATTCCCGGTCCAATTTCCAAAACACGTTTACACTCATTTTGGTATTGTTTTGCAATTTTTTCGCAGATGTTTTTATCCGTTAAAAAGTGCTGTCCAAGGTGTTTCTTTGCTTTTACGCTCATTTTTTGAATTCTTCTAGTACTGTTAGTATTGTTCTAAATGCAGCAAATTTTCCTTCAAATCTAGTTCCGTGTTCCTGTTGAAGAGCCAAAGAATGTGTAGCAACATACTCGTCGTATTTATCTTGAGAAGGAGCAATATAACCAATGGCAAAGGTAACTCCCCCTTCTTCTTCTCCGTGAACGCGACAAATGCGCGACTCAACAAAGCATCCTGTTGCCATAACATCCGGAATATGTGTTGCTCTCATCCAATCCAGCCACTCTGATTCTACAGCTGGATCAATACTTACTGTAACGTTGTATAAAATCATTTTACAATCTAATTTATTTCCAATACATTTTTCAAGTCTAGCAGATGGAAATAACCACTTTGGTCACCTGTCAACAAAAACTTTACTTTTTTTAAGTTTTCCGTTGTCAAACGGTAACTTGTATTAATTGATTCTCTAAAATTTGCATCTGTTTCACAGAAATGATGCGTATAGTTTTTTGAAGGTAAATCTGCTCCATTCGTTGTTGGAGAGCGGAATTTTTGAAATGAATTTCCTGCTACAACCATTAACATATTTCCTTTGCTAAATTCAAAAACCTTCGTTTCCCCTTTCTTTAAAAATAGAGAGGCGACGGAACCATTCTTGCTTTCCTCCGCAACATAAAGGATAACGTCAAACTCAGAATCATTGCGAATCATAGCAGCAACATTCCCTTTCTTTTTTTCCAAATCGATCACCCCTTTTCGTTGAACAAATGCAGTTTCAACAGAACATGAATCTGATAAACCTTGAAGTTGAATTTCGGCGTCTTTTATCAAATCTTGATAGATTGCTTCCATTTTTTCGTTTTCAAAAGGAACGCGCAAGGTTAACATAGAACTATTTCCTATAATTGGCGCCGCATGATCAACATTCAAGTCTTCCGGCCGAATGTTTCCATCAATTTGACGCAACAACGAATCAATTTGTTTCCGCTCCTCCTTCGAAAATTGCTTAAACGATGTTTCGTTGTTTAACTCTGGTTCATCGATATCGCTAAAAGGTTTATAAACTATAACAAAAACAACAAATGCAACTATCGAAAGCAAGACTGCTGTCAGTGCAACATTTTTCCAACGAATCGGAGTTTTTCCTTTGCCCGTATTTTGAACTTTCAAATCTCCCGAATGCAATTCACGACGTAAATCCAAAATTTTGTGCTCATGTTCTCGATTCAACTCAACCTTCTCCATTTGCTTCAAGACCCAATTGGCAAAACGCACAGTGCACGATTTTGATCGAAGTGAGTTCATGATTTGGTCCACATAATTCAACTTTAATGCATAAGAAGCGCGGGAAAGGCAATTGACAGAATCAACAATCTCATCCGAACACAACGGTTTAACAAGTTCTATCAAATTTTGCTCGGAACTCACATTTTTTAACGCTGGTTGTAGTACTTCTAATCGATCTGATATCGGTCGAAAAAGTCGAGTTTCTACCACAGCTCGATGTTCAGAGTCTAACAATTGAACAAAAGAAAACACCTGTGAAAGCACCTCTGTGTCTACATTTCCAGCAAATTTCAATAACTTCTTCGACAAATAGGGAGAAAGAAACCGTTGATACGACTCGGCCAATTGGTGAAGTAGATGTCCAAACGAATCTTCATATCCGTCTAGTTTAGCATCGGTTAACATGTTTAATAACGCCGTATTGTAAGAAACCCATCCGTAAAAAACGATGTTTTCCGCTTCTTTTAAAGTTGAAAGAAAATAGTCAAATTCAGCTGTTGAAATCTGGTGGAGCGCACGCAGTTCATCTCCTTCAGACCCTGTTACACGTTTGTAAAACTCTTCCATTCCTTCTTCCGAGAGAAGATCGGTATGATTTACATACAATGGTTTGAAATAGTTTAGCGGAATAAATCGTTGCATGATACTTTATTTAAAGAATCGTATTGCTCTTTGAACTTCAGCATCGAAATCATTATAGACCTCGTAATAACCTTCTTCCACCCATATTTGGCGCGCAATTTCCGCTTTCAAAACCTCTGAAATTAATTTCTTACTTATATTAAACTCTTTTTTGTCCAACTTGATTTTATATTCAGTTGCAGCAAAAGACGTCAATTGGTTTAAAACCTCATCACTTACCTTAAAATTTCGCTTGAAATCGGATGGAGAAGACCACTTCGTTCTTTTTCCTTGTACAAAGTCAAAAGCAAAGGTTGTAAATACGTTTGTATATCTCAGTTGAGTATAATACCAAGTTGATCCAGTTGTATCATATGGAACAAAAATATCTGGCATTATCCCGCCGCCGCCGTACACGACCTTTCCTTTAGGTGTTTTGTATTTCAAGGAGTCAACCAACAACGTTGAATCCACTTTGTACATTTCACCATTGTCATAACGTCCCATGTGATCTTGCATGTACTCCTCATAGTCATCAGAATACGGTTTTTGGATACATCTTCCTGTTGGTGTATAGTAGCGTGCAATTGTTAATCGGAGATTACTTCCATCGCGCAACATAACATCCTCTTGAACCAATCCTTTTCCAAAAGAACGACGACCGATAATCGTTCCACGATCATTGTCTTGGATTGCTCCAGCCAATATTTCCGAAGCCGATGCGCTGTAGGCATTAATCAAAATTGCAACTTGAATGTTTTCCAAACTTCCTTTTGAAGTTGCTCGATACGTGTACGATGAAGTATGTTTTCCTTTTGTTTCAACGATTGGAATTCCAGCTTTTAAAAATTCATCTGCTATATCTGTTGCGCCCGTTAAAACTCCACCTCCATTGTTTCTCAGGTCGATGATTAATTTTTTCATCCCTTGCGCTTTTAGTTTCGCTGTTGCTTCTTGAAACTCACTAGATGTTGCCATAGAAAACTGCTCAATTTTAACAAAACCGATGGTCTTATCTATCATATAAGCAGCCAAAACAGATTCAACAGGAATAGAGCCTCGAACAACTTTTTTCTTGAGTTTTTTCTTTTCACGCAAAACTACAAGGTTCACAGAAGTGTTCTCTGTCCCTTTAAGCATTCCCATAATCTCTTCGTTGCTAATTTTTACACGAACAACTTTCTTTCCGTCTACTTCCAAAATTTTATCCCCTGATTTCAATCCTGCTCTCATCGCTGGTGAATTCGGCAAAACATTTGTCACACAAACGGTATCACGGATTATAAAAAATCGAATTCCAACACCTCCAAACTTACCTTCTATCGACTCATTCATCGCTTTTAAATCCTTAGCGGGAATGTAATTGCTATGCGGATCCAATTTATGCAACATATCGCCAATAGTTGTTTCAAACAACTCTTCGCTATCTACATCATCTACGTATCTTCCGTCTAAAATTTGAATGATGTCCTGCATTTTTTGGTAGCGCGATTCGCCCAAACTTTGAGGTGCCACCTTTCCAGGAGTCAAAATGTTTCCTAAATAAAGTCCAATTGCCAAACACGAAGCCATAACAATTGGAATCCAATAATTAGTATTTCTATTCTCCATCAAATGGGTTTTCTATGTGATCTATTTCTATTCCTGCTTCCTTCAAAAAATCAATACCGCTTGTGTCTTTATAATTATTGATAAAAACAACACGTTTAATTCCAGACTGAACAACTAATTTACTACAATCTCTGCACGGTGAGAGCGTCAAATAAAGTGTCGCACCATTGCAATTGTGCGTTGATTTTGCAACTTTTAATATGGCGTTTGCTTCGGCATGCAACACGTACCAATGTGTTTCTCCATCACCATTTTCACAACAATTGTCAAATCCACTTGGTGCACCATTGTATCCGTCGGATATAATCATTCCATCTTTTACAATTATAGCTCCAACCTGTTTTCTAGCGCAATGCGATAATTCTGACCAAGTTTTAGCCATTCGCAAATATGCTTTGTCGTATCTTAACTTTTTCTCTCTTGCTCTATCCATTGTTCTGTATCAATGCCCAAAATTAACATTAATCATTCGGTTAATTGCGATTAATCCTTTTTCAAATCACCTGTAAACTTGTATCCAACTCCACGAATGGAATGAAAAAATTGAGGTGATTTCTGGTCTTTTTCGAAAATTTTCCGAAAATTCAATATATAATTATCAATTGTTCTTGAGGTTGGAAATTGATCTTTCCCCCAGACTCTATCCAATATTTCAGAACGTGGAATTACTTCGTTGTTCTTTTCATGAAACAATTGAATTAGCGCTATTTCTCTCTTTGAAATGTCAATCGTTGCATTTGAAAGTTGATTCTTCACTTCAAATGTTTTTAAATTCACGCAAAAGTCACCGATAATTATCTCTTCCAATTCACCCGCCTTTAAATTGTTTGTCAAAACGGCCACTCGAAGCAGTAATTCTTCCAAATCGAACGGTTTTGGCAAATAATCGTTTCCACCTGCCTTCAATCCATCAATGCGGTCTGTTGTTGTTCCTTTCGCAGAAAGAAATAAAACCGGGGTTTTAGATGATTTTCTAATTTCCCTGCACAGCTCAACGCCATTCACTCCCGGCAACATGACGTCCAAAATGATTAAATCATAATCCAATTTATTTTGAAACGCATTTTTCGCGTTTAAACCATGATCGAAATGGGTTACCTGATACCCTTCTAACTCGAGATTTAAACGAACCATTTCCGCGATGCTACTTTCGTCTTCAACAACACAAATCTTTTTCATTCCAAATCAGGTTTTAAGACTAAAATTAATCAATCCAAGCACTTTATTTTAAGAAATAACAATTTTTGGGTTGTTTTAGTTGAAAATTCTACCTTTTTGTTGATAGAAATCAACGAAAAAAATAAAAATAGAAGTACTTTTGCACTTTCCATTTTTAAAAGCAAAAAGAGTAGCGCCATGAACGAAAGAAAAAAGATACAATCAGCATTAATTTCAGTTTTTGATAAATCGGGTTTAGGTCCAATTATTGAACAATTACACAAAGACAATGTTGCACTTTATTCTACTGGAGGTACACAGGCTTTTATTGAGGAAATGAACATTCCTGTAAACAGAGTTGAAGATTTAACGTCTTACCCTTCAATTTTGGGTGGTCGTGTTAAAACCTTGCACCCAAAGGTTTTTGGGGGAATATTGAACAGAAGAAATCACGATGGCGACCAAAGTCAAATTGCTGAATTTGAAATTCCAGAATTGGACTTAGTAATTGTTGATTTGTATCCTTTTGAAGATACAGTTGCTTCTGGCGCAAGTCACGAAGATATTATTGAAAAAATTGATATCGGTGGGATTTCATTGATTCGTGCCGCAGCAAAAAACTACAATGATGTTGTAATAATTCCTTCGGTGAATCAATACGCATCATTTTTAGAAATTATACGAAACAATGCATCATCAACAACGATGCAAGAAAGAAAAGATTTTAGTCGAGACGCGTTTAATGTTTCATCAAATTACGATACGCATATTTTTAATTATTTCAATAACGGCGAAACAGAAGTTTTTAAGCAAAGCATTCTAACTTCCGAAGTCTTGAGATATGGAGAAAATCCTCATCAAAAAGGAATTTTTCATGGAAATATGGGTGAATTGTTCGATAAATTACACGGTAAAGAATTATCCTATAACAATTTACTAGACGTGGATGCCGCGGTAAATTTAATGGAGGAGTTTAAAAATGACGACGCAACATTTGCTATATTAAAACACAACAATGCATGTGGACTTTCAACTCGTTCAACAATTAAACAAGCTTATCTCGATGCTCTAGCTGCAGACCCTGTAAGTGCTTTTGGAGGTATTTTAATTGGAAACAGAACAATTGATACTGAAACAGCAAAAGAAATCAATGAATTGTTTTGTGAAGTTGTTATCGCTCCAGGTTATGATACAGAAGCGTTGGAAATTTTGAAAGAAAAGAAAAACAGAATTATCTTAGTTCAAAAAGAGGTTGAGCTGCCAAAACGCCAATTCAGAACATTATTAAATGGTGTTTTAGAACAAGATAAAGATTTATTGAGTGAAACAAAAGCGGACTTGGAGAACAAAACAATTACTTCTCCAAACGACCAAGAAATAGAAGATTTATTGTTCGCGAATAAACTCGTGAAGCACACAAAATCAAACACAATTATATTGGCAAAAAACAAGCAGTTATTAGCAAGCGGTACGGGTCAAACATCTCGTGTTGATGCGCTTCGTCAAGCCATTCACAAAGCACAATCGTTTAATTTCGATTTGAAAGGTGCAGCGATGGCTTCAGATGCATTTTTTCCTTTTCCTGATTGTGTAGAAATTGCTGGCAATGCGGGAATTAAAACGGTTATTCAACCAGGCGGATCGATTAAAGATCAACTTTCTATCGACTATTGCAATGAAAATGGAATTGCAATGGTGACTACCGGAAATAGACATTTTAAACATTAAACCGAAACCTTTTTAAAATTTATAGGTATAATCCTTCCAGGAGAGAAGGAAAAAACCTATTATTACTAGATTTACAATTACACAGAGGCAAATAAAATGGGATTATTTAGTTTTTTAACGCAAGAAATTGCAATTGACTTAGGAACAGCCAACACGCTAATCATAATGAATGACAAGGTTGTGGTTGACGAACCATCAATTGTAGCAAGGGATATACAAACAGGCAAAATTGTTGCTATCGGTAAACGAGCGCAACAAATGCATGGGAAAACCCACAAGCTAATTGAAACTGTGCGACCGTTAAGAGATGGAGTAATTGCCGATTTCCAAGCTGCCGAACAAATGATTCGTGGAATGATCAAAATGATCGGAACAGGAAAAAGTATGTTCAATCCTTCGTTGAGAATGGTTATTTGTATTCCTTCTGGAATTACTGAAGTTGAAAAAAGAGCCGTTCGAGATTCAGCAGAACATGCGGGTGCCAAAGAGGTGTACTTAATTCATGAACCAATGGCCGCTGCAATCGGAATTGGAATTGATGTGGAAGAACCAATGGGAAATATGATTATCGATATCGGAGGTGGTACTTCCGAAATTGCCGTTATTGCTCTAGGTGGAATTGTATGTGATAAATCTATCCGTGTTGCGGGAGATGATTTTACAAAAGATATTGAAGAATACATGCGTCGTCAACACAACATCTTAGTTGGAGAACGAACTGCTGAGGAAATAAAAATTAATGTTGGTGCGGCGCTTCCTGAATTAGAAAATGCACCAGAAAATTACGCTGTGCAAGGTCGTGACTTAATGACAGGTATTCCGAAGGAAATTGTTATTTCTTACACGGAAGTTGCGCATGCATTAGACAAAACGATATCTAAAATAGAAGAAGCTATTTTAAGTGCGTTGGAGATGACTCCACCAGAGCTTTCGGCTGATATCTATAAAACTGGAATTTACCTTGCTGGTGGTGGATCGATGTTAAGAGGTTTAGATAAACGTATTTCGATGAAAACAAAGTTGCCTGTTCACATTGCAGAAGATCCGCTAAGAGCTGTTGCAAGAGGAACGAGTATTGCCTTGAAGAACATTGATAAATTCCAATTCTTGATTCGAGATTAACCTTCTTTTTTATTGACATTAAATTGATTGTAAAATCAATTTAGGAAGCTGTGTAAAGCAAATGCTTTTTCTTACTTTTGTACATGCGCAATTTCCTCGCTTTCGTTAGACGCTTTCGCGTGCTTTTGTTTTTTGCCTTACTGCAAGGTATTGCGCTATCCTTATATTTTTCATTTAGTCAATTTCCACGAATTCAATACTTAACAACTGCCTCAACCGTCACCGGTGGAATCATGGAAGTTCGGAATGATGTTACGAAACATTTCTACTTAAGTAAAAATAACACGGCACTTCAAAAAGAGAATATTGCTCTGCGTAAAACCATTCCATCTAGTTTTATTAAACTTAACAACGGGTTGGTAAAAATTAATGATACGCTTCATCTTCAGCAGTATGAGTATATCCCAGGAATAATTATTAATTCTACACACGACAAACGAAACAATTATTTCACGTTGAATATTGGTTCGCAGCAAGGCGTCGAACGTGGAATGGGCGTTTTTTCTGCAAAAGGAGTGGTTGGAGTTATACATAACGTAACTGAGCATTATGCCGTAATAAAATCGTGTTTAACCGAAAACATTAATATCGATATTATGATCGAAAAAACAGGTCTTTTTGGCTTGTTAAAATGGAATGGAAAAGATGCTAGACGTGGCACAATGTGGGGTGTATCCAATGATACAGAAGTAAAAAAATGGTCGAAAGTTGTAACCCGTGGTGGCGGTGGAATTTTCCCGCGTGGAATTAACGTAGGAAAGGTTGAGAAAACAGATGTTGTAGAAGGGAAACCATTGTGGGATGTTACAATTCGTTATTCAGAAGATTATAGAAGTCTACAACGGGTATATGTAGTGAAAAATTTATTAAAAATTGAACAAGAGAAACTTGAAGAATTAATCCCAATTGAAGACGAGCAATGAATCAAGCTGTAAAAAATATACTCCGTTTCGTTGCCTTGATGGCTTTCCAAGTTTTGGTATTGAATCAAATTGAAATTGGATTTGGAATTCAGTTGATGGTGTATCCGTTGTTCATATTTCTTCTACCTGTTGAAATGGGTATATTAATGCTACTTCTTCTTGCCTTTAGTTTAGGAATCGTAATCGACGCCATGTCGAACACCTATGGTTTGCATGCTTCGTCTTTACTTGCTTTTGCATATTTCCGCCCTTTAATTTTTAAACTTACAGCTCCTCGTGATGGATATGACCCCTTAATGGAAACTAACCTTCACACTATGGGCTACAATTGGTTCATTAAAACATTCGGAGCGTTATTAATAATTCATCATTTTTGGTTTTTCTTGTTGGAAATTTTCAAATTGAATGAATTGATTTTCGTACTCCAAAAAACAGGCCTTAGCGTAATACTATCATTCCTACTTTGCTTATTACTTCAGTATTTGTTCTTAAATAAAGCTGTTAAAAAATGAAGTTTGAAGGACGCAAATATGTGTTTATCGTTATTTTCATATTGATTGGAATTATCTACACTTTCAAGCTTTTTTATATGCAAGTAGTTGATGATTCATGGAAGCTACGTGCTCAACAAATTGCTGAGCAGCGACGTGAAATTACACCTCCTCGAGCTGTTGTTTTCGATCGAAACGGTAAGAAAATTGTGTCCAACAAAACGTATTACAACTTAATGATGGTTGAAGCAAATATTGTGGATTTAGACACTGCTGCTTTTGCAAAATTGATCGGGTGGACAGTTGAAGATGTGCGAAATCGATTTAAAGAAATTATTGTTGGAGAAGGAAAATACAAAAACCCTCACACAGGAAAAACAACTTCTAATTATCAATCCATAAGAGCATACCCATTTTTAAAAGAATTAACTGCTGATGAAATTTCAGAAATTGCTCCGCATTTAGAAGATTTTCTTGGCTTCTATGAAGAGGTTTCTGACATGCGGAATTATCCATATTCGAACGGTGCCAATATACTCGGATATCTTTCAGAAGTGACGCAAGAAGAGATTAATAAGGATAATTTCTATACTCCAGGAAGTAGAATTGGTCGTTCGGGAATAGAACGATTCTACGAAAAAGAATTTCGTGGAATTAAAGGTGTGAAGTACATTGTGAAGTCTGCCATGAATAATGTGGTCGGTTCTTTCGAAAATGGAAAATACGATACAACAGCTGTTCAAGCACCTCCAATTCACTTAGGTTTAGATGTTGATCTTCAGGCATATGGCGAAAAACTGCTCCAAAATAAAAAAGGGTGTATTGTTGCCATCGATCCATCAACGGGAGAAATTCTGGCATTGGTTTCCTCACCAAATTATGACCCTAACCTATTAGTTGGGAATAGAAAAATTCGTGAAAATTATCCGGCTCTTTTAAAAGATCCTGCCAAACCGCTTTTCCCTCGGCCTTTGGCATCTGAATACATGCCTGGTTCTACATTCAAATTGATTCAATCACTAATTGGAATGCAGGAAGGTGTAATTACCGAAAACTCGGGATTCCCGTGTAATAAAAGTGTCGTTGGTTGCCACAGTCATCCTTCAGCCCAAAGTGTAACACAGGCAGTACAAATGTCTTGTAATCCTTATTTCTACGCCGTTACCCGGAAAATTATTCAACAAGGAAAAAGTAAAAGCGATGTAAAAGATGCTGCAATCGGGTTACAAAAATGGTCGGAATACATGCACAGTTTCGGCTTAGGGAAACGACTAGAAACTGATATTACAGGTTTGCGTCCTGGTGTTATTCCTGACCCCGAATACTACGATAAATGGTATGGGCACCACCAGTGGAAATTCTCCACAATTCGCTCAATTTCCATCGGTCAAGGAGAAGTACAGTTGACACCGTTACAACTTGCCAATGTTGCCGTAATTATGGCGAATCGAGGATGGTATTATACACCACACTTTGTAAAATCAATTGGCAACAACGGACCTCTTGCTCAATTCCGCAAGAAAAATTATACAATGGTGGAACGCAAGTATTTTGACCCTGTTATTGAAGGAATGCGTAGAGTTGTACATGAAGGTGGTGGAACTGCCCGTCGCGCTCGAATTGACGGAATGATTGTCTGCGGAAAAACTGGGACTGTTGAAAATTATATTGGAAGTGTGAAACAAAAAAATCACTCCGTATTTATCGCTTTTGCACCAATGAACAATCCAAAAATAGCCATTTCTGTGTTTATTGAAAATGCAGGTGGTGGCGGTGGAACTTGGGCTGCGCCAACGGCCAGTTTAATGATAGAAAAATATGTGAACGGTGAAGTAAAGGACCTGGCGAAAGAAAAGTACATTCTTGATGCCAATTTTATTAATTAATGAGACAAAATCAATCGCTTACTGCAAATGTTGACTGGCCACTTTTTGTGGTGTACATCTTGTTGATGTTAATGGGATTAGCAACTATTTATTCTGCAGCTTTCGACTCAGATCACCCAAGTTTATTTGATTTTTCTCAAAAATATGGAAAACAAGTTATATGGCTGTGTGTTTCCTTGTTTCTTGGTCTATGCGTGTTTCTTATCGATTCAGACATTTATAGAAAATTTGCATTGCCAATTTATTTGTTCGTTATTTTGCTCTTGGTAATTGTTCTGTTCATGCCGCCAATTAATGGTGCACGTGCCTGGTTAGGTGTTGGAACTATGGGTATTCAACCGGCTGAGTTTGCCAAAATTGGAACGGCCATTTTATTGGCCCGATTTCTCGGAACAATAAATATAAATCAACAAAACAAATCAACCGTTCTTATTGCAAATGCAATAATTCTCGTTCCCATGGTGTTAATTTTACTTCAGCCTGATGCGGGAAGTTTTGTTGTATTCACAGCGTTTTTATTTGTTCTATACCGAGAAGGCGTTTCTTACGATCCACTTATTCTCGGAATTTTAAATTTAATTCCCATCAAAGGACTTCATTTTAAGCAAACATGGATAGGAACCCACTTTATTCCGATTCTGTTTGTTACAATCTTTTTAAGTGTTGCAACCCTTTTAATAAGTAACAATTCATTCGAGCTGTCCCTATTTCCGGGAATTGAATTTCCAGGTTATGCTAAAATGTTGTTTTTCATTTTTGTTTTTTGTTTAATTGGCTATCTAATTATGCGCTTTGCTTTTTCGAAGCGAGACAAAAAAAGGGCTGCGTTAATTGCTTTTTTAGCGTTTATTTTGGCAGGGGGATTAACTTATGCGGTCAATTATTCCTTTCAGAAATTAGCAGGCCACCAAAAAGAGCGAATAGAATTGGTTTTGGGGTTAAGACAAGATCCTGACGGAGATGATTACAATAGAAACCGTGCCATGGCCGCAGTTGGTTCGGGTGGTTTACTTGGGAAGGGATATCAAAATGCTTCCGTTTCGAGCGTTGAAAGTAACCATGTCCCAGAAAGCGAAACAGATTTCATTTTCTGCCCATTTGCAGAAGAATGGGGCTTCGTTGGAAGCCTGTTTTTAGTTCTTTTATATTTATTTATGATTTTGCGTGTCATAATAATCGCTGAGCGACAAAAAGCTGCGTTTAATCGTATATACGCCTATGCGGTTGCTATGATTTTGTTCTACCATTTTGGGATTAACATAGGCATGAACATTGAGTTTATGCCCGTCATTGGAATTCCTTTGCCCTTCTTCAGCTATGGTGGATCTTCCATGATGTCGTTTTCAATGATGCTCTTTATTTTATTGAAATTGGACAGTCAACGAAAAGATGTTCTTAATTGATCCGTTCGGGAGTTTAGCTTTTGATTGAATAATTCTTTATTTTTACACAACATTGTCAATTATGGGAAAAAACGTGAAAGAAAAAGTGCAATTTGAGAATCGTACATTGCGTATTCTAACTGTATTATTGTGGTTGGGAGCTTTTTCCCCAGTTCTCGCAATAACCGTTCTATTGCTGAAACAATCAGATGATGAAATGCCATCTATCGAGATGCTTGAAAATCCACCTGAGTTGTTGGCTTCAGTTGTTATCGCAGATGACGGTAAGACTGAACTTGGTCGTTTCTGGAGTGTTAACAGAACTAGTGTAAAATACAACGAAATTTCTCCTTATGTGTTTGATGCATTAATAGCAACAGAAGATGAACGTTTCGAAGACCATTCGGGAATTGACTTAAAAGCTGTACTTCGTGCAATAACAAGTGCAGGTGGTTCTGGAGGAGCATCCACAATTTCTCAACAGTTAGCAAAACTATTGTTTACTCTTCAAGAAAGAAGTCGTCAAGCTGAATTAAAAGCACAAGGCATTACACAAGAACAGCCATCTGGAAAGATTGGACGATTAATGAAGCGTCTTGATGAAAAAGCCAAAGAAAATATCATAGCCGTTCGACTAGAAAAACGCTACACCAAAGAAGAAATTATCACCATGTATTTGAATCAATTTGATTTCTTATACAACGCTGTAGGAATTGAAAACGCTGCAAAAGTTTATTTTAATAAGAAACCAATAGATTTAACTAAAAACGAAGCTGCAATGCTTGTTGGAATGTGTAACAATCCTTCTTTATATAATCCTTACACGTATAAAAACAAAGATTACAGAAGTACCGTTTCTTCTCGCAATAATATTCCTTTGGCCCAAGTAACGAATGCGCAAATGCAAGAATTGAGAACTGCCGATAGTTTGCGTTGTATTAAACGAAGAGATTTGGTTTTATTTCAATGGAGAAAAAACAGCAGAAATGATAATCCTTCATTAAAAAACAAGCTTTCTGATGAAGAATACGAAAAGATAAAAGCGCAAACAGTTGATGTAGACTACCAAGTGGTTGATCACAAGGAAGGGCCAGCTCCTCACTTTAGAGAATCGTTGCGTTCTGAATTAACCGAATTATTTGCCGAAAAAGACGAGAAGGGAAATTTAAAGTATAAAAAAGCGAACGGTGAATCATATAACGTTTACCGTGATGGTTTGAAGATTTATACTACCATCAATGTTCAAATGCAGGAATATGCTGAAAAAGCAGTTGAACGTCATTTAAAAGAAGATTTACAGCCTGAATTCGAAAAAAACAATAAAGGATTAAAAAATTTCCCATTCACTAATCGTATTTCTGACGAAGTAGCGGAGCAATTGATGAATTCTGGACGAAAAATTTCGGATCGATACCGCGTTCTTAAAGAGCAAGGTTTTTCAGAAAAAGAAATAAAAGAGAATTTCAACTTGCCAGTTCAAATGTCCGTTTTTTCTTGGAATGGTGACATTGATACAGTGATGACTCCTAACGATTCAATCCGTTATTATAAAAGTAAGTTGCGTGCTGGTTTAATTTCCATTGAACCTTCAACAGGTTTTGTGAAAGCGTGGGTTGGTGGCACTGATTTTAAACACTTTGCTTATGATCATGTTCGTCAAGGAAAACGACAAGTGGGTTCAACCATCAAGCCTTTTGTTTATTCAACTGCACTTGCGATGGGCGTGGTAAAACCATGTACAAAATTTGAATCTGGAACATCTTTTTGTGTTGATGTATTTGGATCAGCAGGAAATTTAATCAATCGTTGGTGCCCGCGTGGAGATATTCCTTCAAACGCAACTGTTGCGAGTGGACTTGCCTCTTCAAGTAACCCTGTTACTGTTGCTGTAATGTCGAAGATGGGTGGACATTCTGGACCAAAAAACATCTCGAAATTATTGAAAGACTTAGAAATCAATTTGCGTCCTGAAGATGAAGTCCCTTCAATGTGTCTAGGTGTAATGGATTTATCTTTATTTCAAATGGTTGGTGCGCAAGCAATGTTTGTAAACCAGGGCATTTATGTTCGCCCGACAACAATTTTACGAATTGAAGACAGAAACGGAAACGTAATTTATAGTGCCGATCCGCATTCCAAAGAAGTATTAAACTCTGGTGTTGCGTATACAACTTTAACCATGATGAAAGGAGTTGTTACAGGTGGAACTGGATCAAGTCTTCGTGGAGGAAGAAAATGGGGTGGAATTACACATCCAACAGCTGGTAAAACAGGAACAACGCAAAGCAACGCAGATGGTTGGTTTATGGGATTAACACCTGAATTAGTAACTGGAGTGTGGGTTGGAGCTGAAGACAGAGCCGTACGATTTAAATCAATGAATTGGGGACAAGGAGCGAGAATGGCACTTCCAATTTACGGGTATTATATGCAAGCCGTTTATAAAGATCCAAAATTGCGCATTTCTACGGAAGATTTTGAAGTGCCGATTGGATATGATCCTACATTGTTTCAATGTGAAGGTGGTCAGAATATTCCTCCCGGTCTTGATATTAATTTAGGAATTTGATAATTTGAAAGATGAATAAAGTAGTAGAAAACGTTGAAACAGCATTAGTTGGATTGGAAGATAACATGACTGTCATGTTAGGAGGATTTGGGTTATGTGGAATACCGGAAAATTCAATTAACCATATGGTAAAACTTGGCGTGAACGGATTAACGTGTATTTCAAACAATGCAGGTGTAGACGACTTTGGACTAGGATTACTTTTACATCAAAAACAAATAAAAAAAATGATCAGTTCTTACGTTGGTGAGAATGATGAATTTGAACGACAAATGCTTTCTGGAGAATTGGAGGTGGATTTGATCCCACAAGGTTCTTTAGCCGAAAGATGTCGTGCGGGTGGTGCAGGAATTCCTGCTTTTTTCACCCCTGCTGGGTATGGAACTGAAGTCGCTGAAGGTAAAGAAGTTCGTGAATTCAATGGTAAACCTCATATTTTGGAGCACGCTCTAACTGCCGATTTTGCCATAGTTAAAGCGTGGAAAGGTGACACGGAAGGAAACTTGATTTATAAAGCAACTGCGCGTAACTTCAATCCAATGATGGCAATGGCGGGTAAAATTACTATTGCAGAAGTAGAAGAATTGGTTCCAGCTGGTGAATTAAATCCAAATGAAATTCATACTCCTGGAATTTTTGTTCAACGTATTTTCCAAGGAGAAAAATATGAAAAACGCATCGAACAAAGAACTGTTCGAGTAAAACACTAGTTGAATGGTTTCTTCAACCATTAACGATAAAATATACAAAGGTGTTTCTATTGTTCTTTTCGCCTTTATGTTTTTTTACTTGCTGCTGCGTATCATTTTCAATGAGCCTTTGCATGATGAAGTAGCAACGTATATTTTTTACATTTATCAAGGAGATTATTGGGGAGAAACAATGCATTGGGACGCAAATAATCATTTGCTCAACTCCTTCGTTTGCCATCAACTCTATAAGGTATTCGGTGATAACATGGCGATCTTTCGATTGCCAAATCTAATCGCATTTGTGCTCTTCTTTTTTGGAACTGTTCGGTTAACAAAAAACCTACAAACACCAATCTTAAAAACACTTGCACTGGTTTCCTTGAACACTATTCCATTCTACATGGAGTATTTTGGAAACACAAGAGGTTATGGTTTATCGTTTGGCTTTCTTGTTTGGGGAATTGTCTATTTCAATGACTTTCTACAAACTCGTAAATTATCCAAATTAGTCATTGCCTATGTCTTTTTAGTTTTAACGGTTTCAGCAAATCTAACGCTCGTAAACTCTTGCTTTATTCTAATTGCAACGGCTGTTGGCTCATCCTTTTTTTCGAATAAAATGAGTTTTGGGAAACACTTTAAAGAATGGCTGATACACATTCTCTTTCTTGCTTCACTTTATCCATTTATACAATTTGCGTTTGAATTAAAAGAACAAGGGGCATTATACTACGGATCGTTGGATGGAATTTGGGATGTAACGGGAAAAACAATTAGTAAATATACGCTGTTTTATGATGCAGATTGGCTACGATTCGCCTATTTAACTGCATTTGCCGTTTTCTTGGTTTACATCTTCGTTTATTTAGTAAAAACCAAAAAACTAGAATGGTTCAACAATCCAAAGTTGGTTTATGCCCTGCTATTTTTCGGGAATCTATGCGCAATTCTGGCAATGGCTTTTTTAATGGACGTTCTTTATCCTGAAGACAGGGTTGGAATGTATTTAATCATTTTCTTTCTTTTACTTTTCTTTCACTTTTTAGACGATGTTCGTTTAGGTAAATGGCTTCAATATTCGTTGATTTTCTTTCCAATATCACTCGTTTTTCACCTAAGCTTGCATACATCTGTGTTTTCACCGGATGATCGCTTAAACCAAGAATTTTACAAAAAAATTAAGTCAGAAATGACGCCAGAAAACACGCTACAAATTTACCGTATTTTGAATTGGGGCTGGCCGTATGCTGAATCGCATGTCGACAAAAAGTCGAGTGTCGGTCAATTTGATAATGCTAACGGAACATTATCAGATATTTTAATCACTAAAACAACAGTGTTGACCAATCCAAAAATAGTAGAATTGTATGATACTTTGGCTTATTACGAGCCATCAACACACATTGCTTTTAAACGTAAAAAACCTTTACAGCGTGATTCGTTACAAACCATAACGGCTCCCAGTATCAACGCTGAACATGAATTTTTTGATTTCGCTACGTTTGAAGGTGGCTCATACTCCAAAAAAAATCTTGTTGTTAGCGTTTCTGGACATATGAAAACTACGAAAATGAACAACAAACTGATCATGGTAGTTGCAAGCAAAATGAAAGATGGCTCTGCCAATCGCTATTTATATTATTCATTCGAAACAGTATATCAAGGACAATTAATAAACGATGATTTCCTACACAATTTCGTGATAGAAAATGTTGATCCAGATGAGGCTGAATTCAAAGTTTATTTATGGAATAGAAATCTTCATCCTATTCAACTTTCGAATATTAGTACTACAATTTATCAGTTAAAAGAGTAGCACAATGAATACGAATTCTATTTTCAACATTGAAAACAAATGGTTAATTAGGGTTTTATTCGCTTTCTTATTTGCATACCTCATCTTGCGGGGAATTTTTGTAGAGCCATTATTAGATGAACTAGGAACGCTGCATTGGTATATCGAAACAGGAAATATAATCAATCAACAGGCTATACTCGATGCCAATAATCATTTATTGAATTCATTTTTTTCTCATTATGCATTTCGATTATTTGGTGATCATTTGGTAGTGTATCGTTTGCTAGCGTTACTTTCTTTTCCGATCTACTTCTTCGCGGCAAAAAAATTGGTTTTGGAAAATATTAAGCAATTCCGCTTACTTATTTTTGTTGCACTTATTTCCATCCATTGGGTTTTCGACTATTTCAGCTTGTCGAGAGGTTATGCACCATCAGTGGCATTTTTTGTTTTGGGACTTAGTTTTATTTCAACATGGAATAACCATAACAAACCCTTTTATTTAGCAATCATTTTAGGAAGTTTTACTTTTTGTTTAGCCTCTAATTTAAGCATGTTTGTTCCTATTGTATTGTTATTTGGTTACCTTCATTTAGGCTTGATCATTCGATGGAAACAATGCGCTTTACGCTTCAAAATTGCAAACTACATCATCTCTGCTGTTTTCATTCTAATTGCATACAAATTATTCAGATACGTTATCAAGTTAAAGGAGGCTGGTGCACTTTGGTGGGGCTCCAAAATTGGTCTCTGGGAAGTCACAGGTAAATCTTTAAGTGACAACGTATTTTTTACAAGTAACGATTACATCAAATACGGTATCATCATTCTTTTTAGCTTATTAATTGTACTTTTTGTCATTACACTTTTCAAAAAAGGATTAAAAGAATTTGTATTTAGTATTCAATTTTTATCGTTCGGATTACTCTTGCTTTCTCTAGTAGGAACAGTTTTTTTAGTCAAGGTGATGCATCTCAATTACCCACAAGATCGGGTAGCAATGTATCTCGTTTTGTTACTTGTTATTTCCATGGGAAGTTTGTTTTCTGAGATTAAAATCATGAAATGGACGCTGCTACTTCTGTTGTGGTTCCCAACCTCCTTTATCTCTAAAGTGAATCTAAACACAACCATCTTTTCTCCTCAAGATCGAATTCACAATTCCTTTCACGACGATATACAAAAATTAATAAATAAACAGGATGTGCTAACGGCGGACTATGTCGCACATTTGTGCTATTCCTACTCTTCAAGAAGAAATGAAGTTCCAAAAATGGCGACATTAAACCACTCTGAATCTTTGAATGGCGAGGATTATCATCTTTCTTCCTTTTACGGAAACATTAAAAGTTGGAAAGGGTACACGTGCATTCTTTCGGATGACATTACGAAAATGAAACTTTATAAACGCAATTCGAAAGTCGACCAACTAACGCTCCTAGACACAAGCATTCAGGCAATAAACTCTGCTGGTATGTACTTGCCCCTGCTCGATTATCCACTTCCTAATAACGAAGCTTATTCGAAAGTAAACGTGTGCATTGAGGGCGATTTTAAGTTAACCAAAGGAATGCTCTCATTCGACCTTATCGAAGACATTGTAGGAAGTGAAAAGCAATCTGTCAATTACAATTCTGCTGCGTTTCTCTGGTATTTTGGGTTAAAAAAGGCCTACGCCTTAAACTATTCCCGATCGAATGATTTGAACGATTCACAAAATGACACACTGAAAATATATATGTACAATCCTGAAATGGGTGGCGCAAAGATTACTTCATTAAAAATAAAAATGCGAGGTATCAAGAAGTAGATTTGCCTATGCGGAATGAATAATTTCGACCTTAAAATTGTATATTTACATCGTAAAACACCAAAAAAAATGGCATTAGATAAAATTGGGATTGCAAAGCGAATTGCACAGGAATTAAGAGACGGATGGTACGTAAATTTAGGAATTGGAATTCCTACGCTTGTCGCAAATTACATCCCAACAGGTATCGAAGTTGAATTTCAATCTGAAAACGGAATTCTTGGAATGGGTCCATTCCCCTTTGATGGTGAAGAAGATGCAGATCTAATCAATGCAGGAAAACAGACCATTACAGCAAATAAAGGTGCTGTTTATTTCGATTCGGCAACATCATTTGCAATGATTCGTGGGCAACATGTTCAACTAACTGTTCTTGGGGCCATGGAAGTATCTCAAAATGGTGATATTGCCAACTGGAAAATTCCAGGTAAAATGGTGAAAGGAATGGGTGGGGCAATGGATTTAGTTGCTTCTGCCGATAATATTATCGTTGCAATGATGCACGCGAACAAAGCAGGAGTTTCAAAAATATTAAAAACATGCTCACTTCCATTAACTGGTGTCGCTTGTGTGAAAAAAGTAGTGACTGATCTTGCTGTTCTCGATATTAAAGATGGAAAATTTCATTTGGTAGAAAGAGCTCCTGGCGTTTCCGTGGAAGAAATAATTGCCGCGACAGAAGGTGATTTAGTTGTGCCCGAGAATGTTCCAGAAATGATTTTGGAATAGTCTATCTTTTATACTTTTCATTTCAGAAATAAAGCTCACTTTCACATTTGTTTAGTCGTTGCCAATTTACTCGACAGATAAACGCTTACAAACGATAATTGCCGGTTAGAAGTAATGGCCGAAATGGTTTTATCATTATTTTTGATGATAAATTTATTTTGGGAATATGCTTACCGGTAAGCATATCCACTTGTTACCCGCAATAAAAATACACAATTGAGAAACTGTCTCTTATACACATCTGACGCTGCCGACGATCTACTCTGTGTAG
>CAJXRM010000003.1 GCA_913059205.1 uncultured Flavobacteriales bacterium
CGAGATTTCTGCCTGTCTCGTGGGCTCGGAGATGTGTATAAGAGACAGATGCGCGATAGTGATTTTACTTACTTCAGCAAAAATGGCTCTGCCTGTTCAAGATTATAAAGTATCAAATGGCTATTCAGTTAAATTTGAGAGTAAAGATCCTTCAGGAATTTTTGAAGAGTTAAAAGGTGATGTTTCGTTTGACAAGGATAATTTGTCGGATTCGCGTATGGATTTTGAAATTGATGTTGCGTCAATTAGTATGGGGAACGGAATGAAAAATAAAAAGTCAATGACAGCTGAATGGTTTGATCAAGCAAAATATCCGAAAATTACATTCGTTTCATCCAAGTTGGAAAAAGGAGACAACGGATATTACGTTCATGGCAATCTTACAATGAAAGGTACAAAACGCTACCGTAAAATTCCAATTGATATATCAAATACGAGTAATGGCATAAAAATAACTAGTACGTTTTGGGTAGAAAGGTCTTATTATAAAATAGGTAAATCAGGTGGAGGAGTTCCAGATAAAATGAAACTTACCGTATCAATTCCACTTTCAAAAAAATAAATTATGTTTAAAAGAGCACTATTTTTAGGAGTAACAGCAGGAATTCTTTCAGGTCTCGCATCGGCTATTTATGCAGAAGTTTTTTATTGGGCAAATGCATACATGGTTGACTTCTCTTCGTTTGTTGACACTGCTATGTTATTTGGGGCATGTATTTTTGGCTGCGTCTTAGCATCGTTGGGTTTTTGGTTGGCGGATAAATTGATGTCCAAAAATGGAAGAATTGTATTTAATTTTGTTTTCACAATTTTTTCATTTGTGAGTATTTTGGGAGCGTTCTCGGCAACGTTGCCTTTGGATATTGAGTTTCCCGAAATGTTTCCGAGCCTTGTAGTTCCGATGCACTTTTTTCCAGCATTAATTTGGTTCACACTGCAACCATTATTTATTAAATCTTAGATGAAAATTATTCTCAGCATATTTTGTGTTTCCCTTTTGATGTTTTCTTGTAAAAAGGACAAAACGTCTGCGTTCAGTTGTACGGATGAAATTTCTTTTTCTCAACAAGTTGAGCCGTTAATTAATATGAATTGTTCAATTAGTGGATGTCACGATGTTACAGCAGAAGGCGGGTATGAGTTTAAAGATCATGCTACAATAAGCGCTGCGGCAGATAAAATTGTATCTGCTATTCAACATCAATCTGGTACAACGCCAATGCCAATCGGATCGGATAAATTATCAGATTCAGCTATACGAATCGTTGTTTGTTGGAATTCGGGCGGGAAACTTGACAATTGATTTGGCTCTGTTGAAAAGCAATTTTTTATATATCATTTTTTTTATTGTTTTTGGGTTTGTCATTGTTTCGGCCCAGAAATCAAATAACGGTGTTTTTTCTGATGTTAAAATTACTGAAGTTCACAAAAATTCCGCTGGTTCGCCAGTAGCTAAAACAGGAGCACCAGGTGACGGGACGTGCGTTCAATGTCATGCCGGAAGTGTTTTGGCTGGAGATGCTCAGAATATATTAAAAGTATTTGAAGCAGGCAATGAGGTGAGTGCCTACATGCCGGGCGTAACATATCAGGTTTCCTTGTCATTGGCAACTGGAAATGTGAAAGAAGGATTTGGTTCAACAGCACTTTTGTCAAATAATACTGCAGCAGGATTAGTGCCAGGAACGGGTTTAGTTGGCACGCAAGTTTCAACTTCAGGTGGCCGAGATTATGTGACTCATCGAGTAGGTAGCTCGAATGAAGGAAACGTTTCATGGGATTGGGATTGGACTGCTCCAGATACCGAATCAGGTCCCGTAACCTTTTATGTTGCATCAAATAAAGCCAATGGAAACAACGCTAGTTCGGGAGATCAAATTTTTGTTTCACAACACGTAATACAAAGTGTTTTGGGTGTTGAAGAAAAATTAATTGAATTGCAATTTAGCACTGGATATTCCTCTTCGGACAATTTATTAAGTATTCGCTTCGCGGCATTGACGAACGAAAGCGCATTTATTAACTTGGTTGATTTAGCTGGAAAGAGTGTTTTTTCAAAGCCATTGGGAAATTCAAATATTGGAATGAACGAACATTCAATACAGTTGAATAAAAGTTTACATCACGGGACGTATATCGTTCAGTTATTCGTTGGGAACAAAGTCCGGACGAAAAAGATTGCACTTTAATAAAGCCGTTTTTCCACAATTTTCTTTACTTTTTTATACAATTGATGTGGCAAATAGGTGCGCCATTCTATCATGTCCATATCACCTCTAAGAATGAAATATTGGTCTATACCGGCTTGATTCATCTCAGATGTAACGTGTTCATGAAAATTAATCAGTGCCACCCATCCATCTTCAATATCATCAATCCATTCTTCATAGTAACAATCGTCCGAAGAATGAAAATTCAAAACATTTTCGCCAATTAATATAAACTTAGTGATGTCCATTTTTGTTAGCTCATCTACAATATCCCGTTTCAATGTCATGATATCGTTTTCAATTGCATCGTTCCATTCACCAATCATTTCAATTACGCAGTACGATTGTTCGTAATCAACGTAAATAATCTTAATAAATAAAGTCTCAGAACCAATTGAATCCCATTGCGGATGTATTAAAAAATTATACACGCGATTTTCGAATTCGAATTCACTGTATTCCCTGCCATAAAATGGTGAAGCGTCGTCTTCAGAGGCAATATATAGGTTACGCCAATGATAATATGGTTCTACTGCATGCATAATGCAAATGTATGTATTCAATAAAAAATAAATGGCATAATAAATGCATGAATTTTATCGTTAATTTTGAACCAATAATACATCCCAATTATGAAAAAATTCAACTCAATTTTAAAGATTACTGCTTTAGCGTTATTAACTGTTTTTTTAACGGCCTGTGGAAGCTCGAATTCTGGCACTGCTAAAGATGCGATTTCATCTTTTTTAGGACAAAACGAGAATGTTATGGCTTTTGGAAATGCTGACTTGAAAAGCGTTCTATCCAAAGCAGATTATAAAAATATTCCAAAACTAGGAAAGTTGTTGGGTTCAGAATTTGAAATTTTGGAAAAGGTTATTGACTTCAGTTCTCCGATGTATTACGCAATTGAGGGACCGTTGGACAGTAACGGTAATCCAGAAGCCACTTATGCATTCATCACTATAAAGGACAATGAAAAATTTATCGATGAATTAACTTCACGAGGTTTTGATGTGAATAAAACGGGAGATTTAAGCTATAGTGAGGATGGGGATTTTGCAATAGGAATGAAGAATAACATTGCAATTGTAGTCATTCAAAAGAAAGAGTTCAATGCCGAAAAGCTGATGGTTGACACGTTTGAAAAATCAGAAGGTGATTTATGTGGTGGGAAAACAGATGAGATATTAGCACAAACGGGTGATTTTGTTTTCGGAATGAATGTAGCTTCAGTCTATTCTAGCTCTAATACTGAACTGGAAAAATTAAGCGCCGAAAAGAAAAAAAGCTTAAAAGAGTTGGTTAAAGATTCGTACATCCAAACAGTCGTAAAGTTTGAAGATGGCGCTGCTATTATTGAAACAAAGAATCATTTTTCGGATGCACTTAAAGCCAAAATGTTTTTTAATAGTGACACGAAAGCTCCGGTTCTAAGAAAATTAGGGAAAGGAAATGCTCGTGTTGGTCTATCTACAAACATTGATATGAAAAAATTACAAGCCTTAATGGATGAATATTCACCAGGTGCAATAAGTGATTTGTTGGGAACTTTAGGTCGCGATGCTCAAATGGCACTAATGTTTACAGGTAGTGATTTATCAAAAGTGTTTACTGGAGAACTGGGAGTTGTAATGTTAGGTGATTTAGGTGCAAACGGTTCAATGATTCCTGCATTTAATGTGTTTTTAGGTTTGGAGAAACAAGGGAAAGAATTGGGCGAAATGGCGGCAGGAATGGTGCCAAGCGTCGCAGAATCTAAAGTTGATTCAGATGGGTTTAAAATCTACAGTAGTGCGGAGTATGCTTCCAATAACGGAGGATTGAAACTTCCAACTGGCTGTGAAAATTTTGGTAAATCAGGAATAAACGCTTTTGTTAATTTGGATGGTGTAAACTTCGATGATTTTGACTTAGAAGGAGGAGCAAATGTTATTCGGGTTATTAAATACATCACATTTGAATACAATAATGAGGGTGGAAAAATTTACATTAAAGCAAAGGAAGGTAAAGAGAACATTTTGAAGCAAGCCATGAAAGTAATGGTGAAAGAATTGGAATCTGAGATCAACAACATGGCGATATAACAATGGATAAGCGAAACGAACTAACCGAGGAAGAAAAGAGAGTTATTTTATATAAGGGCACAGAAGCTCCTTTTCGTGGAGAATACACAGATCATTTCGAAAAAGGACATTACGTGTGTAGACAATGTGAAGCACCTCTTTATCGCTCTGAATCGAAATTTCATTCTTCTTGTGGTTGGCCATCTTTCGACGATGAAATTGAAGGCGCTGTAAAGCGTGTATTAGATGCGGATGGAAGACGTGTAGAAATTGTTTGCGCGAACTGTGAAGGGCATCTGGGTCATGTGTTTGAAGGCGAACAATTCACTCCAAAAAACACGAGACATTGTGTGAACTCGATTTCAATGAAATTTGTCGGTTAAGGTCAAAGACATTGTTTGTGTTTCAAAGAAAACTTGAATCGTTCAAAAGAAAAGCTTAGTTATTCTAATTACGCAGTTTACAACAATTACTCTGCACACTTTAATACGTAATCGCTATCCGCATGTACTTTGTCGTGTAGAATTAATTGAGATGCAAGTGCTAATTGAGAATAGTTTTGAGAATTATTACCAAAAGATGCAGCGGTATTCTGCCACATTTCCTTAATGATTTCCATACTTCCTGTTTGAGGTGCAATTTTGTCAATTACGGCACTAACATTTCCTGCTCCAGCGTGATAAACGTGCAAGACAAATAGTCTAAACCAAATATCATCTTCCTTGTATTTCAGTCCACGATTATCCAATATACGTTTTGCTTCGGGAATGCAAACTCTTGAAATTAATCGAGATGCTCCGTATGCGCTTCTGTAAAAGTCTTCACGTTCATCTGTATATTTATTTACAGTTAAACCTTGAGCTCTAGCAACTGCAGGCATTAATTGAAATGGGCCATATGCTCCTGCTCGTGATTTTTTTAATTGACCTGGACTTTCAATTAATAATATGGCCTGAGCGTACCACGGATCAACATCGTAACTTTCGAATGCTTCAACGCCATCAGATAAGCTGTTGTAAACGACATCAAACTTGTAAAAATCATTTTTCCCCGAGGTAACAAATATACGTGCATCACTTGTCAATCCGTAACTAGCTCGAATACTATCTCTATAATTGTTTTTTTCAAGGTCTGATTGCGCATTCCAATCACGTAAACTCATTTTCGCAACAATTACTCTGGACTCAGCAATATTCACAAGACAAGAGTCTGGCGCTAAAGTCATAATCTGTTTCCAAAATTTAGGTTGTGGTAATTCTGCCCAACCTTCCGAAATGATATCATGCGCACTTAATATCGTGTTTTGCACATCGCCTTTTTTGACTTCAATTTTTTCCTCGTCCCATGAATTAAATGGTTGAGAATAAGATATTGAGGTTAAAAATAATAGACTTAATAGACTTAGCGTTTTTTGCATCACAGTTTAATTTAGAGAGGGTTCTTGCTAAACTAACGATATTTTAGGCTAGTTCGTTACACTTTTAGACGAACAATTCACAACAAATAGTTAAAAAACGATATTTTTACGACAAATGAACCTGATAAAACAGATTATTGGCTTTCCATTCATCATTTTGGTGAAAATTTATCAATGGATTATAAGCCCAATTTTTCCGCAAACGTGCAGATACACACCAACTTGCTCGACTTATATGATTGAAGCAATAAACAAACGCGGACCATTTGTCGGAATTTATTTAGGAGTGAAACGAATTATTCGTTGTAATCCTTGGGGTGGACATGGACATGATCCGGTTCCTTAGTTTTGTGTGCGTAGTTCTTTTATCGAGTGGAAAAATACCAATCCGTAACCAAACGCTAACATCAAGTGGAAAGGAACCATTCCTAAATCGCCATAAATTGCTCTATTAACGGCAGTGAATAAGAACAGAACAAAAAGAATACCTTCTCCAATATTGATAATTGAAAGGCTTTTCTTATCATATTTATTCCCTTTGAATTCACTCTTAACGTTAATGTTGAATTTTGGTGTTCGAACGAACGAACTTTTGATTCCCAAATATCCTTCTAATACTGCAACAGTGTTGTTTAAAGCTAATCCCATAGAAACCATTAGGAAAGTGAAAAAGCGAACTACGAATTTGAAGAAAGATTTTAGTGTATTTTCAGTTCTATCTCTGTACGAATTCCAATAGTAGTACATTAGAAATATCGTACTTATCAAGAAAATAACACCATATTGAATCACATAATTTAAATCAGAGAAACTATCCTTGATATGTAAAATAGGTAAGCTCAATAAAGAGATCATCAAGATGAAAATAAATACTGAAGAATTAAAAAGGTGAGACATCGCATGAATACGGTCTCCAAACTTTACACCTTTAGTTCGTATAATGCGTTTTCGCATTTTAATGAAGCATTCCGCACCGCCTTTCATCCATCTGTGCTGTTGACTTTTTAAAGCCGACATTGTAATTGGTAACTCAGCCGGAGCAATAACATCTTCCAAATATTGGAAACGCCAACCTTTCAATTGAGCACGGTAACTTAGATCTAAATCTTCTGTAAGAGTGTCATGCTCCCAACCACCTGCGTCTTCTATACATGTTTTTCTCCAAATTCCTCCTGTTCCATTAAAATTAATGAAATGACCAGATGCCGTTCGTCCACCTTGCTCAATAGCGAAGTGACCGTTCAACCCAAAAGCTTGTAATTCTGTTAATAGAGAGTAATCTTTATTTATATGTCCCCAACGTGTCTGAACGACTCCAACATTATCGTCTTGGAAATAAGGCATTGTTCGAATTAAGAAATCACTTTCTGGAACGAAATCTGCATCAAAAATGGCGATAAAATCACCTTCAACTTGATCCATTGCTGCGTCTAGAGCTCCAGCCTTGTATCCAGTTCTATCCGTTCTATGAACGTGCTGAATATTAATTCCTCTCGCTGCAATTTCAGCTACCTTTTTAGCAATTACATCTTTGGTTTCATCCGTTGAATCATCCAATACTTGAATTTGTAACTTATCTTTTGGGTAATCAAATTGTGCGGCTTGTTCAATAATTCTATCAGCAACGTATAACTCGTTAAACATCGGTAATTGAACAGTTACTTTTGGTGTTGTTTCCGCGTTGTAGATCGGTTTAACATCAGGTTGTGTTTTCTGTTTTCGTTTGTTTTTTACATAAGCTACAGCCAACGATAATTGCAAAATACTGTAGAATAACACCAAAACTAAACAAGCAAAATAGATGGCTAGAATAATTTTACTCATCAAATGCGACCAATAATGTTCCTTTCCAAAAGCGTCTCCCCAGTTCATCATCCATGAGACTTTAAGACTAACCGCGAAATCTAAGTTTGGTTTATGCGTTTCCGTTGCTTCAAAATTAAAAGGAGCTTTGATGTAATCACGGTCAGTGATAACTAGCTGATATTTACCAACAGGTAACTGCTTAAATGAAAATTTTCCTTCATCGTTGGTTTCAGTTACATATTTTTTATGAGTTCCGAGATGCTCAACTGTAAGTTCCAATTCTTCAACTGCTCGTTCTGTTCTTTCATCAATGATTGTTCCTCCAAAAGTTTGAACTTGTGCACTGCTTAAAAGCGTTGTAAACAAAAGGAAAAATGAGAATAAAAACTTAAGATTGGTCATAGTTGAACGATTAAAAGTCAAAATTAGTAGTGATTCAGTTTCTTCCAAAACACTTTTAATCGGCAAATATAATCTTTATTCCTGCAAATAGTATGATCGATGTTAATTTTCAACTCATAAATCAGGTTAACCGTTTTAGGAGATAAATGAACCAAATTCATTTTTAATTTCCATAAAAAAGGTCTGTTCAAAATGAACAGACCTCTAAAAAAAATCAGTTGAATTTTATTTCCAAACTCCTCTTTGGGAGAATGCTTCAATGCGGTTATTAATTCTTTTTGTTGGATCAATTGGTTTCAATTCCTTCAAGTAAGAACTAATTGCTTTTTTTACAAGTTTAAAGGCTTCATCATGATCTCTGTGTGCACCATTCGTTGGTTCTTTAATCACATCATCCACTAAGCCCAATTTTTTCATATCTGTCGAAGTCAATTTTAAAGCGTCAGCTGCTTGTTCTTTGAAATCCCAAGATCTCCATAAAATTGAAGAACAAGACTCTGGAGAAATAACTGAATACCAAGTATTTTCCATCATTACTACTTTGTCTCCAACACCGATTCCTAGTGCACCACCAGAAGCTCCTTCACCGATAATGATACAAATCACAGGAACTTTCAAACGCATCATTTCATATATATTACGCGCTATTGCTTCACCTTGTCCTCTTTCTTCAGCCTCCAATCCTGGAAAAGCACCTGGGGTATCAATAAAAGTAACGATTGGTTTGTTGAACTTTTCTGCAAGACGCATTAAACGTAAAGCTTTTCTGTATCCTTCTGGATTTGGCATCCCGAAGTTTCTGAATTGACGCATTTTGGTATTCACTCCCTTTTGTTGTCCAATGAACATGACTGTTTCACCATCTAACAAACCGAAACCACCAACCATTGCTTTATCATCTTTTACACCACGATCTCCATGTAATTCTTGAAATTGACCGTCTGTAATTGCATTAATATATGCAAGTGTATATGGTCTATCTGGATGACGTGATAATTGGACGCGTTGCCAAGGTGTTAACCCTGAAAAAATCTCTTTGGTTTTAGATTTCAACTTTTTTTCAAGTTCATCAATCTTATCCTGCATATCAACCTCCGTATTCTCTCCAATTTCTTGGGTTTGAATAATTTGATCTTCCAACTCTTTTAATGGTTCTTCAAAATCTAAATATGTTGCCATTTTAATTCTAATTTGAAAGGCGAAAGTTACAAAAATTGTTTACTTGTTCTAACTTTGTTCCATGATATTCTTTCCACCAGCAAAGATTAATTTGGGATTACGGGTTCTTGGCAAACGAGAAGATGGCTTTCATGAAATTGATTCGTGTATGGTAGCTATTCCATTTTTCGATGTGCTAGAAATCTTACATTCTGAAAGTTTTGAGTTCAAACAGACTGGATTACAAATAGATGGTGAACCTAATGGAAATTTGGTAGTACGAGCGTATGACTTGGTCGCATCGATTTACGATCTACCTCCAGTTTATATCCATTTGCAAAAACATATTCCAATGGGTGCTGGATTGGGAGGAGGTTCTGCCGATGCAACCTTTACAATTATTGGATTGAATGAGCTTTTCAATTTGAATTTAATGTCGATTGATATTCAAAATCTAGCCTCTCAATTGGGAAGTGATTGTGCATTTTTTGCATCTAGTAGCGCACAAATTGTAAGTGGAAGAGGTGAGGTGTTAACTCCATATTCAGTGGATTTGAAGAATATGTACTTGAAAATAGTAAATCCGGGTATTCACATTTCAACTCACGAGGCATTTTCGAATGTTAAATTGTCTTCATCTGAGAAATCAGTAAAAAATGTATTGGAACAACCGATAAAAAGTTGGAGTGCTGAATTGAAAAATGACTTTGAATCTTCAGTTATTGATCAATATCCAATATTGAGTGATATTAAAAGTAAGCTATATCAAGAAGGAGCAGTATACGCTAGTATGACAGGAAGTGGCTCAACTATGTTTGCGATATACGAATTCGAGCCTAAGCCTACTTTTGAGAATTATTTCGAGCGTATAATGAAGTTGTAATAATTTAAACCGAAATGGACTTAATTTACACTAGTTTTTAATCATTTTCTTTACAACAATTTCCCCGTTCTCTAATTGAATGTTCACGAAGTAAATTCCTGATGGATATAATGATGAATCAATACTAACTTTATTCGCATCTATCGCTAATGAATCAATGATTTTGCCTTCCAAATTTGTAAGCTGAACAAATTGAATTCGCTTTTCTACAGACGAGATTGTAAATGTATGCGATGTTGGATTTGGGTACAGGACAACCGTGTTTTCATAACTTGATTCAGTTAATGAAGCCGTGCTGTTGGGATCATGTTCAAAACGATAAACACCACCTAAATCTTGTCCAACATACAACTCTAAGTTTCCGTCATTGTTTAAATCATTAATCCAAAATGAACTATAGGCTTGCGTTTTTATATTTGCATAATTATCGGATATTAATGTAAACGATTCAGTTGGATCAAGGTTTCCATCTATACCTGTATAGAAATTACAACGGCCAGTTAAATCACCCAAGATCAATCTCGTTTCCCCATTATATCGAAAAAAATGTGGCGAAGGATATCCATCTGGATTTGCAGTTGAGACATCAATGTTTCCTAGGTTGGAGTTGGATAATTGAAATGATGGAGAGCTTGAGGTACCAATGTTTCTGTAATATACCAATTCGCCTGTTTTCTTACCAAGAATTAAATCCAAGAGACCATCGTTATTTAAGTCAAAAAGTTGAGGGAAACAATAAGAATTCACGGTTATTGTTTGGTTCAGGTTATCCTTATAATTTATTTGTCCTGATGCAAAAACTGCTCCTGAACCAGTTGACATGTTTTGAAAGTAAACTAATGTTCCATCTTCTCTTCCAATCAATAAATCCTGATCACCATCACCGTCAATATCTCCAAAAGTTGGTATACTTCGAAGACCATAATTAGCAAGGTTCAAATCCAAATAGTTGTCATCTATCAAGGTAAAAGCGGGAGAATTGGTTGTTCCCGTATTTCTGTAATAAGAAAGAACACTTTCTTTATCTAAAACATCTTTGTACTGGTAAAAATTACCAATTATCATATCTTCTAGTCCGTCTTCGTTAATATCAACAAATACGGGAACTGCGCCTGTTCCATGGTCAATCATGTCTTTTTGAAGAAAATTTTTCTCAGTGTATATAAAAGTAGGATTGTTAGTTGTTCCTAAGTTTTTGTAAAATAAAACACTTGTTCTATTTTCAGATACGTTTTTCGCATTTGGACAAACAATCAAATCTTTCACACCATCAAAGTCAACGTCTAAATAAAAGGATGCTGGAAACAGTTGCATGTTCGCAGGAATCGTATTGGATGGAAAGTTGTTGTCTTGACTGATCATTGGTGAATCCGTATTGGGTGCTGTGCCTCCATTTACTAAAAGTGTAAGATTTGTGTAAGAAACATCACCCAAAACTAAATCTAACACACCAGAATTATTACTGTCAAATGCCAAAATTGTGGAGCCTGCGTGCTTTGCAGCAATTTCTATAATTCCTCTTTCAGGATTTGCAATATTGCCTCCAACACACGGAGAGTTCGGATCATTTAATACAACCGAACTTGTATTTAGATCTTCAGAGAATTTTCCCCAACATTCATTTTTTACAATGAATTTCAATGAATCGGGAATACCGTATAATTCCATTGATTGATTTTGATGGTATTCAACGTGTTGACCACTAATATGAAAGGTGAGAACATCAATATCACCATCACCATCAACATCAATAATTGCCGGAATATCTGATGAACTTACATATAAGTTTGAATACCCGTTTGGATATTGTGAGTAAAGTAAATCGTCGAATAATTCCCATTGTAAACCGTCAACTACATTGCCCACGTTACGATAAACTGATAAACCTCCAATACCATACGTGAATAAATCTTTCCTTCCGTCGTTGTCAAAATCGACTAAAGTGGATCGATAGCGAATGTCTGAGGGAAAATATTGATCAGCGTTGTAAAGAAATTCGTAATGTCGATTGATTCCAGTACCTTCTTGTAAAAAAACACGAATATTGTTCGAGCTTCGATCAAATACATACAAATCTAAGTCACCATCAAAATCAAAATCAAAATCGGCAAACTGTGAGTAATTTAATCCGCCTGCCCAAGGGTTATTGATTGAATTCGAATTGACAGTAACAGGAATTGAAGGATTAAATTCAAAACTGAATTGCGCAAAAAGTCCAGAACTTACTAGAAAAAAAAGAAAGGTTAAGGAAATCCGCATAAAGAAAATTTAGTATTCTAATAATATAACGTTTCGAATGACGATTCGTTGGTCTTTTGCACAAAAATCGTAAATATTTACAGGAAAGATGTGCTAATCTTCAATTTTGGTGTTGAAAAGTAAAGTGTTTCCATCATCAAATCGTTTTATCGGAACAAAAGAGGTATCTAAAAGATGAACTAAAGAATCATTGATATAAAAGTAATTTGCTTTTGAATTGGGGTTAATTGTTTTGGAATACGGGAGCAGATTTAGTTTATCGTTGTTTTGTGTATAATAGTGAAATGATGGGTTAAACAACCAATGGGTTTCAATGGAATTTGTTTGGTTTGAACTGTGTTCCGCTATTTTTTGCATTACTTTAATTGTATGTGCATCATAATTCCATTCTCTTACTTGATACGGTGTAGCAGTATGAAATAAGTGGTGAATTCCAAAAAATGAGATGATTAACGCCATTAATCCTTTTATCCATTTTTGATGAATCGATTTGAAATGCACGTGCATTGAAATTAGCATCGTGATAAATAATGGGTAATAAAACAGTGCTGTTCTGCCATTTAGGTTGGGCGTGTTCATGAGTGCACATTGAAAAATATTAATCGAAATTACCATTCCCAAAACAATAGTGGAGACATATTCAGGCTTCTGTATTTCTTTTATTTTCTCTTTCGTTTTCAAAAAACGCACGAATAGAATCAGAAAGTGAATTAGGCTTAATATGAGAATAAAATAGGTGATAAAGTTCGTTGTTAGAAAAATTCGGCTATTGTATAGCGCATTGTACGTCGTTGATTTAATGGTCTCTTCAATAAATCCGTTGGATGTCCAAAATCGAAATTCATTATTGCCATTCATTTTTAGAATAGGCGTGATAATCAAAGCAAGAAATCCTATTGCGGATAGACCAAGAAACAAAAAGCTTTTAAGCGAAAAAGTATTTTTTTGTCTTTGAACATTGATAAAAAAACAAAGTGTCAATACACAAACTGTTAACCAGAAAATTAAGAGTGTAAAATTTGCATAACTCGCTAAGGTAGCTAGAACAAAAGCCATCCATATATGTTTGGAATTAGACTGATTGAAGCTTGTGATCAAATAACTTAAGGAAAGCAGCATCAAGCCAACTGACATCCCGTAACCACGACAAAGTCCAAAAAAGTCCAATAAATAAGGATTCATTAAAAACAAGAGGATTGCAGGAATAAAAAAAAGTGATTTTTGAGTTAAAATTGCTGTAAGAATGCGATAAATTCCAAACGAATAGAACGCAAATGAAAGTACATTTGGCAGACGAAGTATAATTTCATCAGTACCGAAAAGTGTAATCATTAACTTCGTGAGCAATGTGTTCAATATATGGTTGTTTGGAACAGAATCAGGATACATCATTATTTCCCAATAACTATATTTCGAATACGAAAAAACGGTAGTTACTTCGTCGTGGGTCATTGGAACAAACGAAGCTTTGAAAAAGATATAAATAAATACGGCAATCACTAAAATGAAAAACGCACTTAAATTAATCTTAGCCAATATTCCTTTATTCATTGAATTGAATTTACTAGAATGACAATATTACCTTAAAATTTGGAAATATTCATATGAATTTAGCATTCCAATAGTTTGTATATAATTTACCGCAAAGGGAAAGCAACTTATCGGAATTTGTATGGTCTTACTAGCAAATCAAATCAAATTAAATGAAAAATCAAATTTTGACTGTACTGACAGTTATTCTTATTTCTGCAACTTCGTTCTCTCAAGAAACAGCTAAGGTTTTATTTATAGGAAATAGTTATACTTATGTAAACGATTTGCCTTCAATGTTAAGTAATATTGCCGCTTCATTCGGTGATCAAGTAACTCATGATTCGCAAACCCCAGGTGGAACAACCTTTCAAGGTCACACACAGAATGCTGCGACTTGGACAAAAATAAATAGTCAAATTTGGGATTTTGTAGTTCTTCAAGCGCAAAGTCAAGAGCCATCTTTTCCTGATTCACAAGTAAACAGTAGTACAATTCCGTATGCAATGCAGTTGGCGGATAGCGTCTATGCGAATAACTTTTGTACAGAAGTGTTAATGTATATGACTTGGGGAAGAAAAAATGGAGATCCACAGTGGGGACCAATCTCAACTTTTGAAGGTATGAATGATCGGTTGCGTTCGGCTTATTTAAGAATAGCTGATTCCGTTCAGGGTTCAGTTTCACCAGTTGGAAGTGCTTGGAGATATGTACGAGAAAACTATCCAACAATTGAATTATACAATCCTGATGAATCACATCCAAGTGTTGCTGGTACATACTTAGCGGCTTGTACGTTTTACGCATCTATTTTTAGAAAAACACCAGTTGGATCAACATTTATTAGCTCATTAAGTCCAACAGACGCGGCTATTCTTCAGAATGCGGCTGCATTAACGGTTATGGATAGTTTAGATTTTTTCAATTTGCGACCAATAACAGAGCATACCCAAGCGAATTTTTCATATGTTCCAAATGATCCTGAAATACAGTTTGTAAATGAAAGTACAAAGGCATTGACATATTCTTGGGATTTTGGAGATGGAAATACATCAACTGCCAAAAATCCAACTCACACATTCAATTCAAATTCGACTTATACAGTTGAATTGATAGCTGAAAGTCCTTGTGATACAGATGTGATAACAACTCAAATTACGATAAATTTGGCAACACTTGAAGAGTCTATTCCAGAAGGAGTTCAACTTATTTCAATTGCTCCAGGTGTTTATTCAATACACTGCGATTCTGAGATTTCAAATGTTGATTTAGTATCATTGAACGGAAGCCACTTGACTGTAGATTCGCATATGGAGAACAGTCTGTTTATCGACCTAAGTTCATTCGAGAAAGGTCATTATTTCTTGAGGTTTGATTCAGGTAATGAACTGGTTTCGATGAGGTTAGTTAACATCTGATTGCTTCAACTGTTAATTGAAGTTAAATAAACGATGAGAAAATACGATTAGGAGATTGATGTGCGTTTGAAGATAAACCAAAATCAATTATCCTATGAAAGTTTTATTTGAAAATGTATTTTTTAAGATGGGAATGATTCTCGTCTTAATTCTCATTCTATTGATTCCTGCCGTAATGGTCCAGGATTTAATCCAAGAGCGAATGTCTAGGCAAGACGAAGCAATTGACGAAGTCAGCTCCAAGCACGCTGGAGACCAACTTTTTACCGGGCCGATACTGACAATTCCCTATTGGACTTCGAAACAAGTTAAAAATTCAGATGGTTCGTATAAAGAAATTCGCGAACAGCACTATTATCATGTTCTTCCTGAGGCGTTAAATGTGAACGGAACGGTTACTCCAGAAAAACGTCAAAGAGGAATTTTTGAAGTCGTGGTATATGGTTCAAAATTAAAAGTCGATGGTTTTTTTGATAGTTATGCTTTTGAAAGTGAAGGAATAACGGCAGAAAACATTGAACTGGAAAAAGCATTTGTGAGTATTGGAATTACCGATTTAAAAGGAATTACCGAACAAGTTGAATTTAAAATGAATGATTCTGTGGTTATGTTTAATCCAGGACTTATTTCATCTCAAGTCTTAAGTTCAGGTTTACATATTCGTTTTCCGTTGAAGGAAATGCCCAAAAAGATGGAGTTTTCATTTGATCTATCTCTAAATGGAAGTGAGCGATTAATTTTCACTCCAATTGGTAAAGTCACAAATGTAAAACTTGATTCAAAATGGACTGAGCCAAGTTTTGATGGGTCATTTTTACCTTCGAAACGCACTGTTTCTGACAAAGGATTCACTGCCAATTGGAAAGTATTACATTTAAACAGAAATTACCCACAAAGTTGGACGGACGATAAACATTCACTGTCAGGATCGAAATTCGGTGTAGATTTAAAGTTACCGGTTGATGTATATCAAAAATCAATGCGCGTTGCAAAGTATGCATTGCTGTTCATTGTATTAACGTATTTGGTTTTCTTCTTTGTAGAGATTCTTAACAAGATTTTAATTCATCCAATTCAGTATATTTTGGTCGGAATCGCTTTGGTATTATTTTATGTCTTAATGCTCGCTTTTAGTGAACAATTGTATTTTGATTTGGCTTACATTCTTGCAGCTTTAATGACAATTGGGCTTGTGTTTCTGTATTGCCGTTCCATTTTGAAATCTTGGGGGTTAGCAGCAATGACTGGAGCAATCTTGACAATTCTTTACGGATTCATTTTTGTGATTATTCAAATTCAAGATTACGCCTTATTGTTCGGAAGTTTGGGAATCTTTCTGATACTCGCTGTGACTATGTACTTTTCTAGAAAGGTAGATTGGTTTAGTGTTGGGGTGGAAGAAGAAACCAGTAAAGAATAAAAAGTAGATTTTTAAATGCAAAAAGTGCCTCTCAATTGGGTGGCACTTTTTTATTTTATTGTATCAAATAAATCAATTTGATCTTTTCGCACTTTTGCAAGGTGTTGAGTTGAATCTTCTTTATGTCTGTAACCAATCGGACAAACAAGAATTGGTGTTAGGTGCTTGTCTTTTAAGCTTAAAATTTCCGAGTAACGCTCTGGAATAAAGCCTTCCATTGGAGTAGAGTCAATCCGAAGAGTTGCGCACGTATGGAGTAATTGTCCCAAAGCAATATAAGCTTGTTTGCTTGCCCAAATTAATTTATCCTCACTAGACATTTCAGAAAACGTTTTCTTCATAAAGTTGCCATAGTTTTTAACTTGATCAGGATTGCTTTCTCTAGTCGAAATAATATTTTCTACATATTCGTCGACATGTTTGTCCGTTAAATCGTTATACGCACAAATGACGATGAGGTGGGAGGCGTCTAAAACTTGCTTTTGACCATATGAAGCTGGAACAAGCTGCTCCCGCAATGAAACGTTTTCGACAATCAGAAAATGATTGGGCTGTAATCCATAAGAACTAGCCGTTAATCGCAAAGATTCTTTAATAATTTCGATGTCTGAGGAAGAAATTTTTTTTGAAACATCGAATTGTTTCGTAGCATAGCGCCAATTTAAATCTTCAATTATTTTGTGCATCGTGACATTTTTAAACTACAAAGAACGCAAAATAATATCGAACACGTGAATAACTTTGTGGATAGAAAAATCGGTTTCATTAAAAATTGAGACCTTAAATACTGCAATTTTGTACTTATTAACCATCAAAACTATCAGATTATGGAAACTTTATTGAGCCTTGAAGAACAAATAGCAGAACTTACTGCGCAATTAACTGGAGACATGTTCTCGGATATGGATATCAAGGATAAAATTCACAATCTTGACATGCAATTAAAAGGAGTAAAGCCTACAGATAGCCATTTTGATTGTGTAGGTTGCGGTTCTTGATTACTTCTTAAAAAGACGTTTCAAGCTTTTTCCTTTCGCATAGTCTTGCGCCATTTTATCGTTTCTATCGGTTAAGCTCGCATTCGCTTTTTTACCTAAAAGATAACTTACAACTGTTGGTTTTTCGTGAATTGTCGCGATTATGAGCGATGTTTGCTTATCAAAGTTTAATTCTGAATCAATGTCGAATTTTACTTTTTCAATTAGCAATTCCATTATTATTGGATTTCCTTTTTCAGCAGCGAAAACCGCTATTTTATTAATTAATGAGGCTTGAATTGGAAGACCATTTGCACCTTTCAGGTGTGTGATTAATAGGTTTTCATTTTCGCTATTTAGCGCAGATTTTAAATCACTTTCAACCTCCATCGATTTTTTGTACAATTCGTTTTGATCAGATTTGGTCATGGCGCCTCTTTCTTTTAAGAAGTTGATAATCTCTTGATTCCCTTCTTTTTCAGCGTATTCCGCAACATTTCGATCAAAATAACCAATAGCATTTACGTCAGCTTTGTTATCAGCTAGAAATGTGACTAAGGTGAGACTTTCTTTTTTAATCGCTTTTATTAGAGGTGGTTCACCGAAATAACAGTTTTGGTTTACGTCTGCTCCTTTAGAAATTAAATAATGAACCAGTTCGAGGTCATTTGATTCTACAGCGTTGCACAGGAAAGAATCATCACGACTGTCAATCGCATTTATATCTGCACCGTTTTCAACCAAAAATTTTATTAATTCTTTGTCATCATTCCTTGGTCGATTGCCTTTTTTGTCTTTAACATCAATTGATGCCCCAAGTGCTTTTAGTCGAATAACTTCTTCGATATTTTCGTCATCAATTGCAATATACATCAGTGATTGCCCCGTTTCGTAATTGACGGTATTAATATTTGCTCCCTTGTCTAAGAACAATTGAACTACGTCCTTAGAAACTCTACCAACAGAATATTCAAATGCTGTTCTGTTCAAATCATCAGCTGAATTAATATCCGCTCCGGCATTTATTAGGTATTTAATTATGCTTGAATTGTTATTTAAACACGCTTCGATTAATAAGGTTTTATTTGATTTTGTTTTGTGATTAAGATTGGCTCCAGCAGAAATTAAGAAATCAAAAACTGCTGATGATCGACCTTTAGTCGAGTAAAATATAGCGGTTAATCCCTCCGTATTTTCCAGCTCAAGAGAAGCGCCGTTGGCGACTAAATAATTAACAACGTCCGTTTTGCCTTTTTCGCTTGCGATCATTAAAGGCGTTTCATTTTCATTATTTACACTATTAATACTTATTTTAAACTCATCGATACAGCGTTTTACGTTTTCTAAAATTCCAGAAGATGAGGCGATATGTAACAAAGACTGACCTTTTTCATCTTTTTGTAAGACATTCGCGCCATTTTTTATCGCAAAATCAACGACTTCTTTGTTGTTCGCTTGGAAGGAAAGCAACAGAATTAAGTCTTTTTCTTTTCCATTTTTAATGAGTGATTTGAGTAAATCGTTGTGATTGTTATAAATGGCATTATCAATTGCTTCAGTGAGAGAAACCCCATTTTCAATTAAAAAAAGAGCCATTTCTGTATTCTTATTTTCGGTAGCAAATTCAATTGCCGAGACATAATATTTAGAAAATAGTTTTCGTTTTCTTTTTTCACTTTCATTAACTGATGCTCCTTTCGCGACGAGCAATTTTACCAATTCTAAATTGTTATTTTCTGCTGCATAAATAACCGAGTGATAAAGACTGAATCCTTTATCAACAAGTAAAACAACTAATTCCTTATTGTTCTGTCGAATTGCATGATCAAGTCCATTTTTACCAGTCGCTCCTTTTGAGAGCAAGTAGTTTACAATAGCTATATCATTGGCCTTTATTGCCCATTCTATTGGTGTTTCTCTCCAATCACCTTCCTGATTTACATCACTTCCAGCTTCAATCAACTGCTTTACTAGTGTGAGATTTTTACTCTCTATAGCCGTTTTAAGAGGGTTTTTCTCATTTTCAAATCGCCCTTGACTTGAACTGAAAAAAGAAAGTAGTAACAGAAAAACAATTAAGAAATAGTTCATTTAACTAAAGTAATTAAATAAAATATAAAGGCAACAATAGGCAGTAATACAAGCCATCCCCATACATACTTAAACTTAATCTGGCTAGGAAAATGCCGCTTTACCACATCCAAATTCGAGTCATTCGATTTTGCCTTTAATTGAGTGTTACATTCTCCGCATGTTTTGTAATAGGTGCGCTTAGTTGGAAACAAAGCTAGACCGTATAATTTAAAATAAGCCTGTTCAACTTTGTAAACAGGCTTAGACTTTTTAGTGCAAATGCGACACTCTTCTGCTAAAACGTTATCGTAATAACCGATAATATCGATTTTTGAACTCCAAGATATCATTGTGTTTTATTGTCCGTGAAACGTTCTGAACTCTTTGCTCAACCCTTTACCTTTAGGCATCACGGAAGACCAATTTGTTCCGCCTGTACTCATTCGTAAAGTATGTTTACCTAAGAATCCTTTTATTTTGAACGTCTTTTTGTCTGCAATTTTATGAACGTATTTTTCATCATCCTCTAAAAGGGCAATCATAGATTTTTCTAAATCTTGGGGAGTCTCAGAATTCGCGATGATTTTTTGAACGCCATCTTCGATGCTAACACCATCAAAATATTGGTGCGTTTTAATTGTATTCAGAACTAAAAACATTCCAACAGATTTTTTAGGTACGTAGAAAACATAATCTTTGGTACTTACCAAGCAAACATCAATTTGCTTCATTGGTTGTTTTGAATTCAACATTAATCCACTTTCGTAGTATACGTAGTCTTGGTCTTTTGTCATTTTTATAAGTTTAGTTTTTCTAAAACTACAAAAAGAAACTAATTTTCACTGAAAATTTATGAGCGGATTATCAAAAAACGCTCTTAACAAAAAAATAACTTGAAATTATATTGCCAGATTATTCTTTCGATTACATTTGTTTCGTGATGAAGATTTTATTCAAATATCTAATTGTCGTTTACGTCCTTCTATTGGGTTCAAATTCAATGGCGAACACTTGTTCTGAGTTGAATCATACTCTTAATAGAAATCACACTTCAAATTCCTATATCCAAAAATCTGATCGTTTCATAGATACCTTTTTGTATGCAAATACAAAATCCGAAAACAATGAAAACTTATTAGCATTAGTAGAGAAAGAAGTTGATGACGACGAAACGGAATCACATAAAACTAAAATCACAAAGAAATTTCATTCTGTTTCTATTTTTAATTATCGCGATGCTACTATCGCAATCAGCGAAATTAACAATGGCATTTACGTTTATTCTCATTCTGAGGAGATTTTTAAATGTTGGTATAAGTTATACCAAGTTTTCCGTATTTGATTTTTTATACTTAGGCGATTAACAGTTTCGTCCTTTGTTAGTGTAATTTCTTGTACCCTCAATTTTCTGTATTTCAATTTTTTGTAATCAGAGAGCTCGAATGAGTTCAAGTAAGTTGTAAATCCAAGATTTAAAATCAGAAATCAAAATTAATTTTTTATGAAAAGAGTTGTTATGCTGGCATCCTTAATAGTTGCTGGTGTTTTCACAAGTTGCCAACCTGAGCACAAGGAGGCAGAAGAGAGTGTTAAATTTTTAGTTACAAGTCCTTTTCGGAAGGACACAGTCGTTACCAAAGAATATGTATGTCAAATTCATGCAATTAGCCACATAGAATTACGAGCACAAGAAAGGGGGTATCTTCAATCAATCTATATAGATGAAGGTCAACGGGTTAAAAAAGGGCAGTTATTGTTTCGAATTATGCCCAATTTGTTTGAGGCTGAGGTCATGGGAGCAAAAGCTGAGGTGCAAGTTGCTGAAATTGAGGTAGAAAACACGCTAGCCCTGTTTGAAAAAAAAGTAGTGTCAAAAACTGAGCTCGCTATGGCAAAAGCTAGATTGAGTAAGGCTAGAGCAGAATTAAAACTAGCTCAAACTCATCTCGATTTTACGGAGATTAGAGCACCGTTTGATGGAATTATTGATAAGTTCCATGTGCGTTTGGGAAGTTTGATAGAGGAAGGAGATTTGTTTACAAACTTATCTGATAATAGCACACTTTGGGTTTATTTTAATGTTCCTGAATCGGAGTATTTGGACTACATGGAACATTCTAAAAAAGACAATTTGAGTCAAGTTAAATTGAAAATGGCAAATGATGAATACTATTCTGAAACAGGTAAAGTCGAAACAATAGAAGCAGACTTTAATAATGAAACAGGAAATATTGCTTTTCGTGCGACTTTTAAAAATCCTAATGCATTGTTAAGACACGGTGAAACTGGTACAATTCAGGTAGAGTCTTCTTTGAAAAACGCACTCTTAATTCCACAAAAAGCAACATACGAAATTTTGGATCAAAAGTATGTTTTTGTAGTTGACAAGCACAATGTCGTCCATGCTAGAAATATTACTGTGGGAGCAGAATTGCCTCATTTATATGCTGTATCTAAAGGTCTCGCCCAAGGAGATAAGATTATTATCGAAGGAATTCGAAAAGTGAATGAGAATGATAAAATCAAATTCACTTTTGTTCAACCTAAAAAGGTGATTTCTAATTTGAAATTATACGCTGAATAAGAACGAGTTAAAAAAGAGAAATCATGTTTAGTAAAATAATTTACAGACCCGTTTTAGCCATTGTTATTTCGGTCGTAATAGTCTTCATGGGAATGTTGTCCATGAAACAATTACCTACAGCTCAATTTCCTGAGATTGCTCCAACAACCGTGAGTATATTCCTCGCTTTTCCTGGATCAAACGCGGATGTTTTAGTAAAATCTACTTTATCGAATCTAGAAAATGCCATAAATGGTGTTCAAGGAATGCGGTACATGGCAACCGATGCGACTAGTGCTGGTGAAGCAACATTGAATGTAGTGTTTGAGCCAGGAACTGATCCTAACCAAGCGGTAATTAGGGTTAAAACGCGTGTTGATCAAGTAATGCCGCTTTTACCTGAATTAGTGCAACGTGAAGGAGTGGTAATTACTCCGATCCAACCAAGTATGTTAATGTATGTCAATTTGTACAGCAAAGACAATAAGTTGGATGAGAAGTTCTTATATAATTATGCTAGTATTCAAATGCTTCCGGAAATAAGTAGAATCGACGGTATAGGTCGGTCAACTATTTTAGGAAGTAGAACTTACGCAATGCGTGTTTGGTTGAATCCAGAGCGCATGAGAGCATATAATATTGCTGTGGAGGAAGTTATGGAAGCTCTGGCTGAACAAAGTTTAATTGGTCGTCCAGGTCGTTTAGGACAAAGTTCAGGAATTGATGCTCAATCACTTGAATATGTTTTAACATATAAAGGCCAATATAACAAACCAGAAGAATACGAGCAAATTATCATTCGTGCTAATGCAGAAGGAGAGAGTATTCATTTAAAAGACATCGCTAAAGTTGAATTAGGAAGTGCATTTTTTGATATTTATTCAAATCTTGATGGACATCCTTCTGCGGCAATCGTTTTAAAACAGAATCTTGGAAGTAACGCAACAGAAGTAATCGAAAATGTGAAATTGAAGTTGGAAGAAATGAAAAAAACGTTTCCTCCAGGAGTCGATTACAAAATTAGTTATGATGTATCAAAATTTTTGGATGCTTCTATTGAGCAAGTCGTTCATACACTGAGAGATGCTTTCATTTTAGTTGCACTTGTTGTCTTCTTGTTTTTGGGGGATTTTAGATCGACTATTATTCCAATTATTGCTGTTCCAGTTTCTTTGATAGGTGCATTTTTTGTCATGCAAATGTTTGGTATGTCGATTAACTTAATTACTCTTTTTGCTTTGGTATTGGCCATAGGTATTGTTGTCGATGATGCAATTGTGGTTGTAGAAGCAGTACATGCAAAAATGGAAGAGGAACTTTTGTCACCATTCGAAGCAGTAAAAAGGGTAATGGGTGAAATCAGTGGGGCGATTATAGCGATTACTTTGGTCATGGTTTCAGTTTTTGTTCCGATAGCATTTATGTCAGGACCAGTTGGAACGTTTTATCGCCAATTCTCAATCACAATGGCAAGTTCAATTATTCTATCGGCAATTGTGGCATTAACACTTACTCCGGTACTTTGCGCTATGATTTTGAAAAACAATCACGGTAAACCACGAAAAAAATCACCAGTAAAAATGTTTATTGATTGGTTTAACAAGCGGTTTGATAAGTTAACAGGTCGTTATGTGGGACTTTTAAAATTAATAGTGAATAGAAGAATTGTTACAGTGCTTGTCCTTGTTATTTTTAGTATTGGTATTGTTGTTGAAAATAATATTTTACCTGGTGGTTTTATTCCAGGTGAAGATCAAGGGACAATTTATGCAATTATTCAAACTCCTCCAGGAGCAACATTAGAGCGAACGAATCAAGTTTCAAGAGAGCTTCAGAAGATTTGTGAAAAGGTAGAAGGAATCGAATCTGTTTCTTCTTTGGCTGGTTATGAAATTATGACCGAAGGACGGGGTTCCAATGCGGGTACATGTTTGATAAACCTCAAACCATGGGGCGAGCGCTCGAAAAATGTACATGAAATAATGGAAGAGTTGGAAGAAAAATCCAAGGATTTAGGCGCCGTTGTTGAATATTTCGAGCCTCCCGCGGTCCCTGGATTTGGATCTTCAGGTGGATTCTCTCTTCGAATGTTGGAGAAAAATGCATCCACGGATTATCAGGCTTTTGATCAAATAAACAAGGACTTTATGGCGGAGTTAAAAAAGAGAAAAGAACTTTCTGGTCTTTTCACCTTTTTCGCTGCAAATTATCCACAATATGAATTGGTCATAGACAATAAAGCGGCGATGCAAAAAGGCGTGTCAATCGGCAAGGCCATGGATAATTTAAATATCATGATTGGTTCAACCTATGAGCAAGGGTTTATTCGTTTTGGTCGTTTTTTCAAAGTGTACGTTCAATCTGGACCAGAATTTAGAAGAATGCCTACGGATATTCTCAATCTCTTTGTAAAAAATGATGCTGGTGAAATGGTTCCATATTCTGCCTTTATGAAGATGAAAAAAACGCAAGGACCAAATGAGATTACGAGATACAATATGTACAACTCTGCATCTATTAGAGGACTTCCAGCCAATGGGTATACAACGGCAGACGCGATTTCTGCAATCAAAGAAGTCGCTGATGAAAAACTTCCGAAAGGATATGACATTGCCTGGGAAGGTCTATCATACGATGAAGCGAAAAGAGGAAATGATTCAGTTTATGTGTTCATTGTGGTTTTAATATTCGTTTACCTCGTACTTGCTGCTCAATATGAAAGTTTTCTGTTGCCTTTAGCGGTTATTCTATCCTTACCAGTGGGTATTTTTGGTTCATTTTTGATGCTCAAAATGATGGGGCTTGCAAACGATATTTATGCGCAAGTGGGTATGATTATGCTGGTCGGATTACTCGGTAAAAACGCTGTTTTAATTGTTGAGTTTGCAGTGCACAAACGACGACAAGGTATGAGTGTTCTCGATGCTGCGATTGAAGGAGCAAAAGTTCGATTTAGACCTATTTTGATGACTTCGTTTGCTTTTGTTGCGGGATTAATTCCATTGGTGATGGCGCACGGAGCTGGTGCAATCGGGAATAGAACAATCGGAACTTCAGCTATGGGCGGAATGCTCCTGGGAACCTTGATTGGAGTAATTGTGATTCCTGGTTTGTATTACATTTTTGCACGAATGGCAGATGGCCGTACTTTGATCAAACACGAGGCGGATGAATCCTTGTCAGAAAGTTTTGTTCGACAAAGTGAACAGCAACAGGAAATCAAAACTGAATTAAATAGATTGCGAAGAATATTAAATGTTCTAACACGAAAACGCGATAAGTAATCGAAAAAATTAGAAGTTATGCTTAGAATTAAAATATATACGAGTTTGACGATTGTTCTTTTGGCAATTTCGTCATGTAAAGCACCCGATCTTGGGCGACAAGATGTCAATAAAAGTGTTCCTGCGAGTTATTCAAACGCGCAGGATTCAACCAACACAGTTGATTTAGGATGGAGGCAATTTTATAGTGATCCTTATTTAGTAGCGCTTATTGATTCGGCCTTGGCACACAATCAAGAGTTGAATATTGTTTTACAAGAAATGGCAGTGTCTCAAAATGAAATTATGGCCAAAAAAGGCGAGATTTTGCCAAGTCTTGGTGTAAATGTCGGTGCAGGAGTTGATAAAGCCGGTCGTTATACTCCTCAAGGAGCTATGGAAGCAACAACCGAAATAGAACCTGGAAAGGAAATGCCTGAGCCCGTTCCGGATTTTATTATAGGATTTAAGGCATCTTGGGAGGTAGATATTTGGCGACAATTGAGAAATGGTCGAGACGCAGCAGCAAAACGGTTTTTGGCTTCTTATGAAGGGAAAAATTACTTGGTGACGAATTTAGTTGCGGAAATTGCAGAATCATATTATAATTTGTTGGCTCATGATAATCACTTGGCAATCGTAAATAGAAATATCGAGATCCAAAACAATGCCTTAGAAATTGTTAAGGCTCAAAAGGAATCTGCGAAAGTCACAGAATTGGCAGTTAAACGATTTGAAGCAGAAGTGTACAAAACCAAAAGCTTACAATATCTAGTTCAGCAAGAGATTGTGGAAGCGGAAAATAGGATTAATTATTTAGTTGGTCGTTTTCCTCAACGTGTTGAAAGGTCTTCTGTAGAAATCATCGAGATTGAACCGATGAACATACTGGAAGGAGTGCCAATACAATTGTTAGACAATCGTCCAGACATTAGGAGGGCGGAAAATGAGCTCGAAGCGAGTAAGTTGGACATAAAAATAGCAAAAGCGGATTTCTATCCTAAACTCGAATTAGGAGCACGATTTGGAGTGAATGCCTTTAATCCAAGCTATATTATTCGACCGCAATCAATTATTTACAATGTAGTAGGTGAATTGGTGGCTCCGTTACTCAATCGAAAAGCTATAAAAGCAAATTTTTATAGTGCAAACTCTAAACAAATACAGGCAATGTACAATTATGAGCAAACGTTGCTAAACGCTTACATTGAAGTAGCGAATGAGTTGTCTAAAATTGATAATCTCGGTAACGTGTATGAGCTCAAATTAAAACAAGTGAATGCACTGTCTGAATCTATTCGTATTTCTGGTGATTTGTTCATGTCGGCAAGGGCAGATTATATGGAAGTCCTGATGACACAGCGAGATGTGTTGGAGGCGAAGTTTGAATTGGTAGATACTAAGAAAGAACAAATGATTGCCGCCATAAACGCATATCGTGCTCTCGGTGGCGGCTGGAAGTAGTGCAGTTGAAATCTATTTATTTTCTGATTTTAAATAGATTGAAAACAGAAACCCCACTTTACATAGGAAGAGTGGGGTTTTGTTTTTTAAGTTGTCACAATTACGAATTAACGCTTAATTAATTTTTTCACTTGTGACATTGTCTTTGTTTGGATTTTTAAATAGTACACACTATCGTCGTAATCCTTCATAGAAAATGAAGATGACTTTTCTGTCATTATTAGCTTTCCAGATAAGTCATAAACTTGAACAGAAATTAAATCTTCATCAGAAATTATGATGTTAACAATATCATTTGTGGGGTTCGGATAGATAATTAACTTATTCTGATTCATTGACATCTCATTTAATAAAACAGTTAGATCAGGCATATGAAATTCAATTAACGCCACTCCATTCGCTTGAAGATGAAACGTGAAAGTTGAATCAATCATGTTGATGTTTTCAGATTCAAAATAGTCATTTGGGTGAAGGTAATTTACTGCATCTGTTCTATTGTAACCTTGGCCGACCAGAGAATCGAACGAATAAATGATATTGTTATGGGTCGAATCAATACGTGTTTTAATTCCAGTATAATTTCCAACTATGCCGGGAAAATGTAATGTTATATCTCTTCCGTTTTGAAAGTAATTTTCTGAGGATTGATAAATCGGTATGCACGAGTTGATCGCAAGGGTGAGTGGATCACTTCCAGTTATTGTTATAAGTCCTTGGAAAATAGAATCAACTTTTCCGGGAGTAAATCCATTATTCAACAAGCTATCCGAATTTATGGTGTGATCGTAAAAAAGGCTAAATCCAGCTTCGACTGTTCCAGGAAGCGAATAATTGGAAACGAGTACCCGCAAAGTATCATTTTCGTAGGTAGAAATTGCGTTTAAATTTCGATAATCCGAATTGGAAACAGTGATAAGTTCACCCTCATTTTTTTCTAACAGAAGGAATGCTTTCCATGAAGGTTTATGTAAGGCTCCGTTACTCAATAAACCATAATCTCCATGGAACTCGGTCGCTCCGACTTCAAAATCTTGCCAGGCAGCGACTGTTTGTGCAGCAATGTTATGTTCTTTTAAGCACTGTGTATAGTTTATCATATAGGCTGGATCTAAAATTGATTCCCTATAACCTATTCCCAAATTCCATTCAGAAATAATAAATGGAACTATACCATGACCAGAATTAATTAGTTTTTGATTTAAATAATCCATTTCCATCCCGACAATGTGAAGATTAATTCCAAATTTGTGCCATGAAATAAAATCCAATTGTGCTCCCCAACTAACACAACTATCTATTACTTGGCCGATGATTGTGGAGTCCAATTTTTCAGTCGTTTGATAGCCTGGAGAATACGATGCGGTAAAGGAAGAGATAAAGCTAGAAACTGTGGGTCCTCCAACAAGAGCATTAGGGTGATTCGATTTTATAGCAAAAAAGGTATTCTTAAAAAACTCGAAATACTCAGAATCGGTGCCTTGCCAAAATGCTCCATCTGGTTCATTCCAGATTTCATAGTACGGATTTAAGCCCCATTGATTATTTAATTTATCCACTATGCTGTCCATTAAAGTATTCCATGTGGTATAGCTTGCAGGTGGAACAGCATGAAGGTGTGAAAAACCAGCTTCTACAGTAGTTGTGTCGCTAGACGAGCTTAGCCAAACGGGCATTTTTAAAATGGGCATTATTAATTTATCACAACGAGAATTTGCTAAAAGTATGTTAGGTTTTTGCACTTCAAGTTGAGACATTACGTCATTAATTGATGAAACGGTCCAATGATTTAAGGCAGATTCGATGTCAATTGTTCGGATAGAATTAAAATGAACTCCATTATTCAATAAATCATTTGTTGCATTCGCTGTTTTCGGAACTAAAAAAATTCCGGGTTGGTATATTTCTGGAAACTGCTCTGTTGCTTGTTGGTAGTTAATTGTAATTTCCTGAGCTTCGGTAATATGGCTGAAATGAACTATCGAAATAAAAAACAGGAGAAAATTTCTTAATATATACTGAAACATAATAGGTAGCTAATTATTAATGTGTTACCAAGGTAGTAAATTTGAAACAGAATACAGAATAAATTAAATCACTCAATAATTCTGAAAAACATTCCTTTTGGAGCTTGAAAAATTTGGTTTTATTCCTTTACAATTTTCATAATTTCACTATCTCCTTCTGATGTTCTTATTTTTAAAAAGTAAATCCCAGCAGGTGCACTAATATTAATACTTATAATGTTAGCTGAATTAAAGTTTTGAAATAGAATTTCTTTCCCTAAACTATTTATCAATGATGCAATTATTTCCGTTTTCATCATTCCCAAATCAACCTTGAAGCTTTCGTGTGTTGGGTTTGGATATGGTGTGAAATATTTAGACTTTCCTGAACAATCATTCGAACAATTGTAAGAAAATGAAGTTTGGGTATCTACACGACAAGCCAAAGTTGGCGACTATTACCTCTAAATGTATTATACAATTAAAAGATAGATTTACATTATTCCCACATTTTAGCACATATGTCTTCTCTTTATGAATTTGTATTTTCTCTTTATAGAATAGGTTATTCTCAAAATGTATAGTGATTTTACAAAAATGTAAAATGTCTTTACAAAAATGCAAAGTGTGTTTCCCTATATGGTATATGGTTTTCGTTATAAGTAGTCAATGCTTCTCATCATGCATGCTGAGCTTCTCTTACTGTTAATGTGCTTTACATCTTATGGTACGCAATTTGCATTTTTGTCAAGAAAAAGAGAAGTTATGGAAGCGATCAAGGTGAAAATCTACAACGCGTCTCCGCTGATGTACGATCTGTTGAAGGAGATTGCAAAAACGAGGGGAGAAAACTTCCCCTTTGAGTTTATTCAGTTTAACAATGCAAAAGATAATTTGCAGAGCGAAGCCGGTGCGGACGTTATACTAGCGGTGCTGGGTGAAAGGGCGACTGCGAATTGGAAGTTTGTTGCAGAATTGAAATCGGCTCAACCGAAAGTCCCTGTTTTGTTATTGGTGCGCTGTTGTTCGATGGAGACACTTCAAATGGCATTGAAATATCGTGTGGAAGGAATGGTAACGGAAGAACAAAGCCTTGAATCCTTATTGGATGTACTGCGGAAGTTGGCAAAAGGAGAAAAGTACTTCGACGCCGATGCAATGATTGAATTGACTGAGGAAGACCTTTCCGTGCTGGATCACGAACGAAAATTGTTGATTTTCATCGCACAGGAGAAAGATCGAAACGCGATTGCCAAGCAATTGAACATAGATGTGCGGACGGTAGATTTGCACTTGAACGCCCTGCGTTATAAGTTGGGAGTTTCAACTAATGTGGGCTTAGCGTTGTATGCGAAAAGAGTGGGGTTGGTGTAGGGATTAAAGGGAGCTTTATGTGTTTTAGTACGTGTTATAAGCCTATTTTAACTTATTAATGACCTTTTTTTCGAACTCTTCGATTATTTTTTCTTTGTCCTTTTTGCTTTCAGGACAACGATGTTCCGCTGAAATTAGGCTCAAGCCGGATGTGCTATCCGAAAATGCAATTATAGCAACGGATATGTCAATTTTATCAAAACAAAATGTTGATTTCATTTCTAAATTAAAGGTGTCAATATTGTTTCCTGCAGTGCTTAATTTTAGATTATTAGAAAGCCAATCAATTTTGTTTAATTCATCAATTAATATATCTCTTGAGTGTGGGTAAATATAATTTGAATTAATATCAACGTCAGATCTATAGCTAGTCGCTGCAAAAGCAAAGGCGGACAAAACAAATGGATAGCTAGGGTTTATATTGAAATGGACTAATTGGTTGTCGCTTGAGCTAAATTTATAAGCAATAGGTAAAATTAGCAGGGCAAAAAGGTCTGAGTAGTCAACTGTTCTATAGATGTTTAGTAAATCTAGACTATTCCAAATGTCTATTAATGTTTGACTGTACTGTGACTTCCAAAAAATGAATAGGATAGCAGTTATCCATGCTACAATTAACTTATGCTTGGGGAAAATAGTTGCCCAGAACACAAGAAAAACAAAAAGACCTGCAAAATCTGATAATTTTCCAGTCAACCAATTTCCAAATATATCCTTAAGCAAAAAGTCATTCAATAACAAGATAGACAGTCCAAAAACGAACCAAAAAGAGGTCAATATTTTAAAATTCTGTTTTATCATCTTAATGGCTTATAACGGTTTGCCGCTATGGAAGATAGGGCTTTTTCTCGAGTGTAATTGTAGCCCTATCTTTCATAGGTGGTGTATGGTTTTTTTTGTCAGTCGAACGAATTGGCGAAATTTGAGGATTTTGAAGATGCTTTCCAGAATCTATTGTTGGCCCTTCGTAGCCTATTAGATTCACGATTATTTTTCTTAGAAGCTTATCCATCAAAAAATAATTTTTTCGAGCTTCATTAGATTTACCGATATCTCCTGAATGAACTATTTTATGCCTAGAAATAAGTAGGTCTTCTACTTCTTTTGTTAATTCAATATTTGCGGCTTGAATTAGTTGACGAAACTTAAAATCGGTCTGTTTTCGTTTAGTATTATTTAAGTTTGAAAGTTTACTGTTTAGTAGATTGAAATTACCGCCCAGTGCTTTCTTATTTCTTTCTAAAACTTCCACTAATTCTTTATGAATTGGTTCATAAATCTCAGGGTCAATAATTGTAGTTTCTATGTCTTCAAAAGTTTCAGCATGTTTATTACTAAATCTTTCAAGAAGAATAGTTTGAATAAAAATTCTTTCCCCCATTGATGGAGCTTGTTCAGCATTATTCAAATAGAAAATAATTGTATTCAAGTCCAATAGGACATTCAGGTTTCGATATTTTTCGAAACAATTCAGAAATGCATTTGATACAATTCCATCCCCCTTATACCATGCATTGTTTATCGGTATATAATTGTTCCATCGATAAGGTTTATGATGTTGCGCACTATATATTTTTTTAATTTGAGCATCCAACTTGCCTCCGCTGTAGTATTGTCCATAATATTCTGCCCTTATATACACCGCCGCACCATTTAGAAAGGAAAGGTATTCAAGGAAATCAAGTTTAATGACTTCCCAAAAAGCATAAGGCATAGCAAGATATTGACTCTTTGGACTTTGGAATTCAATAATAGATTCTCCATCGTCATCTTTTCTTATGATAAACTGGTATGACCTGAAGTCTAGTTGAAATGTAACTTCGGTGTGATCCCACAACTTGTCACCTCCAACTTCGTCAGGACGAACTGGGCCATATGCCCTGGATGCCTTAATAAATGTGTGGCTGGTATGATGAATACGGAGGCCTTCCAGTTTAATGTATTTAATTGGATCCTTAACACTTTCTAATTCTGATTCTAAGTCATTGGAGGGTATGTTATGAATTTCTTTTTCAATTTTAATGTGATCAAAACAATAGAAATTCCCTTTGGATTTTCTAAAAGGTAAATTTTTCATTAAAATTTTGGACGCTGTAAATTTATATCCATCCTCAGTACTGCAGAATAATTTGTAATCATCCTGTTCAAATGCACCCTGATTGTTGTGATAAAACTCCTTAAGATTTAAAAATTCGTCAAAGTGTAGTTCGATATATAGGTTTCCCTCGTCATTATACACCAAACCCAACAGAAAATCAAGTTTTAATCCTTGATTAAAATCGATGTGTCCGCTTTTTAGCCGATAAATTGGGACTAGGTTTTCCATTTTAAATTACTTTTTCAGTTCGGGTATCACGCTATGGCTTTAATGAACCATAACGGTTCTGCACTAGGCAATGTGGCGCTTTCTAGAGTGTAATTGTGCGCCATTTTGCTTAGTGCATGTTATAGATATCTCATTTCTATTAAAACCCATCTGTTCTTCTTATCTTATCATCCTTTTTCACTTCCATCAATAATGCTGAGTCTTTGGTGTTGTAACGAATGGTAAGTTTAGAATCAAAATTCTCGCCTTCTATAATAAGTGTGATTGTGGATTTTTTAGTTTCCCAAAGAGTATATTCACTGTATTCACCGGTTTGAATAGCCATACCGATCTCATTAGCACCATCAAACAGATCTTTGCTTCGGTGCTTAGTAACTTTCTTTGGCTCACCATACTTAGAAGTCAAAATTTTCTGAATTTCTTTATATTTTGTGTAAAAATTATTCTCGTTTACGTAATCTTCTTCAAGAACATAAACTCCTTGATACAGTCTGTCCTGATTAAAATAATATAAGGCAAGAAAGTTGTCATTATTCAATTTAACTTGGTACGCAAGTGCATCTTCTCGGTCAACAGAAGGCTCAGTGCTTTGGCTTTTCTTAACTGTTTCTTTGTTGTCAAACCATTTAGAATCTCTGTAATTTACATCGAATTCTTTTAAGTTTTTCTCATAATTTTCTCTTGCAATTTTTCGTTCGTCACTGAGCCTCGAATCAATTGGAGAATAATAAGTTACAAAACAATCATAGGCATCAACAATGCCTTTGATTATAAGCGGGTTAAACTTCCAGATGTTTCTTTCACGAGATTTTCTCTCGAGCATACCCATTTCCATGTTTACTGCACTATCAAAGGCATTTTTAAGGTCAGAATCCAAGTAAAACCCTAGTCCCCACCATGTTTCTGTTTTGTTGTCAATAGTTTGATCATAGGTTTCAAATTCAATTAGTTGATCCAAATCAAATTCTTTACCATCAATAGTAAGGAAGATGTGATCAGTTAAGTATCTAGTTAAAAATTCTTCATTAAACCAAATGTTTAAAACAGGGCCTTTATCTTCATAAATGAAATTTTCTTTGTAGCTAAACATTAAAGTCACTACCGTATTCAAGGTGTTTACAATTCGGACAGGATTTGTGTAGATTTCATCCTTAAATGTTCTTTTGTTGATGGCAGATTTACAATCCTTATCAACTTCAATTTTTATGGCTTCTCGATTGTCTTGTGCTGAAATTGTTGTACAGCAGACCAACGTAGTGAATAAGAGGATTTTTTTCATTATTTATCTTTTACAGTGGATTTTTATTATCTATAACTAGTCGCTAAACGCCATTTGTTGATTAGCGGCTATATATTTATTGCCCCAAATTAATCAAAAAACCTTTGCAGACGCACAACTAGCCGATAATTACCGTTTGTAATTGATTGTAAATTGGATATTTACTGAATAGGTGCAAACATAAAAATAGTTACTTCATTTTTAAGTAATTGGTTTTCCCATTCAATAACTGGTTACTTTTCATAAGCTAAATCATACTTTAGCTAATGTGCCCTTAAAGCCTTGCGCCAGAAAAAATATGATGTATCGTGTCGCTTGGACCTGAATTCACTCCGGAAATGGTTTTGTAGTCTAAATAAAGACTGTCTTCAATCCAGTATAAGTCAGTAATTTGTGGACCGCCTTGCCATTGTGAATTTACTTTATAATACGTGTAAAAGGAACCGACAGAGTACGTTTTACCTTCTATGACAGGATTGAAACCCGACATTGTAACTGATACGGTGTCAATATAACTGACATCAATTGAATTTAAATATTCGTGTTTGATCATCTGTAGAATAAACATTCCCTCCAATTGACTTTTTAGTGGATGCTCATTATTTTCCGTACTTGCTAAAGTGGTTTTAGTACCGTTAAATGTTCTGTTTATAGCAGTGATTCCTCCGTCATATCGTTGGTCAAATGCTATTTGGTTGAAATTTGAAGAGAAATTTAGGTCAGCGTGGGTGTAAAATGGATTTCCATTGCTATAGCTTGTAGTTTGAGGAGTTACCAGGTTGAAAGAAGTGTTCTTGAAAGTTAATTGATTCGCAACGATATCAGTTGCTAATATCTGGTCCGATTCTGTAGTTGAAGTGAATTCGACGGCACTTGAATGTTGAATGCCATAGTAACTTCCTTTTAAATTTGAGTAATCGTATTCTACATTGGTACTTGTTGTAGGTTCTTTTTTCTCTTTTTTACAAGATGAGGTAAGGGTAATTAAAACAAGAGCTAATAAATAAATAGAGTATTTCATAGTTGTTAAACGTTTGTAATTGAATATGAGTTGGAAAATTCAATTCTGAAACTAGTATCTCGTTACTGCATAAACGCAAACATCAGAATATTTGCACCCATTTTTAATGCTTGGTCACGTTTGTTCTGTGCGTCGTTGTGGACTTCTTGGTTTTCCCAACCATCGCTTAAATCGGTTTCGTAAGTGTAGAGACAAACAATTCTTCCGTCAATGATAATTGCAAATGCTTGCGCGCGTTTACCGTCGTGTTCGTGTATTTTTGGTAATCCATTGAAATCGTATTTCTGATGAAACACAGGGTGATCAAACGGCAATTCAATCAATTCGTTGTTCGGGAAAATTTTCTTCAATTCAACGCGAATGAATTCATCCATTCCGTAATTGTCATCTATGTGCAAAAAGCCTCCTCCCTCAAGGTATGTGCGTAAATTGTTTGATTCCATCGACGAGAAAACAACGTTACCATGTCCTGTCATATGAACAAAAGGGTACAAGAACAAATCGGGGCTTCCAACTTCAACGTAGGGAACGTCCGTGCTAATTCCCATCGCTAAATTCTGATTACAGAACTTGATGAGGTTAGGAAGGGCAGTCGGGTTGGCGTAATAATCTCCGCCACCACTGTATTTCAAAACGGCTAATTGATAACTTCCCTGACTCCAACTAGCGAAGGAGAGGAGTAAACCGAGAATGAAAATCAACTTGTTCATTTTGTAATCAATTTTGCTTGCATACAGGCATAAAGCGCTGCCGTTTCTGTTCGTAAACGATTGGGACCTAAGGTAATTGTTTTATATCCGTTTTCCAATGCTTTTTCAATTTCCTTTTGTGAGAAATCTCCTTCTGGTCCAATTAATATGGGACAATTAGTCAATTCAAAAACGTCGGAAAAATCATTTTTTTCGTTTTCGTAGCAATGAGCAATGAGTCCGTTTGGATTTGCTTCAATGAAGTCGCTCAGTTTTTGCAATTCATTGATTTTTGGTAAAAACGTACGGTGTGATTGCTTCATGGCTGAAACTGCTTTTTTCACCAAACGATCGATGTTTATTTTCGCGCGCTCACCGTTATCACAATCAATCAACGAAATTTCGGTGATTCCAATTTCAGTGGCTTTTTCCACAAACCATTCTATGCGTTCCAATTGTTTCGTTGGACCAACCGCAACGTGGATCTCATGCTTTAAGGGATTTGCTTGATCGTTTGAAAGTACTTTCAATGCACAACGTTTTGGATGCGCATCTGTTATTTCACAGGTGAAATTGCCGCCTTTTCCATTTAGGAGTCCAATTTTATCACCATTGTCCATGCGCAATACCCGTACAATGTGCTTGGATTCTTCCTCAGAAAGCGTGTGCGTGGTTGCCGTTTGGGCGATATGTTCGTCGTAGAATAAACGCATCAGTGCATCAATCGGTAAATCATTTCTTTCATCAATTCTCCTTCTGTAAAAGTAGAATTTCCAATTCCCTTCGATTTCAAATCAAATTCGTGCAAAATTGCAATGTTCGCAGCAACTTTTTTTGGATTGTAAATTTTCGCAGAATTGGTTAACTGTCCTACTACAAAAGGATGAACTTTTAATGAAGATGCTAAAATATCACGCGATTGTCCTCCTAAAAAGTGAATTTTCATCAAGCGTGAAAAATGATTGAATAGGTTTGAAACTATGGGAACTAGTGACGTTGCTTTTGGGTTGTGAGTGAAGTAATCAACAATCACATTCGCTTTATGCACATCTCTAACAGCAATTGCATTGGTTAATTCAAAAACATTATAGTCTTTTGAAATCCCGATATTTTCTTCAATGTGTACTTCGTTGATTGTGGTTCCCTTTTCAAGCAGAATTTGCAATTTGTCAAGCTCATTGGAAATTTTCGATAAATCATTTCCTAAGAATTCAGCCAACAGCATATTTGCTTTTGGTGTTATTCCAAAACCTTTCGATTTTACGAAATCACTCATCCAATCGACTAGTTTATAGTCAGGAACTTTCTCTGAATTAAAAACCAGTCCATTTTTAGCAGCTGCTTTTAGTGCTTTCTTGCGTGAATCGTATTTTTTGTATTTGTAATTGACAACAAAAATCGTTTGATCTGAAGGCGATTCAAAATAGGGAAGAAGGTCTTCCATTCCTTTAAAATCTTGCGCTTCTTTCAATACAACTAAACGCCGTTCTGCCATCATTGGATATTCTTTCGCCTGGGAGATAATCGACAATGGTTCGGAATCTTTTCCGTAGGAAATGAATTGATTGAAGTCACGTTCGTGCTCTTCTAACGCATTTTCGACAATTGCATCTGTAATTGCATCAATATAATACGCTTCTTCTCCGTGAAGAAAATAGATCTTCTCGAATTTCTTCGCTTTAATATCTTTTATGATGCTCAGGTGATTCATTAGCTATGTTTCGTCCAGATTTGAACCAATTCAGTCAATGTCGCAACTCCTTTTTCCATGTCTTGAATACTTACATATTCGTGACGTGAATGTATCGCCATTTCACCTGTAAAGATGTTTGGACAAGGAAGTCCCATAAACGATAAGCGCGAACCGTCCGTTCCACCACGTATAATTGTCGGAAGCGGTTTTACGTTCGCTTGTTCCATTGCTTTAATCGCATAATCCGTTACAAAAGGAACATCTTTAATGATTTCCTTCATGTTGCGGTATTGCTCTTTTACTTCGAAAGAAGATTGTAGCGTTGGGTAGTTAGCCAAAGTAGCATTCAGAAGACCTTGTAAACGATCTTCGTATTCTTTTAATTTTGATGTGATGTGGTCACGAATAATGAATTGAATTGTTGTTTCTTCCATTCCACCATTGATAGCAACTGGATGAACAAATCCTTCTCGTCCACTCGTTGTTTCTGGCGACCAGCTGTCTTTTGGCAATGAAGCAATAAACTCAGAAGCCACTTTCATCGAGTTCACCATTTTACCTTTTGCATAACCTGGATGAGCAGCGATTCCTTCAATTTTAATGGTAACTGAATCCGCTGAAAAACTTTCATCTTCCAGAGAACCCAAAACTCCGCCGTCCAATGTATAACCAAAATCAGCGTTTAATTTCTCCATATCTAAATGCTCCACACCGCGACCAACTTCTTCGTCTGGTGTAAATAAAATACGAATAGTTGGGTGCGGAATGTCTGGATTGTTAATAATATGGTGTGCGAAATCCATAATGATTGCAATTCCCGCTTTATCATCAGCTCCTAACAATGTCAATCCACTTGCAGTGATTAAATCGTCTCCAATTTTTTCTTTCAGATAACTGTGCTTTTCAGTTGTAATTACTTGAGTTGTATCGTCTGGAAGTGTGATAGGATTGCCATCGTAATTTCTATGCACAATTGGTTTTACGTTTGTCCCGCTGCAATCTGGCGCTGTGTCCATGTGCGAACAAAAACAAATTGTTGGTAAATTTTCGTTTCCAGTATTATTAAGAATTGTCCCAAAAACATATCCCCATTCATCCATTTCAGCATCTTTGATTCCCATTTCGGTTAATTCTTTTACTAACTCGCGACCTAAATTCTTTTGAATTTCTGAAGAAGGAAATGAAGTTGAATTTGGATCTGCTGTGGTATCAATTTGAACGTATTTTACAAAGCGTTCTTCTACTGTGGATGTGTAATTTGTCATGAATTTTTGTTTAAACTCAAAAGTAAGCATTAATAAAAAAAGCTCCTACCTTTCGATAGAAGCTTTTTAAAAATTGTTATTTCCGGATTAGAAAATCTCTGCAGCCGAAAAGTGAAATTCACCTTCGATTTGAGCGTTTTCATCAGAATCAGAACCGTGAACAGCATTTTTAGCTTTCGATTCAGCGTATGATTTACGGATTGTTCCTTCAGCTGCTTCAGCTGGATCAGTCGCACCGATTAATGTTCTAAAGTCAGCAACAGCGTTATCTTTTTCTAAGATAGCAGCGATGATAGGACCAGAAGTCATGTACTCAACTAATTCCATGTAAAATGGACGTTCAGCGTGTACTTCGTAAAATTTCTTTGCTTGATCTTCTGATAAACGCGTGTATTTCATTGCTTTGATTGCAAATCCTGCATCAGTAATCATTTGAATAATGTTTCCAGCGTGACCGTTTTCTAATGCGTCAGGCTTAAGCATTGTGAATGTTCTATTCGTTGCCATTTTCTTGTGTTTTTTCTAAATTTTGGCGCAAAGTTAATGAATTAAGTTTGATGACCTCTATTTCTTTCTGTTTTAATGATTTCAAAATATTTAATAAAAGTTAAATTAACATAGTTGAAAAATTGTTAGATTTGTCTAACTTTTTAGTAAGAAGCATAAAAATGAAGAGTGTAATTGAATTTTTTGAGTCAATAGATCCTGTTTTAGCTGCGTTTTACGCGACAAGTTTTACGTGGGCATTGACTGCGGCTGGAGCGGCTTTGGTGTTTTTATTTAAAACGCTTCATCGCGGTATGCTTGATGGAATGCTTGGATTTACAGGTGGAGTAATGGTTGCAGCGAGTTTTTGGTCGCTATTAAATCCTGCAATTGAAATGTCTGAAACGCTATACCCAACAATGTCTTGGATGCCAGCTGCGGTAGGATTTTTTCTTGGTGCAATCTTTTTGTTTGGATTGGATAAAATCATGCCGCATTTACATATAAATTTTAGGGAAGAAGAAAGTGAAGGGGTTAAAACGCAATGGCATAGAACAACTCTTTTGGTATTGGCGATAACGTTGCATAACATTCCTGAAGGTTTAGCAGTGGGAGTTTTGTTTGGTGCTGCTAGTCTTGGGATGGACGGCGCAACTATTGCCGGCGCTGTGGCATTGGCAATAGGAATTGGAATTCAAAATTTCCCGGAAGGATTTGCTGTTGCAATGCCGTTAAGACGACAAGGAGTAAGTAGGAGAAAAAGTTTTTGGTACGGACAGATGTCAGCTATTGTAGAGCCAATTTTTGGAGTGTTAGGTGCACTGGCCGTAATTTATATGCAACCCATTCTTCCTTTTGCTTTAGCATTTGCAGCTGGAGCCATGATTTATGTTGTAGTGGAAGAAGTGATTCCCGAGACGCAACGGGATAAATACACAGACATAGCTGTTCTCGGATTCATCGGTGGATTCTTAATTATGATGATTTTGGACGTTTCTTTGAGTGATATTCAGTTATAGACTCAAGACTAGAAGATTCAAGATTAAAAGACTTGTGTGCTTTATAATTCAGATTTAATTGACAGATTCACGTAGCATATTTGAAGTTTTAAAAGATGAATAACAAGGTTCAAAAGAACAAGTCTTTCATCTTGTAGTCTTGAATCTTTAGTCTTCCTAAAATTTTAACATTTTTTTACGGTAAATCGCTTTGTGAAATGAGAAATTGCTTTACCTTTGTTCTCATAAGGACAATGGAGTAGTTTACCATTGTTTCTAGTTTTATAGTTTTAGCATGGTTTAGCAGAAAGAGGAACAAGTTACAGATTTGTTCCTCTTTTTGATTTTTAGGCTATAAAAAAAACGCCGATTGATCTCTCAACCGATGCTTTCACTAATCAGATTTTTTTCAAGAATTTTTATTGTTTACTGCCGTTAGTTCGATTCAATTGAATTAGTCCTTTTCTTGGATAAACGAATGATAAGAAATCAGTTAATAACAATCGCGGAAGTCAACAAATGATATTGTTCTGCAATTTATTAACTGATGAACATGACGTAAATCAGTTTTTCAATTGGCATTCATCATTTTATTAAAAATGAAACTGAACTTTCTTTGTAGATATTAAAAGCAAATCATGATTGAAGTAGAATTGAATCAAGAGGAACTCCTTAAAGAGTTTGAAGATAAAATCGCAAATGAAGTAAAAATTGAACCAAGGGATTGGATGCCTGATGAGTACAGGAATCATCTTATTCGACAAATTTCTCAACACGCTCATTCGGAAGTGATTGGAATGCAGCCTGAAGGGAATTGGATTTCCCGAGCACCATCTTTAAGGTCAAAAAAAATATTGCTTGCAAAAATACAAGATGAAGGCGGTCATGGCTTGTATCTGTATGGAGCGGCAGAGACTTTAGGCGTCAGTCGAGATCAATTCATCAATTGGTTGCATGAAGGTAAAGCGAAGTACGCTTCAGTGTTTAATTATCCTTCTTTAAATTGGGCCGACGTTGGTGCCATTGGATGGTTAGTAGATGGTGCAGCGATTACCAATCAAGTTTCATTGCAAAGAACGTCTTACGGACCTTATGCACGAGCAATGGTGCGAATTTGTAAAGAAGAGTCTTTTCACCAACGGCAAGGATATGAAATCATGTGGAAAATGATGGAAGGTACTGAAGATCAAAAAAGAATGGCACAAGACGCATTGAATAGATGGTGGTGGCCAGCTTTAATGATGTTTGGACCGCATGACTCTGAGTCGCCGAATACAGGCAATGCTGTTAAATGGAAAATAAAACGTGAGTCAAACGATAGATTACGAGAGAAATTTATCAATAAAACAATTCCACAGGCCGAGTTAATTGGGTTGAAAATTCCAGACCCAAACTTAAAACAGATAGGCGAAGAACAATACGCACATGGAGATATTGATTGGAAAGAATTTTGGGATGTTATCAATGGTAATGGACCATGTAATCAACAACGCCTAGAGCATCATATTCAAGCTCATCAAGATGGAGCATGGGTAAGAGAATGTGCAAATGCATATCACACAAAAAGCAAGTAAAATGAACAAAGAAAAATTAAAAAATACACTGATCCAAAACCAGGAGCTGATTATTAAGGAATTGTCAGGAAAGATTGACTTCACACATGAAATGGTTGATTTGGATGAGTTGGATGTAATTGAACCAGAGGATTTGTCACACTCAAATGAGGCTGGAGAATTGAATCAATTGATGTTGATTCAGCTTCAAAAAGCACAGATAGATTTAGATACACTTAAGAACATGGACTTTTCCCCTAAACGAAAAGTGGAAGCAGGCGCATTTGTCCAAACGGAAAAATTCAATTTCATTGTTGGCTTCCCTACTATTCCATTCGATTTTGAGGGAATGCATATAGTTGGGGTTTCAATGGCATCACCCATCTTTCCATTTATGACAGGTAAAACAATAGGCGAACAATTTGAGTTTAGTGGATCAAAATACGTCATCAATCATATTTATTAATGTCAGAAAAAATGGAAAATACAGAAAATCAAGGACCACTTTGGGAAGTTTTCGTTCAATCTAAGGCGGGACAAGCATTTAAACATGCAGGAAGTGTTCATGCATATGATAAAGAAATGGCCGTTGAAAATGCTCGAGACATTTATACACGAAGAAACGAAGGAAATGCATTATGGGTTGTGCCTAGCAGTGAAATTGTTGCGGTAGGAGCTTCCGAAGCGAGCTCGTTTTTTGAACCTTCAGATAACAAAGTTTATCGTCATCCTACCTTTTATAACCTTCCAGACGGAGTTAAACAAATGTAACGATGAAAACGAAAATCGCATACTATACTGAGATTGCTGATAACGCCATGGTATTAAGTCATCGATTGGCTGAAAACTCAAGTAAAGGACCCTTTTTGGAAGAGGATTTAGCTTGTTCCAATGTTGCTCTTGATTTATTGGGAATGGCAGAATCCATATATGAAGAAGCTGCAAAATTAAAGGCAGATGGTTCAATCGGAGATGATTTGGCCTACCGTGGATCCGAATGGGAATATAGAAACGTGCTTTTGGTCGAACAGCCAAATGGTGATTTCGCTCACTTGATGGTTAGACAGTTTTTTATGGATGTATTTAATTACTATTTCCTGGCGGAGCTAACAAAAAGTAAGGACGAATTCCTTTCAGCAGTTGGAGTTAAATCACTCAAGGAAGTGACCTATCATCTAAGAAGGAGTTCAGAATGGCTCGTACGTTTTGGAAAAGGTACAGATGAATCAGCTCAACGTGCGCAACGCGCAATTAATAATCTTTGGCGTTTTACAGAAGAATTATTTGAAGCTTCAGAGGAAGATAAACAATTGCGATCTGAAGGGATTAGTGTAGATCTTAACTCGGTGCATGATGACTGGAAATTAAAAGTTGGAGAAGTGTTTTATCTCGCGGACCTGAAAAAACCAGAAAATCAATTTCAATTGAATGGAGGGAAGACAGGAAAGCATTCGGAGTGTTTCGGATATCTTCTTGCTGAAATGCAGTACTTGACAAACGCATTTCCAAATGCTAAATGGTAATTTTCATCTGATGATCTTTACGAGTATATGTTTTAATTCAGCCAGAATCATACCGGTTGCTCCCCAAACTTTATAACCTTGAATAGCGTAATAAGGGACATTTTTTCGTGTAAAACCACCTTCAAATTGCATGTCCTCCGTTTTTAAATTATCTGGATTTAGAAGGTCATTAATAGCAAAGTGTATAATGGATTCTACTTCACGTTCATCTGGCGTTAACTCTGGTAAACTATCCACATAGAACAAATTTGGTTCGACTAGAAAATTGCTGGGTGGAATATAGATTTCACTTAGTTTACCTATGAAAATACCCAATGAACTTGGCAAGTCAATTTCTTCAAATGCTTCTCTTCGAGCGGTAAATTCTAAACTTGAATCAGATTCATCCATTTTACCTCCTGGAAAACTAACTTGCCCACCATGAATCCCATCATACGATGGCCGTTGAATTAATATGCTTTTAATGATTGCGTGTTCTTGGTATAATATAATTGCAACAGCGGATCGACGAAAGTTGGGCTTCTTTTTTAAGGCCTCACTCGTAAATTGTCTATTTAATGGCATTAATTCATTATGAGCTGCTTCACCAGGAAGTGCTTTTAATTGCCCTTTGAGTTCATTTACAAATGATATAAAATCCATTATTTTTCGATGGAAGACAATAGCTCGATAAAATCGTCGTACAAATATCCCATGTTGTCTTTTTTTCCGATTAATTGAAAAACAAATATTTCGTTCTCAATCTCAATTGTTGCGATAAAATATGTTGAAGGTATATTCGTTGAATAACTGCTTCCATGAACTATTTGAATAGCTCCTTCGTATGGAACTGACTTTGGGAGTTCTTTTTTTATGGATGTTGAGTGTTCATACAACGATTTTTGGCGACAAATTATATAGTTGTCATGAACTGCATCCACATTTTCAATTTCCTTGTCAAAAGCGTATTTAATTTCTTCTGCATCTCTTTGATTAAAAGCCTCAACACTGAAGTTTACATCAATATCGTATACAACTTTGGTCATTGCATTGTCACTTAAAGTGTAGTTGTCATCGTAATCATTTGTGAACATCTCGTCCAACATAAAATGAATTCCGTTGTAATACTCCTTTCTCAGATTTGGAAAGTCCATGTTGTTTTTTTGAAGCTCCTTCAAATTGTTGTTATACGTAGAGCCAGGACAACCCGTTGCAAGAATTAATATACTAATGAGCGCTATAAATAAGTATGTCTTCACTATGACGAATATACACTTTGTTCTTGAATAATAGTCCTAAAAAGTAGTATCTTTAACGCAAATAAAAAAAAAGGAAACACGTGGAATTAGCAATTAATTGGTCAATGGGTTCTGAGCTTATTGACGGTTGGAAAACACCAAATCTTTACGGATTACTTTTTGTTTCAGGCTTAATTGGAGGCTATTTTGTGGTTCGCCGTATGTTTAGACAAGAAGGAATCAAAGAGGAATTACTTGACAAACTGGTATTGTACATGGTGCTTGCAACTATTGTTGGAGCACGATTGGGCCATGTTTTATTTTATGGTCCTTATTACGATGAATTTTCTGCGAGTGGCGTTTTGTTGGAACGAGGCTATTTTTCTCATCCATTGGACATATTAAAAGTTTGGGAAGGTGGATTAGCAAGTCATGGAGGTGTTTTAGCTATATTAATAGCGCTTTATTTCTATTCTAAAAATGTTGTGAAAAAACCAATGCTCTGGATTTTAGATCGAATAGTGGCCCCTGGAGCGATTGGAGCTGCTTGTATTCGTTTTGGAAATTTATTTAACCATGAAATGGTTGGCGATGTAACAAATGTTCCTTGGGGCTTCCGTTTTTTACATCACGATTGTTATCCACCATTTGATTGTCCTTGGGAAATGATTCCAGTGCGACACCCTGCTCAATTGTATGAGGCGATTAGCTACCTCTTTCTATTTGGTATTCTACTTTATATGTATTGGAAAAGAAGTGCGTGGAAACGACCTGGAGTGTTATTTGGTACATTTTTGATTATCATGTTTACCGCTCGTTTCTTAATTGAATTTGTGAAACTAGGCCAAACTAGTCGTGATGACGTATGGGCAATTAATACCGGACAAATGTTGAGTATACCTTTTGTTTTGGCTGGAATTTACTTTTTATATAAAGGGTTAAGCGCAAAACCGAAAGAGGAAAGTTTAAGCAACAAATAATAGGGCAGTCTCCCTTATTTCATAATTAGAATTCTTTAATTGAGCTTAATGTTATCAGTTGAAATTCAGCCTGATAAGTAGTAATAATTTGTTAAAATTCAAACAATTCTATACTAAACCGTTTAAGTATGAACAAAGTATAATAGAACCGCTCCAAGTGTTGTAGATTTGACGCCATAGAAAATAGGATTGAACCACTTTAAAAAATTATCCACTATGTCACTATTCACTAAATCACTGAGAATTCTTGTTGGTATTTTATTCTTTTCAACGGTTTCATTTGCCCAGTCTGTGTCTGAAGTAGAATCAAATTGGAATCGAATTTTTGCAAAGCATTATTCTATTGAGCGACTGGCATCAACCTATGAAAATTCACCAGAAATTTATACTTCGACTAATTATTATTTTAAAGAATCTTATGGTTTTACTCTAACGAATTGTGAGACGTGCCCCGTAAGTATTGATGAGCTACTTAACAATAAAATATTCGATATATATGAACATGAGTCATTGCGATTAGATGATGTTAACTATTCGTTCCACTATAAGGAATACACTATTACACTTTATCCCAAAAATGTCGTTTACTCTCAATTGGAAGGTCTATCACCTTCTGAACTGGTGAATTACATTGCACCAAGAGATTTCCCGACTTTTGAGTTAACAAATGATGATTCTGCTCAATACCTTGACTACAAAGAGAAGGTGTATGCTTGGGCAAAAGATTTTCCTGAAGCATATAGAACAATGACCAATTCTGAAGACCTGTTGAAAATTTCAATTCGTGATTTTTCACTTTTGGATGAGTCGAGAAAAGAGATTGTTCTAAATAATTCAGCAGGTTATTTAATTTTTGATTAATAAATCACTTTTAAATTAAAATGAAGTCGGCTACGAACAATACATTAGAAAAGGAATTTTCCGCAATACGGATGGTTCAATTACTGTTTGTGGGGGCAATTTTTCTTTTTTGTACTGTTAATGTAACAGGACAAACACACATTTTTAGCCCTGAAGAACACCAATTAAATGAGGATTATGCCTTTGCAGATATAGAGGCTATTCGCACGTTCGTTAGAAAAGTTCTTGATGAGCCATTAAGTTCCAATTATCTGATTCCATCTTATATAAAAGAATCTAAAGATGCCGATGAAGCAAGTAAAGTTGTTGGTGCATTCTATCCGGAATTTTATGGAAAACAAGGAATATTACTACTAGACGCTGTTAAGGCGCATCCGGCAATTTATGTCCGCATGATAAAAGAATATAAAGCAATTCGAATGCTATTTGAACCCACTAATTAAACTAAAAAACAATGAAAATTTTTAATATAATTATTGTCACTACTATACTATTTTTGTCAACGACTCAATTATTTGGGCAATTTTGTGATCAATCTCAAGTTGGGGCTGGATTTCCTAGTGATGTCGCTTGTCAAACTGCTGTTTGTGGGAACGATGCTTGGTGCTGTAGTACTCAATGGGATGCACTATGTGCTTCAGATGCGGCTACAAACCCGAGTTGCACCGGCTGCCTTTCCAGTGGAGGAGGAGGTGGACCATGCGGTAGTATTTTGAATATTGGTGGTTGTGGTCAAAGTATTAATACCACAATGTCTGGAACTGGAGCTTGGAATTCTATGACATGCGGATTTAGTACACCGGGAGTCGAATCGGTTTTTAGTTATACGGCAACTTCAACTGGTGTTTACTCTATTGATGTAACAAGTGCAACAGGTGGATATGTGGACTTTATGTGGAAACCAGCAACTGGTGGATGCAATAGTGCTGGTTGGACATGTATTGATGATGTATTTACTCCTGGAAATTACGGCGCAATGAGCTGGACTGCTGGAGTTACGTATTATATCTTACTTGATCCGGAGGGTACGGGTGCCTACGATTTTACGTTTGACCTGAGTTGCCCTGCAGGTGGTCCAGTTACCGCGGCAGATTGTAGTACAGCGTATTCAATTTGCACCGATGTGGCTTTTCAAATTGATCCAAATGGATATGGAGCGATAGATGAATTATGCACCGGTTGTACTACTAATCCTAGTACGAATCCAGCAAGTGGTAATCAAGGGTGTTTACTAGGTGGTGAAAATAACAGTACCTGGTTCTTGGTAAATGTTTTGACGGCTGGAACGTTGGAGTTTAGCTTTGGATCTTCTGGAGTTAACACGAATTATTATGATTGGATAATGTGGCCTTATAATGCTAGTACATGCGCAGGAATTGCTGCAAACACTGTACCTCCTATACGTTGCAATTGGAATGGAACAGGGGCTGGGTTTACTGGGATTGGAACACCAGTTCCAGGAGGTGGAGCTGCGAATAATTTCGAACCAGAGGTTAATGCTGGAGCCAATTCTCAGTATTTAATTTGTTTTTCTAATTGGAGTAGTGCTGTTTCTTCATTGCCATTAAACTTTTTTGGAACTGCAGGAATTAGTTGTACTCCTTTGTATGTTGAAATTACTGATTTTTATGGAGTCCAACATGAAGGGTATAATGAATTGAACTGGAAAACAGGAGCAGAATATAATAATTCTCATTTTGGAATTGAAAGAAGCCTTGATGGAGAAAATTATGCGTTAATCGGCGAAGTAACGGGAAACGGAACGACGCTAGAAGAATCAAGCTATAGATTTAATGACTATTCGCCAGGAAATTCGGCAACATATTACAGGTTGAAGCAATATGACTTTGATGGAACAATGGACGTTTCTGATGTTATCGTAATGGCTCAATCCGGTAACACAGAATTCAAGGTCGTTAATGCTTTTCCAAACCCTGCAAATGATTTGTTTACAATACAGTTAATTTCTCCAGAAGCTGACAATGCAACAATTCAAATACGACATGCAAGTGGTCGAAATGTAGAAACAATCAATCGACCTTTATTGGAAGGAATCAATGAGATAAACTTGGATGTAGATAAGTTGCCAAAGGGATTATATTTAATAAATATTAAAAATGAAAAATCTCAATCGCTTGAAGTTATTAAGCTGAACGTTCAATAAAATTGAAATGAAAGTATTAAAAGGTGTCATTTTTGACACCTTTTTTTAGTTTATATAGTCTATAATCGCCTTTGCACATTTTTCAGCAGCAAAGGAATCCATACGAAACCATAATTCCGGTTCTATTAGTTCCACTTCACCAATACAAATTAAGTCATCATTATTCCAAATTACATCGACTCTAGCATAAACGGGCATAGGTTTTAGTTTTGAAACAATTTCCTCAGCAAATTGTATTTCTTCTTCGGTAGGATGATAAACTTCAACTGTTCCTCCAAAATCATCTTGCACTCTAAAATCTCCAGATTTCGCCTTTTTTAGAACGGCATGACTAAATTTACCTCCGAAAACCATGAATGCAACCTCTCCTTTAGTGGTTATTTGTTTTTGATATTCCTGAACCATCATTGATTCTTTTGCAACTAATTCAGAAAAGCGAGTTTCAAATTTCAGAATATCATTTCTATTTATTTTGTAGGTATGTCTAGCTGCTCCAGAAACAGTAGGTTTGAGAATGAAATCGTCCCATTTTGTAGTCGTGATCACTTCAGTTAGTGATCGATGATCGCCTTGCTCAATAAATTCAGTTGGAGGAATTCGGACGCCTTGTTTTTCGAGGTCTAGAAGATAGTGTTTGTCAATATTCCAATAAATCAGTGATTTTGGATTAATAAGCGTTGTAAGTTTATTTACCTTTTCAAGCCATTTGGAAAATTCATCAAAACGATCAAAATAATCCCAAGTGGTTCTGAATAGTATATATTTCGTGCTTGACCAATCGAAATTTGGATTGTCCCAATATGTTCGATAAACATTTGCGCCTCTTTCTTCAAGTGCAATAAGCAACGCATTATCTTCATCCAATACGTTTTGAATATAAGGGGTTAAAGTTGTTGGATTGTGATAACGTTTATCCGTTAAGATTGTAACATCAATCATTATTGTGGCAGGAGTGATAAAGATTCGATATAAAATACTCCGTGTTTCAGCTCTCCAACAGCATCAGCTTTTCTAATTGCATTGCAAAAACCATCTGATGCATGCGAGTCGCCATGCTCATCAATTCCGCTTCCAACCGTGTAGTAAAACTTCCCATTAATTTCAACGGCTAAATCACATTCATCTCCAGTCATGTTGAAATTGCATATCCCGCACGAAACGTTCACTGTTTGATTGATTTTTGATGTTTCTTTGACGCTAGCACAGCTATAGATGAATAGAATTGCCGCGATTAATGAAATCGATTTCATATTATTTATTTTTTATGGTTTCCCATGTTGTGTACATTGATTCTTGAGAAGGACGATCTTCTTCAATTTCTCTTAATGGTTCACATTCACTTAATGATTCGAAACACGCTCTAGGTAAGGTTTGATACAAAGCCGTTCCTTTCGTTTTCCATTCGATCATTTCGTTTGAAACTTCTTTTATTTTTTTTGCTGGATTTCCAACTATTAAACACCTTTCAGGAAAGAGACTTTTAGCAGGAACAAATGACAGAGCACCAATTATACACTCTTTCCCAATAATGGAATCATCCATAATTACACTGTTCATGCCTATCAAACAATTTTCACCAATTGTTCCACCATGAATAATTGCTCCATGCCCAACATGAGCTCCCTTTTTGAGGGTAACTGTGGTTCCTGGGAACATATGAATTGTACAATTTTCTTGAACATTACATCCGTCTTCTATAATAATCATCCCCCAATCGCCACGAATAGCTGCTCCAGGACCAACATAAACATCTTTTCCTATGATCACATTTCCTGTTACACTCGCTTTTGGGTGAATAAAACTTGACTCATGAACAACTGGAACGAATCCATTGAAAGAATAAACTGACATATATTAAATTTTCTAAACCTAAAGGTAATAAAGATGTGTGAATATCTAATTCGACATTCTAAATTGTGCATTTTTCTATTTTTTCATCAACGAAATAGGTAATTTTAACGTTTAATTGTTTGTATGAGTTACTGTACGTATTGTCTTAATGAAAAAACGAAGGAAATTCACAAGAATTATCACGATAATCACTATGGATTTCCAATCGAGGGTGACAATGAACTGTTTGGTCGTTTACTCATGGAAATTAACCAGGCTGGCTTGTCGTGGGAAACAATATTGAACAAAGAAAAGAACTTTAAAAAGGCGTATTCGAACTTTAATATTGATCAGGTTGCAAATTATGAGCAAGCCGATATTGACAGACTATTGAGCGATGCCGGAATTATTCGAAATAAGCTTAAAATAAATGCGGCAATACATAATGCGCAACAAATCATACATATAAGAGAAGAATTTGGTACATTTAAACAATGGTTAGATAATAATCACCCTTTATCGCGAGATGAATGGACTAAATTGTTCAAAAAGACGTTTAAATTTGTAGGCGGTGAAATTGTGAATGAATTTTTAATGAGTACAGGATATTTCCCAGGGGCGCATGATGAAAATTGCCCGGTTTTTGAAAAGTTAATTATATTGAAACCTAAATGGAGAGAAATATGAAAAATATACTAATAGTAGCGGTTTTATTGCTTGTTGGAAGTGCTTCAGGACAAGTAAGTATTTTAGGTGGAGGAAGTATGCTCGTCGGGTTTGGTTCGGGAAAGCCATGGGGAGGATTGCACCTTGGAGTTGAAATTCCTAAAAGTGATGCAGTTTCGTTTTATGCTAGATACACGTATCATTTTAAAAATACAGAACGCGATAGTTCTATATACGGAATTGAAGTAACAGACCCTGAGTTTGGATTTGTAAGTGTTATTGATACAAAAGGTGTTACAAAAATGGATTACCATATTCTAGAAGGTGGTACGCGCTACTATATTGGAAATGGATTTGATTATGGTTGGGGAGCATATGGTGGTGCATCTGTAATGCTAATGTTTAATTCTGTAAAAGTTGGATTTGGTGACCCTCAATTTAGAGACAATAAGTCTAGAAATGGAACAGTTTTCAGTATTGGTGCTGGTGTTGGAGGTGGAATTAAATATTCAATGGCACGATTTGGAACCATATTTCTTGATGCAAATGTTGTGTATAAAATATTGAACCAAGCAAGTCAGCAATATGTATCGGGAGAACTTTTTTCTAATTTGATTTTTAATTTCAATTTAGGAATTCGCAAGGATATTATTTGGTAGTTTAAAATGCTTCCATTTCTAATTGCCGATAGTGGGGGGACAAAGACCGATTGGTGTTTTGTAGATTCATCAAATAAAAAACATTTTTTTTCAACGAAAAGTTATCATCCGATTAACTGGTCAAAAGATTTTGAGCAGAATATTAAAAAGTTTTGGGATATGTTTCCTGAATATAAGAAAGCTGAATTGCGGTTTTTTTGTGCTGGCTGTCTCAAGAAGGAGAAATCAGATGAGCTTTCCGAGCTATTTAAGCGAATAGGGTTTGTAAATATCCATGTTCTTTCAGATTTGCATGCTGCAGCAATTTCCTTATATGGAAATACGAATGGATATTGTGCTATACTTGGAACAGGCTCAGTTTTTTTTGAGTGGAAAGACCAAGAAATAGTATCAATCACTGGAGGCAAAGGTCACGAAATTGGAGACGAAGGAAGTGGTTTTTACTTCGGTAAACTGGTATATGAAGCATATTCGAATCATTCACTTTCTGATAATCAAACACGATTGTTTGAGAAAGAATTTGAGATAAAGGAGTTTATTAATTCCTTGGCTAAGAAAAACACAAAGAACGTTTTTTCATCAATTCCAGAGCGTTTGGCAAAATTTAAAAAGGAATTTGAAAATATACATCTGCGCAATATCGATTTGTTTTTTGATGATGTATGGAAGTCCAATTTGCCCCTCAATGTAAAAGTGGTAGGGGGTTATTTTAAAGCGAATTCAGACCTATTTATTCCGTATTTAAAAAGAAAAGGTATTCATATTCAAGATTTTAATTCTCGACCTATCGATTCTCTTGTTGATTATTTCGTACGTTTTGATGACTAAAAGGTAGTTTTTGACGATTAAACGGATTTTAGTATATACTTTTTTTAGTTTAATCTATGAAAAAGTGGTCTTCGTAGAAAAAATGACGATATCTAAAAAAATATTGACAAATTGCATGGTAATTATACATGAACGTTATGGATATTTTATCAATTAAGGCAACTGCATCGACTCCTTTGGTGTCCTTTGACCCAATTATTGGAATGATGCATATCTCAGGAAGATCAATTCCGGAAAATGCCGATGACTTTTGGTTACCTGTGTTGAATTGGTTTGAATCATATATAATCTCTCCGTGTGAGACTACCACGTTTTCAATAAGCTTAGAATATTTTAATATTTCATCTTCAAAACGAATTTTGTTTTTGTTGTACAAGCTAAACGAACTGGCCGAAAAAGGGTGCAATGTGAAAGTTGAATGGAATTATAGAAAAGAGGACGAAGATATGTTTGAAGTCGGACAAGATTATGCTTATATGGTAAAAGTACCTTTCGAATTTAAAGAATATCAAGAAGCCGATTTAGCAGTAGCATAGACTAGAAAACAAATAATAATTGAGAGGCGTCCAAAATTTTGGACGCTTTTTTCTTTATGGCCGTAGATTTCTACTATTTTTGTTGAAAAGAAGAGAGTGAGATTAGTAAAAGACATTCCACATGAAAAATATAAAATTCAATTGTTTCAATACAATGGAAAGTATATTTTGAAAATTGAATTGGGTCAATTCGAACAAACATATAAGATCGGTGACACCGATGTGTATGGAGTTGAAGATGTCGAGAAAATGATTACTCCACAATTATTGAAAAACTCGCTTAATCGTTTCATAGAAATGAGAACAGATTGGGGAGAGGCGTTCACAAATAAAAATATAGAATGAAAAATATAATGAAGATTACTGTTATTGCATGCGTTTTGGTATTAACGGCGTGTGGAGATAACAAAGAAGCGGAAAAAGAATCAACAACAGCGAAAGTCGAAACAAAAAATGTTGGTGATTTGAAAATTGCTTTTTACGACCAGGATAGTTTGAAGGTTTATTTCGATTATTATAGAGAGCAGGACTCAATCGTAACAAAGAAACAATTGAGTTTTCAAAACGAGGTTCAAAGACGAACTACGGAGCTTCAAAATTATTTGGTTAAAAATGATGAAAGAGCTAGAAGTGGATTGCTTAGTCAAAATGAAATCTTGCAAATTCAACAAGTAGCGCAACAAAAAGAAGCTTCATTAATGCAATACCAGCAAACTGAAGGTGCTAAACTTGAAGAAGAAACATACAATAAGTTAGAAGCAATAGGCAATAAAATTGAATTGTTTGCGAAGAAATACTGCGAGGAAAATGGAATTGATATTTTGATGATTTACGCAAAAGGTGGACAATTTAATTACATTAATTCATCCATGGATGTAACAAAGGAATTCACGACATATTTGAACGATCAACAAGAGCAATTAGCTGAAGATATTAAAAAGTAATCAATGCAAATAGCTAAACAAAAGCTGAACGAAAATATTGCTGAATACATTCTTTATATGTATCAGATAGAAGATGTTATCCGTGCGTATCAATTTGATGTTGACACAATCATTGAACGATATGTCGAGCCTCAGATGCCCGATTCTTCATTCATCAATCAATACCGTTCATGGTATAAGGATTTGGTCAATCAGATGAAAATGCAAAAAATTGAAAAATCAGGTCATTTGATTTCAACACAAGAGATTTTGCTCGAGCTTTCCTATTTGCACAATACTTTGCTTAACATGACCAAAGATGAAAAGTATGTTGGGGTGTTTGAAATTGCGAATAAGTATTTAGAGGAGTTCAAAGAAAAATCGAATTTGAAAGAGAAAAACTCTATTGAATTGGCTTTTCACGCAATGTACATGAAATTACTACTGAAGCTTCAAGGAAAAGAAATAAGCGCGGAAACAGAAGAAGCCTTTGATGCAATGCGTATGATGTTGGCGTACCTGAGTAAGTCCTATCATAGAATGAAAGCGGGTGACTTAGACTTTTTGAATAATTAAAAAATCTTCCCCGGATTTAAAATTCCTTTCGGATCGAACACATTTTTAATCGAGCGCATTAATTCTAAACTTTTGGAGTCGAAAGCAATGTCCATGTATTCTTTCTGAACGAGTCCAATTCCATGTTCTCCAGAAAGCGTACCTCCCAGTTTCACAACCTCAATAAACAATTCTCGAATCGCTTTTGGTAGTTCATTGCTCCAGAATTCATCAGATAATTCGCCTTTTAAAATGTTGATGTGAAGATTTCCATCTCCTGCATGTCCATAACAAACAGATTTAAATCCATACTGTTCTCCGATTCGCTTTACATGATGCAAAAGTTTTGGAAGTTCAAATCGCGGTACGACAGTATCTTCTTCTTTGTAAATACTATTGGATTTAACCGCTTCTCCAACACTTCGTCTCAAACGCCATAAAGCTGATTTCTGGGCTTCACTTTCGGCAAATAATATCTCATCTGTTTTAAATCGCTCCAGAACCTCCATAATTTTCGAACAATCTTCCATAAGTAAATCAGAATTAAATCCATCTACTTCTATGAGTAAATGTGCTGCGTGATTGTCGGCAATTTGAATTGATTCATCATTGAGAAAAGCTTTCGTCCATAAAAGCGCATCACGTTCCATAAACTCCAAGCCACTTGGTGTAATTCCAGCATTAAAAAGTGCGGCAACCGCTGTGCATGCTTCCTCCGAATTAAAGAAAGGAACCAGCATCAATAAATCAGCAGTAGGATGAGGAATTAGCTTCAAAACAATTTTTGTAATTACCCCTAAAGTTCCTTCTGATCCAACAATCAACTGAGTGAGGTTGTATCCAGTTGCGTTTTTAAGCACATTTGCGCCTGTCCAAATGATTTCTCCAGTCGGAAGAACAACTTCAAGGTTTAACACATAATCGCTCGTTACACCGTACTTAACGGCTTTTGGGCCTCCAGAATTTTCTGAAATATTTCCACCTATAAAACAACTTCCTTTGCTAGCAGGGTCCGGCGGATAAAAAAGACCTTTCTCTTTTACTGCTTCCTGAAGTACTTGGGTAATCACACCAGGTTCCGTAATTACCTGCAAGTTGTTTTCATCAATTGATAGTATTTTATTGAACCTTTCCATGGAAAGAGCTACTCCTCCATGTAGTGGAATTGCTCCACCGCTTAGTCCTGTGCGTGCGCCAGACGGTGTGACAGGAATTGCGTGTTTATTGCAATGGATTAAGATTTCCGAAATTTCTTCGGGTGTTTCAGGTTTTAAAACTATATCTGGTAAAATGGAAATGTCTTCGGTTTCATCATGACTGTATTTTTCTTTTGATACGTCATCAATAAAACAACGATCACCAATAAGTGATTTAAAAAAGTCGATGTGAGAAGTGAAGTCAGTCATACCAATTAATAATTTAAATCTAAAGAAGGCAAAAATAATTCGGATTAAATAAAAAAGCACCTACAAAATGCAGATGCTTTAAAAAAAGTTCTTCAGATTGGATTATTCTTCGTCTTCGTCGTCTCCAAAGTTTAAGTCGAAGCTTACAATTTTCCAACCTTCTTCACAGATATCATAAAGCATTGGTTCAGAACCATCTTCTAAATCATCTTCATCAATAATCCATAATGTTTCAAATTGAACACAGTTTTCATCCTCAAAAACCACTTTGGTGATTTTTCCTGTAGGCAACATTCCAGCTTCAATAACATCTTTGGAACAATATTTTGCTACTGCTCTTTCAGCTGCTGCTTCACTTCCGTCTAATGCACTTAAAAATGCTTTTATTGTTGGATTTTTTAATCCTTCAATTTTCACGTCTTGCGCCACTGCAGTCATTGAGACAAAACTCAAAAACATAACAGCGATAAATTTTAAATTTTTCATAGGTATAATTTCGGTTAATTTTCGGCAAAAGTAGAACTAAAATTTCAACGGTTTTTCACTTTTTGAAATAAAAAAAAGCGAGATAAAAATCTCGCTTTCTAATTTAGTTGGCTTTAATTTCAAATTCGGTTCGTCTGTTCTCTTGTCTTCCGTCAGCGCTATTGTTTGAAGCAATCGGTTTGGAAGATCCATAACCCATGGCTGTCATTCTGCCGGCAGCGATACCTTTTCCCGTTAAATAGTTCACAACTGCCTGAGCTCTGTCCTGAGATAATGTATTGTTTAATGAAGCTGAACCTGTATTGTCTGTGTGACCAGATATTTCAATTTTCAACGAAGGAACATCTTTCATTAATTTTACCAATCGATCTAACTCCGAATTGGACTCAGAACGCAAAGTCGATTTACCTGTATCGAAAAAGATGTTTCGAAGTGCAATTTTACTACCAACTGCAATGTTTTTCAATTCAATTACTTTGTTCACCAGGTTGTCTGCACTTCCTGCCGGAATATCAAAGTTCTCAGAATGGAATAAATACCCTTCCGCTTTTACTGCAATTCCGTAATTCTTTCCAGAAGCAAGCGTGATGATAAACTTACCGGTTGCACTATTCGTAGTAAACGTTTCGATTACTTTTCCAGTTCCATTATCTGTAATCTCAATTTCAGCTTCAACTGGTTTTTTAGTCATAGCGTCAATTGTTTTTCCTTTAAATACTGTAAATGACTTTTTATTGACGTCTACAGTAGATTCAATAGAATTATCCTTGATCGGATTCACAATTGAAGCCAATAAATAGTCTTCAGTAGCGGTAACAGGTTCCTTTTCTGGTCCGAAAAATGTCACTTTAAAGATGTCATATCCACCTTTGCTTTCAGGTCGATTAGACGCGATATAAGCGAATTTACCATTTGCTGTAGATGCAAAAAAGAAGTCATCATAAGGCGTGTTTATCGGATAACCTAAATTCTCAGGTTTTGACCAAGATCCTTGCGATTTGTGAGAAACAAAAATATCATATCCACCTAAAGAGCCTGTCCCTTCAGAACAGATATACATTGTTTCATTGTCTATAGCGATATATACAGGTCCTTCGTTAAACTTACTATTTACAGTAGAGATCATCTGAGCGGCCATGTAATTTTTTTGAATTTTACTTTGCATACTGCTGTAGACAATTTCAAAGCCATTCGAACGATTTTCACTGTCTCTCGCAAAATAAATACTCCAACCATCAGCGCTATACGCAGCGTATATGTCGTTTGATTTATTCGATGAAATTTGAAACGGCATGGCAGTTGGTGTACTCCATTCTAATCCATTCAGTTTACTTTCAAAAATATCAAACTGTCCACTGATTGAGCGGTGCATTAACATTTTAGTTCCATCATAACTTAAGTTATTCGAAACATCATCTTCAGTCGTATTAATCCCGCCTTTTAATTGCTTTGGAGCAGACCATGTTCGATCAGTTAAAGTTGAAGAATAAATGTCCTTGTCATAACTTCCTGCCTCGTTTGGAGTGTGACCATTCGGTCTGTCAGATGTAAAGATGATTTCTCCTCCATCTGTCGTAATTGAAGGCGCGTAGTCGTTAAACTCTGTGTTTAATTCACTCACATTATCAACCCATGCACGAATTGGATTTTCTAGCGCAGCATGAGCTGTTCGGCACTCATTTTTGTACTGAGTAACAAATTTACTAAAGTTGTCAGCCTTTTTATATGACAATTCAAATGCATCGTACGCTTTTATTGCATCCATAAATTTATTGTCAAGTTGCAACGCCTTGGCATAATAAAACTCCATGAAATTATCACATGCAGGATCTAATTTGTATGCTTCGAAAATATGGGGAACACCCTTTGACGAATACGTTGAGTTGATATAGCAAACACCAATTTTAAAATTTAATTCCGCATTTTTCGGATTAAATTTTTGGGCTATTTGATAATTTTTAAGCGCCAATTCGTAGTTTAGTCCTGGACTTTGAACAAGGAAAATTGCCTCATTGGCAATGGCGAAATACTCGTCTCCCTTTTTAATGGCATCCGTCGCAGCTTTCAGTCCGTCTTTATCGTCTTTAAAATTTGCTGCTTTAAATTCTACATTTTGAGAAAAAACGGCACAGCTAAAGGCTAATAGTATTGTTGTAATTATTGACTTCATCATTGTTCTTAATATTAATTTGCGCAATTACCTGCGTAATAGTTTTTACCGGTTTCCGACCCTAATTCTTTTGCCTTGTGCCAATCTTCACACGCACCGTTTAAATCACGTAGCATTTCTTTTGCCATTCCACGGTTAGTATAGGCAGCGCCATTTTCTTTATCATGTTCAATGGCCTTATCGGCAAATTCTTTTGCTTTTGCGTAATCTTTTTTCTTGAAATGAGCACCACTCAAATTAGATTCAGCAGCAGAATAATTGGGTTTAATTGAAAGTGCTTTGGTGAAATCACTAATTGCGTCATCAATTCTTCCTTTGTCCAATTGCGCTACACCACGATTATTGTAAGCCAAATGGAAATTTGCATCAACTGAAATTGCTCTGTTAAAGGCTTCCATCGCTCCTTTGTAATCGTTCATTTTATTTTTTGTAGTACCTATGTTATTTAAAACGAATGCTAGATTTGGGTTTTTTCGGGCAGCTTCTTCATAATCAGCTATTGCTTTTGCATAGTCGCCTTTCATTCTATGAGATGAACCACGATCGTTTAACGCATTTACAAAATCAGGGTTTAATTGCAGTGTTTTAGTGAAATAGCTTATTGCACCATCATAATCTTGTTGTAAAAAGCGCAATGTGCCATAATTGTAGTATGCTTTTGGGTTCGTTGCATCTAAAGAAATTGATTTTTCATAATCTTTTTCCGCTTTTAAATAATCATTTAGGCCTTGCAATGCTCTTCCACGTTGAAAATACGCTTTTGAATAGGAAGGTTTCAGTTCAATCAATTTATCAAGCGTTTTGGAAGCATCCGCATATTTTCCGATTTCATTTTCTGCTACTCCTTTGTTGTAATAGGCTGCAGTAAAATTAGGATCGAATCCTACTGACTTTTTAAATTGTTCAATTGACGCTTCAAATTTCTTTTCTGAAAACAACTTAATTCCATTGTTGTAAGCCTCTTGACTATTTGCAATAGCAGCATTTTCAATATTTAGTGCTGTAATTGAGTCTCGATAAGCCTGTTCTTCCGGGGTTAATTCTTCTACTTGAGAAAAAGTGAAGTTGCTTAAACCTATGAATAGGAGTAGGCATAGTTTTGTTGATTTTATCACAGTTTGTTTTTTAGATTTCGAACTCCAAAATACAAACTTTGTGCCTAAGTTGCTTCGATAAGTTATTAACAATCTCAAAATTGTTATTTTAGCATTCTAAAGAATTATTATGTCAAAAGAAGTATTTATAGTTGATGGAATTCGCACACCAATCGGGAATTTTGGAGGAACGCTTGGAGGAATAAGAACGGATGATTTAGGAGCAATCGTTATCCGAGAATTGATGAAAAGGAATGCTCAATTGGATCCTTTGCTAATTGAGGATGTTTTGTTTGGTTGTGCCAATCAGGCCGGTGAGGACAATAGAAATGTTGCTCGTATGTCAGGATTATTAGCAGGTTTGCCATATCAAGTAGGAGGAGAAACCATCAATCGCCTTTGTTCATCAGGGATGGCTTCAACAATTAATGCAGCTCGCGCTATAAAGGATGGTGCAGGCGATATTTATATTTCTGGCGGTGTGGAAAATATGACGAGAGGACCTTGGGTGATTTCGAAGACTTCAACGCCTTTTGGTAGAGATGCACAAATGTTTGATTCATCATTTGGTTGGAGGTTTATTAACCCAAAAATGCAAGAGATATATGGAACAGACGGTATGGGAAATACAGCTGAAAATCTAGTTGACCTATACGGAATTGAACGAGAAGCACAAGATAGATTTTCTTGTTGGTCACAAGAGAAAGCGACAGCTGCGAGAAATTCTGGGCGATTGGCAGAGGAAATTGTTTCTGTTGAAATCCCTCAAAGAAAGAAAGAGCCAATTATTTTTAGTCAAGACGAATTTATTCGTTCAAACACTACATTCGAAACATTAAGTGGTTTGAGACCAGCATTTAAGAAAGACGGAACTGTCACGGCAGGAAATTCTTCTGGATTAAATGATGGGGCTGCAGCATTATTAATTGCTTCGGAGGACGCTATAAATAAAAACAGCTTGAAACCATTAGCTAGAATTGTGGGAGCTGCAATCGCTGGAGTTGAACCTCGCATAATGGGAATTGGTCCAGTATATGCTTCGGAAAAAGTCTTGGCTAGAACTGGCTTAACATTGGATCAAATGGACATTTTAGAATTGAACGAGGCATTTGCTGCACAAGTTTTGGCGTGTACAAGAAAAATGGGACTTCAAGATAACGATCCACGCATTAATCCTAATGGAGGAGCTATAGCTTTGGGACACCCTCTTGGTGTTACTGGCGCACGAATTCTTCATTCAGCAGCCATCGAACTTCAAAAATCAAATAAGCGTTATGCACTAGTTAGTATGTGCATTGGCGTTGGGCAAGGTTATGCAACTATATTAGAAAAAGCATAAGTTTACCAACGATTGTGCTTTGTAAATCGTTAACTAATTAAGATGAAAAAACTAGGAATATTAATATTTGCGCTTTTCGTTGCACTTTCATGCAAAAAAGAGAAAACTACTTGGGAAAGTGATTGGAGCGCACCTTTGATTAGTGATACCTTGTCATTAAGAAATTTGGTTAATGATTCGACATTACTAGAATCGGGCGGTTATTATTCTCTAGATTTGAACCGAGAGATCTTTAATCTGGATTTAACAGAATTGATTGAAATTCCAGATACAACAATAGCACAAAACTTCACTTTTAGTACAAATCTGAATATCGCTGCTGGATTTAGTTTTATTAATTCTATCGAAGAACACTTTTTCGATTTGAAGGAAGTGCAACTTAAACAGATTGTAGCGAAAAGTGGTGCAATTGACATGAAAGTTATAAACCCATTACCAACTGCGGCTATTTTCAAAATAAAACTACCTGGCGTATCGAAAAATGGAATTGAATTTACCGAAACATACATCGCTCCACCTGGTACGGCAACAAATCCTGGAATTGTTGAAAAATCAATTGATCTTTCCTGGTATTCGATGGACCTGACTGGAGTTTCAGGTGGTGATTACAATTACATCAAATCACAAGTTGAGGTTTCTTCTGACCCTTCTGGGCCGGATATTGTAGTTTCTCCAAGTGATTTAATAAAATTTGAAGCAAAATTTAGAGATGTAAAAGTTGATTATGCTAGAGGTTATTTCGGTAATCGAATTATTGCGGATACAAGCGATGTTTTAATTGATGCGCTTCAAAGTGTGGCTGGTGGAAATATTGACATACCAAATACAGCAATTGAATTTAAAATAGAAAATGGTATCAAAGTAAGTGCGCAAGGAACTCTTGTTAATTTTACAAACGAAAACGCAAGCGGAACTTCTGTATCACTCGTGAGTCCTTACATTGGATCATCTCAGAATATAAGTCCGGCAACCGGTTCTTGGAGTACATTAACTCCTTTTATCAAAACGTTGATTTTTAATCAGGGCAATAGCAATATTGAACAATATATTGGTAATCTTGGTGCGAAACATAAGTTAATTTATCGCTTTCAAATTAATCCATGGGGAAATATTTCTGGGGGGTATGACGAACTTTTCCCAAATAGTAGATTGAAAGTTAAAGTAAAAGCGACAATGCCTTTGGCAATTGGTGTAAATGACTTGGTTATAAAAGATACCTTTGATTTAGAACTAAATCAGGACCCGGAAAAAACAAGAATTATTGGAGGGGAGCTGATTTTAAACACGTCAAATGCCTTTCCTATTGGGGGGCAAGTAAAACTGCATTTATTAGGAGAAAATGGAAATGTTCTGCATACAATTTTAGCTTCTTCCAATTTATTATCGGCTCAATTTGGCGCGTACAATTCAAGTTACAGTTTTAACTTGGCAAGTTCAGAATTGCATTTTTTACTTGGAGAGTCGGTTTTGGATAATATTAATGACGTGAGACAGGTAGCTATTGAAGCTTTGTTTAAAACGGAAAATCCCACGACGAATTTAAACGAGCCGATGTCAATTCCCGTAGGCGCATTTTTAGCATTTAAGTTAAAGGCTAAGCTGAAAACTGAAATGAAATTTTAATTATGAAACAATCGTTAGCTATTATTTCAGTTATAGTTTCAATGGTTCAATTTTCCATTGTTTCGGCTCAACTTATCCCCGAAAACTACGATACTTTAACTCTTTCTCATGAATTAATAGTTAAAGGAAATATTGATTATTACGGGACATCAGTTCAGAATGACATGCTTTCAAAATTTGTTCGTGGTGGACAAATAACCGAGGAAAATAAGAACAATTCGTTTGATCGACATAAAGCCATTAATCGATTAGGAGCAATCGGCGAGGGAGAAATTGAATATAGAAATTACAACAAGCACTTATTTAAAAATAGAAACTGGGGATTCAATATTAAAGTTGGGTATACAGTTTTTGCTGGACTTTTGTATTCAAAGGATGTTTTTGGAGGGATTTTTTATGGGAATGATCGCTATTCAGGGGAAACAATGGATTTATCTGGAACTAAATTATCGTACATTAATTATCAAAAATTAGGGTTTGGAATTATAGATGAAAAATCAAAGTCGTCAGTTACGTTTAATTTGTATAATGTTAGTGATCGTGTTTCTGGACATATTCGAGAAGGAACGATATTTCAACACGAGGACGGTAGTGCTATAGACGTTGTATTAGATGGAGACTTTGAAACGAAAAGAAACAAAAAATTCAATCAAGGATTAGGTGTTGGACTGGATGTTGATTTTAAAATACCAGTTAACTGGATTAAAGAGAGAAAGGCATTTGTTCAATTTAAAGTGCAGGATTTAGGAGTGTCATATATGTATGAAAAGCAAAAAGTGTATTCTGTTGACACTTCTTTTACTTATGCTGGTTTCCAATTAAATGATTTAATAGGTGAAGAAGCTATATTCAACAACGAATCGTTTAATGTTTTGGATACACTTGGAATAAAATCGAGCGAAAAAAGTCGATTTGTTTTAATGCCTGGATATATTCAAGTAGCAAAAATTGTAGATGATCAACAAGAGCATAAATGGCAATCATTTTTTGGAATTAGATTGTACACTACTTTGGTTTATAGTCCATACGTTTTTGGAGGCGTAGATTATAAAGTTGCCAAATGGATGCATATCGGAGCGAATCTGTCTTATGGAGGTTTTGGAAAATTGAGAGGTGGACTATACGCAAGTGCTAAATTTGGAAATTATTCAATTGGTTTGAGTTCAGAGAATGTTGTCGGTTGGTTTTCTCGGAAAAATTCAAGCGGACAATCAATAAATTTGAGATTAAGATGGGCAATTTAATAAAAATGTGTTTTTTCGTTTTCTGCTCTTTGAACAGCTTTGGGCAGATTAAATTCTTCAATATTTACACGAACAATGGCTCCGATCAGGGTCAAGGGGTTGTCCAGTTAGAAGATAGTAGTTATGTCATTACTGGAGCTTCAAGTAGTTTTTCTGGAAGTTCTCAGGCATTTTTAATGCACGTTGATAGCCTTGGAAACTATTTGTGGTCCAATAGTTACGGGGGACCAGAGAATGAATCGGGTAGAAGAGTTTTATACAAAAAGAATTTTGGGTTTTTCATATGTGGCTTTACAAATTCTTTCGGAAATGGAGGTTTTGACAATTATCTGGCTAAAGTTGATGAGTTAGGAAATCTTGAATGGGAAAAAGCCTATGGAGGCGAAGGATGGGAGAGAGTCCATGATGCTGCTTTGACCAAAGATACGGGAGTAATAATGGTCGGTGAAACGAGTTCTAATTTTTCTGATAATCAAGATATTTATATAGTCCGAACTGATATTCTGGGGGATACATTGTGGACTAAAACTATTGGGGGAGCAGGCGATGACTTCGCAACAAGTATCAATTCTTTTACGGATTCGACGTTTGTAATTACAGGACAAATCTATGTTGAAGATTCTGCTTTGGTGAAGGTGTATGTCACATATATTAAAGATGATGGAACTGTAATTTGGTCGGATATCATCGGAAATGACGGTAATTATTGGTCAAATGACTTTACGTTTAACGGCAATCAAATTTTTGGTGTTGGAGGGTGTAATGATGTAATTACGGACGAGCCTGATATGGTGGCATATATTTATGATATTGCAGGATTTTCTTGGGGAGAATCAAAAGTTGTTGCCGCCGGAAAACAAGAATTCAAGAACATTGTAAACTTTGGACCTACGGATGCCTATTACATAACGAACAGCACAGAAGATGACTTTTCGAATGTCAATGGGCCGGATGTAAATGTTATGAAATATGTGCCAACTTTTAGTTTCGAAAGCTCCATGAATATTGGTTTTCCAAATCCTGATGTAAGTGGTGAAATCATTCGGACAAATGACGGAGGTGCCATTGTAGTTGGATATTCAACAGGTTACATTTCAGGTGGAAATGAAGTCTTTTTGGTTAAAATTGGCCCTAATGATGATTATCCAAGCTCAAATTCGAATATCGTGATTGACAATATTGTTTCAATTAAAGAGCCCACGGAAACAGGAACGTTTAAAATTTATCCAAATCCTGTAGATAAACTCTTAACGATTCAAACAGATGATGCGCGATACAACTCAATCAGAATTATGAGTAGCATTGGTAAAGAAATAGTTGTTTCTGATTTTCAAAAAACATCTCAAGTCGATGTTTCAAATTTTGAAAGTGGGTTGTATTTTATGGAGATTAGTGGAGTCGGAGTTTCGACTATCACGAACCAAATTATTGTTAAATAATTACCAAGAAAAAGCTTCTTTTGTGAACCACTTTCCTTGAACCCTCATGGTTTGTTCAATAACATCTCGGACGCACTTATCTCCACCATTAAAAGGAGATTGATAATGACTAATCGCTTTAATTTCAACCGCGGCATCTTGTGGACATGTGGCTATTCCAACAGTTTTCATCACTTCGTAATCAGGAATATCATCTCCCATATACAAAACCTGTTCATCTGAAAAGTTGTATTTCTTTTTTAATTCGTTGTAGGAATTTAATTTAACTGAAGAACATAAAAGCACTTCGTGGCAGCCAAGGTCTAGAAGTCTGTCCTTAACCTGAGTAGAATTTCCCCCCGTGATAATAAATATGTTGTACCCCATTTTTGATGCATATTGTAAAGCATAAGCATCACGAGAGCTTAGTGCTCTTACCATTTCGTTATTGAAAAGGGAAACACATCCATTTGTCAGGACACCGTCAACATCAAAGATAAATGTCGTTACCTTATTTAATAGTTCTTTATAACTTGTCATTTTTACCATAAGTTTTTAAAATGCTTTTGGAAATGAGCTGATACATTTCTTTGCGATCTGAATTGAGCATTTTCATGTGTAGGTCCAACGTTTCTAGGTCTCCCCTTCGAGCTGGACCTGTTTGAACATCATATGGAGAGTTCGATTCTAGTTTTCGTATGGTTTCTTTTAAAAGAGGCTTTAAATCTTCAAAATCCAAGTTTTGACCATCAAGATATTCCTTTGCAATGAAATTAATATGATTTGTGAAATTATTCACCCAGACTCCAGCTAAATGTAGCTTTGATCTAACTTCTGAATTTGCATATTTGACATTTTTACTTAATTGCCTCGCTAAATCAAATAAGGTTTGTTCAAACTGTTCTGAGTTACTTTCAATGAAAAACGGTACTTCAGATATGTCAACTGCGACTCCCTTTGTAAATGTTTGTAAAGGATAAAACACACCTAATTCACCTTTACAATTTAACTGATCAAGTCTAACAGCTCCTGACGTATAAGCGCAAGGCGTTTCAGCGGGAATTGATGACAAAACATTTTTAATTTCACTATCTTGAACGCAGATAAGTGTTAATTGGCCTATTGGTAATTTGTCAATTTCCGTTAAGAAAACGGTGTTGGGGAAATTACTATCCTCAATAACCGACCTAGTGCATATATGCGTGATGGAAATCCCTGCTGAAAGCAGGGACTTGGAGAGTTCGTATCCAACATTTCCAAACCCAATAATTGAAATTTGTTTTACTTTCAACACGCATCAAAGATACTTGAAAAAAAATGATTGGATAGTAGAATCAGCTTTTTCTAAAATTGGAAAGGAAAAGGCTCAGAAATTTCGAAAGTTAAATTTTCACTGAGACCTGAAAGCAACTCTTTTAATGTTTCAAAAACGATTTCTTCCTTATGATATACAATAAGAGTATTTTCTTTTTCTCCAATATCTAATTTAAATATTCCATCCTTATCAAGAAATCTTTTTGAGATAATATCATACATTTTTACTGTATAGTCACTTGTAATTGTCAATGTACTTGTATAATACGATGCAGGATTTGATTTACTTTCAAATGCCATAGTCTCATATTTCTTATCCCAAGTTTGACTAAATCCGAAATTGGAAAGGAGTAGTATTGAAATTATTGCTAATGTTTTCATAATTAGTTTTTAGTAATTTTTTTGGTTGATTTGATGTAATCGTCTTTGTACGTCACGAAATAAAGCCCATTTTCAAATGCGTTTAAATCAAATGACTCTATGAGAAGATGTTTACCAAAAACCTCTTTCGTTAACATGATCTGTCCATTTGAATTAGAAATTTCAATCACTCCATTAATTTTTTCATTCGATTTAATTTCCAGAGTAATCACATTTTCTGTAGGGTTAGGATATGCTGCAATTATCCCTTCTTCATCTGAGATTCTTTCAACTGCCACAATTTCACTAATCACATATTTCCCGTCATAATCAAATTGTTTAATCTTATAATATGAAGTTCCTGCACGTTTATTTGAATCGAAAAATGAATAATTTAATATTTCATTTGAATTACCATTCCCCAATACCTTACCAATAGAGTAAAAATCAGTTCCGTTAGTTGATTTTAAAACTTCAAAATAATCGTTGTTACTTTCAGTTATTGTTTGCCAAGAGATTAAATTCCCACTTTCCATTCCTAAGGCTTGAAGAGCAACCATTTCAACAGGTAGAATTCCAATTGCACTCCAACCAAGTACTGTGAAGTCACATTGGTCACCTCCCCATCCATCAACCATTAACATATAGGTATTTCCGATGGTCAATCCAGTGGCTGTAACCGTACCGTTTGTGTTTACTCCAGGATTCATACAGTTTGAAACTGAACTGAAACCGGTACAGCATCCTAAGCCACTTGTTGTTACTGAATAAACTTCAGCTTGAATTCCCCAATTATTGTTACAATTTGTAACATTTGTAAAGTTAAAAACTTCAGTAGTACTCAAGGCTGTAAATTGGTACCATGAGTTATTTTCTATCGATCCACAAAAACTTAAACCAGCAGGGTTATCAGCAGAATAGGTCGTAGAGGTACTCGAACTCCAAGATGATCCACCTTGTGTTAAGGTGGCAGGGTTACTACAAAAATCATTGTTCGTGGCGTTTCCGCATGGTCCAGTAGGTGGAGGTGTTCCAACACAAACATTAAAAGCTGAGGTTGCACCTGTCGTACCACTCCATGTATAAACCCGGATGTAATAGGTTGCTCCTATAGTTAAGCCGGATACAGTTTGACTATTGGGATCGCTGCATGTTCCTGCAACTAATGTCAATGCTGGACAAGCTCCAGACCATACAGAATGATACATATCTGTTGTAGAACCTGTAATATTCAAAAGGTCAATAGTATGTGTATTGCTCGTGGCAACAAAAGAGAACCAGACATCATCATTTTCAGTACCTGCACAAGAAGCTGCATTTTGAGATGATGCAGTTGCTGATGCAACTGTACCTGCAGTCGTTGAGCCACATCCAGCGCCCGAATTTACGGTAACTGGAAAGGCACCTGCACAATCGTCATTCGCTGGAGGTGGTGGAGGAGTTCCTACACAAACATTGAATGTAGATGTCGCACCTGCCGTGGAACCCCATGTGTTAACACGAATAAAATATGTAACACCAACAGTCAATCCAGAAACAATGGAATTATTAGGGTCGCTACATGTTCCAGCAACCAACGTTAACGCCGGACAAGCTCCAGACCATACAGAGTGGTACATGTCTGTTGTTGAACCAGCTACGTTTAAAAGGTCGATAGAATGTGTAGTGTTTGTTGCTACAAATGAAAACCAAACATCATCGTTTTCAGTTCCAGCACAAGACGCTGCATTTTGAGACGAAGCAGTTGCTCCAGCTACAGTTCCTGCGGTTGTTGAACCACATAAATAATCAGGATTTACGGTAACAGGGTAGGCTCCAGAACAATTGTCATTTGCCGGTGGTAATGGAGGCGTGTTTGCACAAATTTGAAAAGTTCCGTTATTGTCATTCCCGAACTCCCATACTCGAATCCAAATAGTTGTTCCAGGTGTATGTCCTGTTCTTGTAATCATTGACATTAAACCGTTTGGAGAATCATCGTCATCGCATTCGATTAAAGTCATAGAGCCGCAAGTACCAGAATAAATGGCCATGCCTGAATCGGTCATTCCACCATTTGAATTCATGTCAATGGTAAAAGCACCGCCAGCAGGAACAGTCATTTGATACCAAACGTCGCCTCCAGAATAACTTGCGCAACCGGGAGCAGGAATTCCGGCCGTTGGAGTAGCTGTGGCTCCAGCATTGGTTCCGTTCGTAAATGTACAAGACGCGTTCACAGCTAAAGCGGGAGCGCCACAAGGATTATCAGATTGTCCCATTGCATGATTAATACTCAAAATACATGAGAAAATAATCACTTTGAAACTGAAGTGTAATAGTTGATTCATGTGAAGAAATAAGTTTAATTTATTCACAAAGATATGCCTATTAATTTAATTTTAAACAATTAATAAATGAAAATGAATATTACACTATTGTCTACTATAATTATAGGTGTTTCAGTTATTATTTATTTGCCGTGACATTGTTTAAACTTCTTACCACTTCCGCAAGGACAAGCATCATTTCTTCCAACTGTTTTTTCTACGGTTACTGGTTGAGGCTTTGGTTGCTGCGGAGCTGAATTTTTCATCGCCTCAGCGTAGCCTTCTCTACCTTGAATTTCTTGTTGGGTAGAAGAGGAAGTAGCTTGGGCTTTTTCGTAATTGTTTTGTTGTTTTGTAGATTGGTTTGTACTTTGGATTTCATCTGAAACCTTCAAGTTCAACTTCATCAACATTTCCAACGTTTCAGCATTTAAACGGCCAAGCATTGTTTTGAACAATTCAAATGATTCCAATTTATATACTAACAATGGATCTTTTTGCTCGTATTGTGCATTGTGAACAGCCGATCTTAGGTCATCCATTTCTCGTAAATGTTCTTTCCACTCGTTATCTATCATCCCTAGAATAATGTTTTTCTCGAATGAAGTAGAAATTTCTTTTCCGTTACTTTTTACGGCGTTCTCTAAATTAATTACCAATTGCATCTCTTTTCTTCCATCAGTTAGTGGAAGAATGATGTTTTGGTATTTATCAGACATTGTTTCGTAAACATGCTTGATTTGTGGTAATGCTTGTTCAGCAATTTTTGAATTTTTTCGATCATAACTATCTCTCAATTCATTGTACACTGCATTGATAAGAGTCGTATCGTCTTTGGATTCATATTCGCTTTCTGAGACTGGAGATTGAATTCCAACCGTTCTAATTAATTCATCTTGGAAGGGTCCAAAATTGTTTTTGTCATATGCATAAACCAATGATTCCGCTACATCATAGAACATATTGTCAATATCCAAATCCAATCGTTCTCCAAATAAAGCATTCTTACGCTTTCTGTAGATTGCTTTACGTTGAGCGTTCATAACGTCATCATATTCTAGTAATCGCTTACGAACACCAAAATTGTTTTCCTCGACTTTTTTCTGAGCTCGTTCAATTGATTTTGAAACCATGCTATGCGTAATAACCTCACCTTCTTTGAGCCCCATTCTGTCCATTAACTTGGCAATTCTTTCGGAACCAAATTTACGCATCAAATCATCTTCTAAACAAACGAAAAACTGAGAAGAACCTGGATCTCCTTGACGACCTGAACGACCTCTCAACTGTCTATCAACACGACGAGAATCATGGCGTTCTGTACCGATAATCGCCAAACCTCCAGCTTCTTTAACTCCTTCACCTAATTTAATATCTGTACCACGTCCAGCCATGTTGGTAGCAATCGTTACTGATTTCGCCTTTCCAGCTTCCGCAACAATTTCAGCCTCGCGTTGATGGTATTTTGCATTTAAGACTTCGTGTTTAATTCCTCTTGCTTTAAGTAATCCGCTTAAATATTCAGAAATTTCAACTGTTGTCGTACCCACAAGAACTGGTCTGTTTCCTTCAACAAGTTTCTCAACTTCATCTATAACAGCATTAAATTTTTCTCGTGCAGTTTTATACACAAAATCGTGCTGATCCTTTCTAGTAATCGGGCGATTAGTTGGAATTACAACGACATCTAATTTATAAATATCCCAAAATTCTTTTGCTTCTGTTTCGGCAGTTCCTGTCATTCCAGAAAGCTTGTGGTACATTCTAAAGTAATTTTGAAGTGTTATAGACGCATACGTTTGTGTTGCTGCTTCAACTTGAACATCTTCTTTCGCCTCAATTGCTTGGTGAAGACCGTCGGAATAACGACGACCATCCATAATACGCCCTGTTTGCTCATCAACGATTTTCACTTTTCCATCAAGAATTACATATTCAACTTCCTTTTCGAAAAGAGTATATGCTTTAAGTAATTGATTGATGGAGTGAATTCGTTCAGATTTAATGCTGTAATCACGAATAATAGAATCTTTCTTTGCAACCAATTCCTCTGGACTTAATCCTTCTTTTTCCAATTGGGCAATTTCAGATCCAATGTCTGGCATGATAAAGAAATCACGTTCCTCATTTCCAGAAATCAAATCAATTCCCTTATCAGTAAGTTCAATTGTGTTGTTTTTTTCATCAATAACAAAAAACAATTCCTTGTCAATTTTCTTCATATGCTTTCCTTGCTCTTGCATATAGAAGTTTTCAGTTTTCTGAAGATGAGCCTTGATCCCAGGTTCAGATAAATACTTAATCATTTCTTTGTTTCGAGGAAGTCCTCTAAACGCACGCAGAATTGAAATCCCTCCATCTTCAAGCATTTGCTTAGCTTCTTTGCTATTACCTCCCTCTCCGTTGATTACAGTCAATTGTTTTTTAGCATCTGCTAAGCATTGAGCTACAAATTTTTTCTGCTCGGCTACTATGCGTTCAACCCTTGGTTTTAATTGATGGAATTCATGCTCATCACCACGTGGTGTTGGCCCCGAAATAATTAATGGAGTTCTGGCATCATCAATTAATACTGAATCGACCTCATCAATAATCGCAAAATGATGTTTTTGCTGAACAAGGTCATCAGGACTTCCTGCCATATTGTCACGCAAATAATCGAATCCAAACTCATTATTAGTTCCGAAAATAATGTCAGATAAATATGCTTTCTTCCGTTCAGGAGAGTTAGGTCTGTGTTTATCAATACAATCTACTGTTAAGCCATGAAATTGATATAACGGTCCCATCCATTCCGAATCTCGCTTTGCCAAATAATCATTCACTGTGACAACGTGAACACCTTTACCAGATAAAGCATTTAAATATACAGGCAAGGTAGCAACTAACGTTTTTCCTTCTCCGGTCTGCATCTCTGCAATATTGCCTTTGTGCAGAACACCACCACCCATTAATTGAACATCGTAATGAACCATTCCCCAAGTCATTTCAGTACCTGCGGCTGACCACGTATTACTCCAAATTGCATGTTCACCTTCGATGATTATCCCATCTTTTGATGCAGCTAAATCTTTGTCAAATTGCTGAGCTGTAACTTTTAGTTGACCATTTTCAGCCCATCTTCGTGCAGTTTCTTTTACAACAGCGAACGCTTCCGGTCGAATCTCTTCCAGTACTTCTTCAATTTTTTCATCTATTGTCAAAGCAAGTTTATCAATTGCTTCAAATAAAACTTCCTTATCTTGAACATGAGTTTCAATGTCAGAAGCTCGTTTTTTTAATTCAGCCAATTCTAACTCTAAGCTTTTTGTCCCTTCAGAGATTAAATTTTTAAAGTAAGCACTTTTTGCACGCAACTCATCATCCGTTAAAGACTTAAATGCTTCTTGAAATTCATTCGTTTTATCAATTGAAGGTTGATATTCTTTACGGTCTTTTGCCGTTTTATCGCCTAATAGTTTTTTGAATATGCTTAATGCCATGGTATCTTGAGTATAAAATCGAATCGGTAAAATTAATTAAATATACCTTTTCATTGAGTTTTAATTGGTTTAAATTCTAACCGATTCAGTCATAAATTATTCCAAAGTAGAACGGTATGACAAATTGTCTAAGAAAAACATATTCACAAATTCGATTCATAGAATGATTCACATTATCTTTGTGCCATGCATGAAAAAATATTGATACTTGATTTTGGATCTCAGTACACTCAGTTAATAGCTAGAAGAGTACGTGAGTTAAATATTTATTGTGAAATTCACCCTTGGAATAAAACACCAGAGTTGGATGATTCAATTAAAGGAGTTATTCTTTCAGGAAGCCCTTTTTCAACTCGAGATGAATCTTCGCCAAAACCTGATTTATCGAAAATTAAAGGGAATCTTCCATTGTTGGGAGTTTGTTTTGGAGCTCAATATTTGGCGAATAATTATGGGGGAGAAGTGTTGCCTTCAACCATTAGAGAATATGGCCGTGCAAACCTATCTTCTGTTGATCATTCGAATGTGCTTACAAAAGGAATGACTGTTGGTTCACAAGTGTGGATGTCACATGGAGATACCATTAAAAAAGTGCCGGAAAATTATAAAATTATAGCGAGTACAAAGGATGTTGAAGTTGCTGGGTTTGAAATCGAAGGAGAGAATACTTTTGGTATTCAATTTCATCCTGAAGTTTACCATTCGACAGAAGGTTCAATTTTGTTGAAAAACTTTTTAGTAGACGTTTGTGGTTGTACGCAAGATTGGACGCCTTCTGTTTTTGTCGATGAGACGGTCGCTAATCTAAAAGAACAAATTGGTGATGATTCAGTAATACTTGGTTTGTCGGGTGGTGTTGATTCATCAGTAGCCGCTGTTTTATTGCATAAAGCGATTGGAAAAAATCTTCATTGTATTTTTGTCGATAACGGTTTGCTACGTAAAAATGAATTCAATTCTGTTTTAGAATCCTATAAAGGAATGGGATTAAATGTAAAAGGTGTTGATGCCAGCCAAAAATTTTATTCAGAATTAAAAGGATTGACAGATCCAGAGGCAAAACGTAAAGCCATCGGTAAGGTGTTTATAGATGTGTTTGATGAAGAGTCAAAATTAGTGAAAGATGCTAAATGGCTGGGACAAGGAACCATATATCCAGATGTAATTGAGTCTGTTTCAGCAACGGGTGGACCGAGCGCAACAATTAAATCTCACCACAATGTTGGTGGATTGCCAGATTACATGAAATTAAAAGTAATTGAACCTCTTCGCCTTTTATTTAAGGATGAGGTAAGGCGTATTGGTCGCTCAATGAATATAGATGAAAATATATTGGGGAGACATCCTTTTCCTGGTCCTGGATTGGGAATTCGTATTTTAGGAGATGTGACGGCTGAAAAAGTCGCTATTTTGCAGGAGGTAGACCATATTTTTATTTCTACCTTAAAGGAAGATGGATTGTATGAAGACGTTTGGCAGGCTGGAGCAATTTTCCTACCAATTCAATCTGTTGGAGTAATGGGAGATGAGCGTACTTATGAAAATGCGGTGGCGTTAAGAGCAGTGAGTTCAACGGACGGCATGACAGCAGACTGGTGTCATTTGCCTTATGAGTTTTTAGCTAAGGTGTCGAATAAGATAATTAATCAAGTGAAAGGCATTAACCGAGTAACTTATGATATTAGCTCTAAACCACCTGCTACAATTGAATGGGAATAGGTTCTTGGCACAAGGATTGTTATTTCAGTTAAATATTTTTGAAACATGCGTATATTATTGGTATTGATTTTAGTTGCTCAGACAACTGTCGGATTTACTCAGCCAGGAGTAGCAAGAGAATTGGTGATAAAGGGAAAACACTATTTCGAGCACGACGTCGAAGCTGGAAACACGCTTTGGGGCTTGCAGAAAATGTACGGTGTTGACGTAGAGGAGATTATTGCTGAGAATCCAGAATTAAAAGATGGTATTAAAGTTGGTCAAAAATTATTGATCCCTAAAATCACAAATGAGGTAAGTGAAACAGAAGTGTTTTCAGATTATAAGGTGAAAAATAGTGAAACGCTTTATGGGTTGTCAAAAAAATTTAATACAACAGTTGATCGTTTGATTGAGTTGAATCCAGAATTATCTGAAGGATTAAAAAAAGGTCAAACTATAAAAGTTCCAGGGAATTTCAAGGATGAAGAAACAGAAACGCAAATTGAAAAGGTAGAAGAGGTAAAGGAAGTTGTGCCGAACCCTTTTGTGGTAGAATCAACGAAGGAAGATGGAACCAAGGAATCGGTTAAAATCTCCTTTAGTGATTCGACTATTCGCCATTCAGTTCTTGCGCATGAGACAATGTATTCGATTTCAAAACGCTTCATGGTTTCTATAGACGAAATAATGAAGAAAAATGGATTAACAAGCTCTTCAGTTAAGGAGGGTCAGGTCTTAATAATTCCTGTTAAAAGTGAAAGAATCGAAAGAGTTGATGTTAAAAAAGTTCCTGATTATTTAGCTAATAAAGGTCCTGGTGTCTCGAAAATTGTGAAAAAAGATGAATACACAATTGCATTGTTTTTACCATTCTTTCTGGAGTACGGTTCTGGTTATTCAGAGTACGTTGCTAATCTTTCAGCTCAATTTTACATGGGAGCAATGCTTGCTGTGGATACCTTGGAAGCGAAAGGCTTAAGGGCAAAACTTCACGTTTTTGATACAAGAAACGACTCTATTACAATTGCAAAATTACTTCAAAACAGCATATTTGATAAAGTTGATTTGGTTATTGGCCCCTTGCTAGGTGAAAATGTCAATCAAGTCGCAACTTTTTGTAAAAATCGAGAAATTAGAATGGTATGTCCTGTTACAAGTGATTCGTACGTCCTAGAAAATAATCCCTATTTCTTTTCCGCGGTACCTTCCAACATTACCTTGATGAATGGTTTGGCGAAATTTATGGTGAATAATTATTCAAAAGATAATATTGTTCTTATAAAGCCAACTGACAAAAAGAGTTTGCCATTGTATGAATCATTTAGAAAAGCGTTTAATGAAACGCCTTTTAATGGTTCTCGCCCACATCTCGTTGAAACAACGATTGACAATTTTAATACTTTTATCAAACGAGGTGTGAATACTAGATTTGTTGTTCCTACCGTTGATAAAACGACGGCAATGAAGTTCATGAATAATCTGAACCGGTCTGCCTTTAGGTCAAGTGCAAATGATTTGTTTGTATACGGTACCAAAGAATGGGTGAACTTTACTGATATTAATAATGTTTATAAGAACAAATATAATTTTCACTTTCCTAGTCCAAATCATTTAGATTATTACGAGGAGAAAGTTGTCGGATTAAATAAGGTTTATCGTAGTAGATACAAAACAGACATTTCAAAAATGGCTGTTCAGGGATATGATGTACTACTTTATTTTTCTAGTTCATTTTTTCTTGAAGGTAAAAGCATCAATTTGATTATGAATAACTTCAATATGAAATCTATTTCAACTTCAGATGGTCAGGAAAATTCGAATGTTTTTATAATTGAACAAGACGATTTTAACTTGTTAAATGTGGGTGAGACACACTGATAATCAATCAGGTTGGTTGATTTTTTTATGCATTCATAGGGTTCTATTTAAAATTTATTGTATTTTTAGGCAACCGTGTTAAATTATATACGTTTTAACCGCGTAAACTAGAAACTACAAACTCATGAAAAAGATCTCCATTTTTTTCCTGTTTGTCTCTGTTGCTTATATTTCCGAAGCACAAGAGGACATTCAAGAAAGAATTACTTCTTCTCCGCAGCCGAATAAAATTGCCGTTGCAAATGAAGAAGTGAAAATCGAAAAATCAATCAACAAAAGCACTACAATTTCAATCAGAGCAGGTGAGTCGCAAGTGACTCATGACAATGCTTATTTCTTAAACGAAATTGCTAAGATTGACAATCAAATTAGTGCGATTAATCAAAAAATAGCGATTATCAACAATGATCCAATTGAAGCTGAAAAAGCTACAAATCAAGGATGGTTTGAAGATATGGACAGAATTAAAGCCGAATTGGAAGCCAAAAAGGCCACTATCCAAAATCAACTAAATTAAAATTAAAGAAAATGAAAATTTTAGCATTAATTAGTTTAGTGGTTTTTCCATCTATTCTTTTCGCTCAAGGAGCAACTTGTGCAGACATGGATCCAATTTGTACGGATGTAGGAGCTTCTTTTACAGCAAATACTGGTACAACGTCTGAACCCGGAAATAATTATGGGTGTTTAGCAACACAGCCAAATCCAAGCTGGTATTATTTTGAAGTGGCCACGAATGGTAATATTGACATGAGCTTAACGGCCGGATCTGATATAGATTTCATTATTTGGGGGCCATTTGCAAATTTAACTGCTGCACAGGCAAATTGTGGCTCTTTGGGTGCCAGTGTCGATTGTAGTTATTCGGCAACGAATAATGAAACACCTTCAATCCCTGGAGCTGTTGCAGGTCAGGTTTACATTATGCTCATAACGAATTATGCCAGTGTTGTGCAAGATATAACATTGGTTCAAACAGGTGGGACAGGTTCAACGGATTGTAATATTGTCAGTAATCCGCCTTGTTTTATGAGTTATTTTGAGGCTACCGTGTCGGCTTGCGATGCAACTACTGGCACTTATTCAGTTTCTGGTTCAATCGAATTCGACGATCCGCCTACAACAGGAAATTTAATTGTGCAAGATTGTGATGGAAATCAAACTATTGTTGCTTCTGCACCATTCACAGTTAACGCTTCTGGTGAAGGAGTTGAAAATTTCAATTTAACTGGACTTGATCCAGATGGTGGACCTTGTAGCGTTACCGCTTTCTTTAGTGCGGATCCAACTTGTACTCAAGTATTAAATTATACGGCGCCGGAATGCATTTGTAATATCAGTTATTTTAGCGGAAATATTTCGCCTTGTGATGATGCCACTGGAACATTTGATATAACAGGATATATTGAATTCGAAAGTGCGCCAACCACAGGTTCACTGACGTTTACAGATTGTAATGGGTATACAGATACTTATTTTGCACCTTTCACAAGTCCACAGACTTTCGCCTTAACTAATATGGTATCGGATGGTACAACAAACTGTACGATTACAGCTACTTTTTCCGCAGACCCAGGTTGTTCGATTACATCTCCTTCGTTTAATTATCCAGCTTGTGTAATTGGACCGAACTGTCCTGTTGATATAGGGTCTTTTACAACTTCAGTTGCAGGAAGCTCTTCAACAGGAACGCAATTGTGTTTTGGAGACTCTTTTATTATTAATCCAGCGGGAGATTTTATTCCACCAGATGATATTGGAGATGATGGAACATTTTCATACAATCCCGGATTGTGGTTGATGATCTATGATTGTCCTCCAACAATCGTTGCTCCAAATGACTTTTTAGGCGACCCATGTATGTTGGGAGGATGGGAAACAAATGATCCTGCCGGACCTTGGTCTGTTGATAATATTTATGGTGATAATAGTACGTACTATTTCGTTCCAGTTACTTTCTACGATTATGTGAATGGAGTTTATTCATACTACTCAGCTGGAACACTTTGTTATGATATGGGACCAGCATATGAAGTAACTTTTTTAGCGCCAATAATTGAAAATACAGTTGAGGATTGTTTTGCTGGAACGGCTACTTCTACGATATCAGGTGGTGCGCCATCATTTGATGGTTCCAATTTTAATATTGTTCCTGGTACCTTGTTACCTTCCACAGCATCATTTGTGAATACAACAGCGGCGAATGGAGGTGCAATTACCATTACCGGTTTATTAGATGGTGATGCTTATTCTTATGAGGTTGAAGATCAGAACGGATGTCCTATAACAATCTCGGGCATTTTTAACGGAATGCAAAATGCAGAATTCACGTATAACTTTAAATATTGTCAAGATGAGGTTGATCCAACAGCGAACATTACAGGTGTTCCTGGAGGAGATTTTACTGCTGCACCAGCTGGGTTGGTTTTTTTAAACACAAATACTGGATTAATAGATCTTTCAGCATCAACTCCCGGCACATATACGATTACTTATGAATCACCTGCCGCAACATGTTGGGGTACGGAAACTTTCGTTTTGTCTATTAACCCATTGCCTTTAGTTAATGCAACTGAAGATAGTCCAATTTGCGACGATGGAGTTTCAACAATCCAATTAGCTGAAACTGGTGGCGAAGCTACAGAATGGTTATGGTCATCAAATGGATCTGCTACTATTACAAATCCAACCGATCAAAATCCAGTGGTATCAAATGACGCTGTTAATGGTGAAGTTTTTACTGTAACAGTAACAAATGTAAATACCGGTTGTACTAATACTGATCAAGTAAGTGTAATTGTTAACCCAATGAATACTATTGCAGCTGGGTTAAATCGAACTGTATGTTTGAACTCAGCAATGACCAATATTTCATTGGCTACAACTGGAGCAACAGGTGCTACATTTGCTGGGTTACCTGCTGGTGTAACAGGTGTTTGGGCAGGTAATGTTGCTACAATTAGTGGTACGCCAACAGCAGCAGGAACATTCAACTATACAGTAACAACAACCGGTGGTTGTCCGCCAGCAACGGCTACTGGAACTATCACGGTGAATCCAATAAATACAATTGCGCCAGGAACTAATCAGACGGTTTGTATAAATACTGCAATTGTAACTATTACTATGGCCACTACTGGAGCTACTGGAGCTACATTTGCAGGATTACCAGCGGGTGTCAGCGGATCATGGGCTGGAAATGTTGCTACAATTAGCGGAACACCAACCGCATCGGGAACATTTAATTACACTGTAACAACAACTGGAGGTTGTCCACCAGCAACAACAACAGGAACTATCACGGTGACACCATTAAATACAATAGCACCAGGAACTAATCAGACGGTTTGTATAAATTCTGCTATAACAAACATCACTATGGCTACAACTGGAGCTACTGGAGCTACATTCGCAGGTTTACCAGCAGGTGTTACTGGTTCTTGGGCAGGAAATGTTGCAACTATAAGTGGCACACCAACTGTTTCGGGAACATTTAATTATACGGTTACAACAACTGGTGGCTGTCCTCCAGCGACAACTAACGGAACAATTACAGTAAATCCTATTAATACGATTGATGCAGGAACGAACCAATCAGTGTGTATGAATTCGGCGATAACTACAATTAGTTTAGCTACTACTGGTGCAACAGGAGCAACTTTTTCAGGATTGCCAGCAGGTGTTTCTGGATCTTGGGCGGGAAATGTTGCTACAATTAGTGGAACTCCAACAGTGTCAGGGGTATTTAATTATACGGTTACAACAACTGGGGGATGTCCACCTGCCACAACGAATGGAACGATTACTGTAAATCCAGAAGAAGATGCATCATTCACATTGACTGATTTCTGTGATGGAGGAGCTAATTCGGCTACAATTAATGGTACGGTAGGAGGTACGTTTGCTTTCAATCCACTTCCTGGTGATGGGGCAACAATTGATCCTTCAACGGGTGAAATATCGAATGAAGTTAGTGGAACAACATATACAGTTGAATATACAACACCTGGCGTATGTTCTGTATCTTCCACTGAAACAGTTACGATAAATCCAGGTCCAACACCTGTGATTTCAGGAAACCTTCAATATTGTGCAGGTCAAACCACAACATTAAGTACGACTGTAGCATATTCTTCGTATGTATGGTCAACAGGTGCTGTAACTCCAACAGTAGACGTTACAATTGCAGATAATCCCATTACAGTTCAGGTAACTGATGCGTTGGGTTGTATTGGAACTTCCGCTGCTGTGAATGTTGCTGAGAACAGTGTTTTTGTTTATGACATCGCAATGGAGATTTGCCAAGGTGAATCAGTAGATATTCATGGTAATATGGAATCCGTTGCTGGAGTTTATTCTCAAACATTTACTTTGCCAACTGGTTGCGATAGCACGGCAAACGTTACATTAACTGTGAACCCATTGCCTATTGTAGATGCTGGTTCTGATGTTACGATTTGTAACGGTGAATCTACGTTGTTAACGGCGACTGGAGCAACATCATATGTTTGGGACAATGGGTTAGGTGCTGGAAATAATTTTAATGTTTCACCAATTACAAACACTACCTATTCGGTTTCTGGAACCGATGCAAACGGATGTGAGAATACTGATAATGTAATAATCACAGTAAATCCACTTCCAACTGCATCAATATCAGGTACAACTACTATTTGTGATGGTGATGCTTCACCAGATATCACAATTACTGGAGCTAACGGAACAGCGCCTTATACTTTTACTTACAATATCAATGGCGGTGCAAATTTAACGGTTGTTTCTGTTGGAAATGATGCAGTCATTAGTGTTCCAAATTCTCCAAGCGGGGTTTACAATTATAATCTTGTTAGTGTCGAGGATGCAAGCGCAACAAACTGCAGCCAAGCACAAATAGGAACTGCAACAGTTACGATTAATGCAAATCCAAACCCTTCAATTACTGGTGATATAGATTATTGTGAAGGATTTAATGCGACTATCTCCGCAGACCAAGTTTATACAACTTACAATTGGTCTACTGGTGCCGCTTCTCAATCAATAGTTGTTACAACTGCTGACAATCCTATAACGCTTACTGTAACGAACGCATTCGGTTGTTCTGGAACTTCTGCCGTATTTAATATAATAGAGAATCCAACGCCTATTATTGATGCAGGGCCAGATGTTGCTATTTGTCTAGGTGGCTCAACTGATTTAAGTGCTTCTGGAGCTAATTCTTATACTTGGGATAATGGTGTTGGAGCAGGTAACAACATTAATGTCACTCCTATAGCTGATATAACATATGTTGTAACTGGAACTGATGCAAATGGATGTATTGGAACAGATGATATTTCAATCGTTGTAAATGATCCGCCTACAGCAACTATCTCGGGCACAGCAACTATTTGTGAAAACGAATTGTCACCAACGATTACATTTACCGGGGCTAATGGAACTGAGCCATACACATTTACATATAATATCAATGGAGGACCTAATTTGACAGTTAACTCAATTGGAGCAACTGCAAATGTTGTGGCGCCGAACAATCCTGCAGGAACGTATACTTATAATTTAGTTAGTGTAGAAGAATCGAGTGTTAATAATTGTTCTCAAATTCAAACAGGGTCTGCTGTAATAACTATTAATTCATTGCCGATTGTAAATGCGGGGCCTGATCAGGTGGCATGTGGAAATGACGAGATAACTTTAACCGCTTCTGGAGCTAACAGTTACGTTTGGGATAACGGTGTAATGAATGGTGTACCATTTATTCCTTCAACAGGCAATTACACGGTGGTAGGAACGGATGGTAATGGATGCTCAAATTCTGATGTTGTTTCAGTTGTAGTTTCACCAGTTCCGATGCCAGACTTTGATGTGAATTATACTGCTTGTGAACCTTTTATAGTTACCTTAACGAATACAACTCCAGGAGTTAGTGCGAATTGTGTATGGCAAATAAGTAATGGATCAGCGCCTATTCTTGGTTGTGGGCCGATAACCCTAACGATGGGACAAGCTGGAAGTTATGATGTTACCCTTACTACTTCAAATCTTGATGGCTGCACGGCTACAATTACCGAGTTGGACGCGTTTGAATTTGAGGAGTCGCCGAACGCTTTTTTTACTCCATATAATACCACATTAACAACATTGAACACTGAAGTGCATTTTGAAAATGAATCAACTGGAGCTTCTTCATACGATTGGAGTTTTGGTGACAATTCTGGTAATTCAAGTGCTACAAACCCTGTTCATCAATACGATGAAAATGAAACTGGAAATTATTTGGTTACTTTAATCGCCTATTCAAACGCTGGTTGTTCAGATACGGCATATGGCTATATTAGGGTAGAGGAGGAAATTATCTACTATGTACCAAATACATTCACGCCAGATGATGATAGTTATAATCAATTTTTTCAACCAGTATTTACTTCAGGTTACGATCCATTCGATTATACTTTATTAATCTTTGATCGTTGGGGTGAAATTATTTTTGAATCACATGACGTTGATAAAGGATGGGATGGCACGTATTCAGGAAATTACAAGGTTCAGGATGGAACATATACCTGGAAAATTGAATTTAAAACATCAATTAATGACAAACGAATTACCGATATTGGACATGTTAATGTTTTGAGGTAGATTTAATTAGTTTTAAGCCGTATGATTTTCATTTTAATCATACGGCTTTTTGTTTTTATTTTAAGGATAAATTTGAAATTTGTTAAGGTTTTTTGATTTTAATTACATTTTGAGAAAAAAAGTAAAATTTGAGGCAACCTTTTGATTTTTTGAGAGTTTACTTTATATATTATTCTTACCTTGTACACGTTTTGTTAATTAAACAACCATGATAACACCTACAACTACTCAAACGAAAACTTCAGTTTTCCAACTAAATCAGTACTTTAAAAACATGAATTCAATATTCTGTGCGATTTTATTTTCGCTGATGGGAACGTTGAATCTTTTTTCACAAACAAATGAATGGGAATTAGTTAAAACACAAGAAGGAATTAATGTATTCTCGCAAATTATGACTTGTGAAGTTGAGGGGGCGCCCAATTCTTTTGATTATGTTGTGTTTAAAGTTGAAAACACAACAGTAAATCAATTGACAGTTGGACTTCACTTTGAGATTTATTTCGAAGAAGGGTGCAATGGTTGTGATGGATCTGAAGAAACTTCTACAGCTCTGGTGCTTGAACCAGGTGGATTCATAGAATCAACATGTTCTAATCCAGTTGACCAAATGTCGTATTTTATTTTAAATCCAGGCTTCGCTGATTCATGGAAATATACCCATTCGCAAGTACAAATTAATGTAATTCAATAATCATATGAAATCTATTGTTAATACAATTAATGCAATGAAATATTTAGTCATATTGCTATTGGTTTTTGGACAAAACTTCTCAAATGCTCAATGTAATTTGACGATTAGCTCACCTTCCCCGACACAAGTTTGTCCGGGAACCGTGGTAAACCTTTCTGGTTCTGCAACAGTATATGGAGCCAATCAATCTTTTAACTTTAATGTTGGATCTTTACCTTCTGGTTGGTCCGTTGCAGGTGGAGCCAGTTTTTCTGCTCCTTGTGGTGCTGGTCCTGATGGAAACTATTTTTGGGCTTCCACGGCTGGTTCTGGAGTACCATTTATTCAAACGGCTGGTTTCGATGTATGCTCAGGTGGAAGTATTTTATTTGATATGAGATATGCAATTCAAGGAGGTGCATCTCCTTGTGAAGGCCCTGATTTGGCTAATGAAGGTGTAACTCTTCAGTATAGTTTGAACAATGGCGCCACTTGGATTGATATTGTTTATTACAGTCCGGGAGGTTATACATTACCAACAAATCCCAATACAACTGGATCTGTAGCTACCGGAGTCACACCCTATACTTCTTGGAATACATTTGGTGTGGCTATACCTCCAGCTGCAATATCTGGTAATACAATGTTTCGATGGGTACAAGATAATTCGTCAGGAACTTGTTGCGATAACTGGGGGATTGACAACGTATTTATTAATGCTGGACCTTGTTTAACAGCGAATATAAATTGGAGTAACGGTCAGAATGGAGTAAATACTATTTCACCGACTATTAACGCGGACCAATGTTTTACAGCTGATGTTTATGATAACCTAGGGAACTTCCTATGTTCATCTGCAACGTCCTATTGTTTTACGGTATTTACACCTAGCATAGATGGTGGACCTGACCTCACAATTTGTAACGGGTCATCACTCACCCTAACAGCCTCAGGAGGTTCTGGATTTGTTTGGGATAATGGAGTGACAGACGGCGTGCCATTTACGCCACCAATGGGAGTGACAACTTATACTGTAAATGGAACAGATGTTAACGGATGTGCTGCAACAGATCAAGTGGTTATCACCGTTACTCCAGGAACGCCGCCTACAATTAATCCTGCTGGTCCTACTTGCGTTAGTGCTGGATTGGTACCACTTTCTGGGAATCCATCTGGAGGAACTTTTACAGGACCTGGCGTAACTGGTACAAATTTCAATCCTGCTACAGCTGGAATAGGTACACATACGATCAATTATTATTATACTTCAGGTGGTTGCACGGGATCAGCAACGACAGATATTGTTGTTACTTCTTCTAATACGATTGCTGCAGGAACAAATCAAACGGTTTGTATGAACTCTCCAATTGCCACTATATCTCTAGCGACGACTTCAGCAACAGGAGCAACCTTTTCAGGTCTTCCAGCTGGTGTTACAGGGTCTTGGGCAGGAAATGTTGCAACAATCAGTGGAACTCCGACAGTGAGTGGAACATATAACTATACAGTAACAACTACTGGTGGATGCCCTCCAGCTACAACTTCAGGAACTATTACGGTTACACCATTAAACACGATTGCCTCAGGAACGAACCAAACAGTTTGTTCGAACGCACCGATGACAAATATTACCTTAGCAACGACAGGAGCAACAGGTGCAACTTTTGCAGGACTTCCAGCAGGTGTTACAGGTTCTTGGGCCGGTAACGTAGCTACTATTTCTGGAACACCTACGGTTGCGGGAACATTTAATTATACTGTAACTACAACGGGTGGATGTCCGCCGGCATCTACTACTGGAACAATTACTGTAAACCCGGGGAACACTATTGCTCCAGGTACAAATCAAACTGTATGTATTAATTCAGCTATTGCTAATATTAGTTTAGCTACAACAGGTGCAACAGGAGCTACTTTCGCAGGCCTTCCAGCAGGCGTTACAGGATCATGGGCAGGAAATGTCGCAACTATCAGTGGAACTCCAACTGTCGCAGGTGTATTTAATTATACGGTTACTACAACTGGAGGATGTGCTGCTGTAAATACTACAGGAACAATTACGGTTAATCCATATAATACGATTAGTGCAGGGACAAATCAGACTGTTTGTATAAATTCGCCTTTAACAGCTATCAATTTAACTACAACTGCAGCTACGGGAGCAACCTTTGCAGGCTTGCCTGCAGGTGTAACTGGATCATGGGCAGGAAATGTTGCAACTATTAATGGAACACCAACTGTTGCGGGAACGTTTAACTATACAGTTACAACGACAGGTGGGTGTCCACCAGCCACAACAACTGGAACAATTACTGTAACTCCATTAAATACAATTTCCGCAGGCGTGGATGGAACAACATGTGTTAACTCAGCGTTGCCAAATATTACACTTACAACAACAGGTGCAACAGGTGCCACGTTTACAGGTCTTCCTGCTGGAGTAACAGGTTCTTGGGCAGGAAATGTTGTAACTATAAGTGGTACGCCAACAGTATCTGGTACTTTTAATTATACAGTGACTACTACTGGTGGTTGTCCTCCAGCAACTGCTTCAGGAACAATAACAGTTGTATTAATTAACACGATTGCACCTGGAACAAATCAAACGGTTTGTATTAATTCAGCGATTACAAATATTAGTCTTGCAACTTCGGGTGCGACAGGAGCAACTTTTGCCGGTTTACCTCCAGGCGTAACAGGGTCTTGGGCTGGAAACACTGCAACAATCAGTGGGACGCCAACAGCCGCAGGAACCTATAATTACACAATTACAACGACAGGTGGTTGTCCTCCAGCGGGAACGTCAGGAACAATTACCGTAAATCCAATGAATACCATAGCTGCTGGTACAGATCAAACAGTTTGTATGAACTCAGCTATAGCTGATATAACGTTGGCGACAACTGCAGCGACAGGTGCTACTTTTACAGGACTTCCAGCAGGTGTTACTGGGTCATGGGCAGGAAATGTTGCGACAATAAGTGGAACTCCAACTGTATCGGGTACTTTTAACTATACAGTCACAACAACAGGAGGTTGTCCGCCCGCAACAGCAACTGGTACTATAACAGTTACTCCTTTAAATACGATTGCTGCCGGTACAAGTCAAGCAATTTGTGTGAACTCTGCTATTACGAATATCACTTTAGCAACAACGGGTGCTACGGGCGCTACATTTACGGGACTCCCAGCAGGAGTAACGGGTACTTGGGCAGGAAATGTTGTAACTATAAGTGGAACGCCTTCAGTGGATGGAGTATTTAATTACACTGTTACAACAACTGGCGGTTGTCCGCCTGCCACGGCTACTGGAACTATTACGGTTTACAGTCTTCCAATTGTAGATTTTAGTGCAGATGTTCTTCAAGGATGTGAACCCTTAGATGTAGTTTTCACGAATGAAACTGTTGCTGGTGCTGCATTGGATGTTTGCGTTTGGAATTTAGGTGATGGAACTATTGTAAATGATTGTGGACCGATTTCTCATACTTATGCGAATGCAGGTTATTATGATGTTTCGTTAATGACAACAGATGTTAATGGATGTTCGAATTCTTATTCAGTGCCTAGTTATATTTACGTTGAAGCTTATCCAGAAGCTTCTTTTACGCCAACAAACATTCTAATTACTTCAATGCAACCTGTGGTGAATTATGAAAACACTTCAACTGGAGCAACTAGTTATGTATGGAATTTTGGTGATGGTTCGGCTTCGAGTTCATCATTGAATCCAACACACACTTTCCCTGCAGAAACAGCTGGCGCATACACTGTTACTCTGATTTCAAGTTCGCCTATTGGGTGTGCTGATACAGCTTATGGCTATGTGAGAGTTGAAGAAGTATTGATTTATTATTTACCAAATACATTCACTCCAGACGGTGATAATTATAACGAAACATTTAAACCTGTTTTTACAGATGGATTTGATCCTTATAGCTTTTCAATGTTCATTTACAACAGATGGGGGGAAATTGTTTGGGAGTCTCATGATACCACTGTTGGTTGGAATGGAAGATATGGTGGGCTACCAGTACAAGATGGAACATATACATGGAAAATCGAATTTAAAACTTCAATGAACGATGAAAGAATCATGGATGTCGGACATGTGAATCTGATTCGATAAAAATTAATAATAAATAAAAAAAGGCGATGTTAACATCGCCTTTTTTTATTTATTACTTTTTCTTCTTTCGATTTCCTTAACTATAAGCGAAAGTTCTCTTGATGTCTGGCCAGCAACAGAAGTGTTTTCATCAGCACGACGAAGCAGATAAGGCATTACTTCTTTAATAGGACCGTACGGAACATATTTCGCGACTAAATAGCCATGATGCGCCAAATTGAATGAAATGTGATCACTCATCCCTAAAAGTTGAGCAAAGTATACACGCGAATCATCCTTTGATAAATTGTATCTTTCCAACAGCTCAGTAAGAAATAGAGAACTTTGCTCATTATGCGTTCCAGCGCAGATTGAAACATGATTGATGTTCTGTAAGCTTAATTCTAACGCGCGATTATAATCGTTGTCACTGGCAGCTTTGTTAACTTGAATAGGGGATGGATAACCTAAATCGTTCGCTCTTTTACGTTCCTTTTCCATGTAAGCTCCTCGAACGATTTTTACACCAAGAATATAACTGTTCGTTTTTGCATGCTCGATTTCTTTCGTGAGAAAGTTTAATCGATCATGACGATACATTTGAATAGTATTAAATATAATTGCCTTTTTTGTATTATATTTTATACTCATTTGTTGAGCAATGAGATCAATTCCGTCTTGAATCCATGATTCTTCGCCATCAATAAAAACGGGTACAGAGCATTCAAAGGCCGCCTTGCATATTAGATCAATTCGTTCGGTTAATTTGGAATAATGAACTTTATCTTCTTCATTAAGGTTATCTATTGATTTATTTGATTTTTCCAATAAGTCAAATCGACAAATACCTGTAACTTTAAAAACAGCAAAGGGAATGTTGATATTATTTCTTCCTTCTTGAATTGTCGCTATTATTTCCTCGACGGTTTTATCAAAGTCATCTTCAGATGTTTTACCTTCAATACTATAGTCAAGAATTGTTTTGATATTAGATTGGGCCAATTCGTTTGAAGTATTTAAAGATTCATGAATTGATTCGCCACCACAAAATTGCTGGAAAATAGTTTTTTTAATAAGCCCTTTAATTGGAAAGTGCAATTTTAAGGCAATTGGAGTTGCCCATTTACCAAACTTTACAATTGTTGGATTGGCAACGATTTTAAACAACCAGTACGCGCGTTTTAAATCTTTAGAAGATTTACGGCCAAATGCAATCTTGGTATTTTCAAATGAAATCATGAGTGCAAAATTAATCTGTTTTGAGTATTTCCATATGCAAGAGTACTTCTTTTTGTATTTTTACTTCAATTTTAAATCTGCCATGAAATATATCGAAGCTCAAAACTACAAACTTGAAATTGGAAGCTTAGTTAATTCATCTCTTTCCGAATTACTTAAATCATCTTATGCCAAGTCCAAGAAGGTTATTATCGTGGACGAAAATACAAAGGAATATTGTCTTGACGCTTTAATTACGAATTTCGACGATTTAAAAGAAGCGGAAGTCATTTTACTACCAGTTGGTGAAGAGAATAAACAATTGTTTATAGTTCAGAATGTTTGGGAGGCACTAACAGAATATGGAGTTGGAAGACATGATTTAATAATTAATCTTGGTGGCGGTGTTATAACAGATATGGGCGGATTCATCGCTTCATGCTACAAAAGAGGGTGTGATTTTATTAATATACCAACGAGTCTTTTGTCAATGGTAGATGCTTCACTTGGTGGTAAAACGGGAGTTAATTTAGGCTATTACAAAAATCAAATTGGGGTATTTTCTAACCCTGTAGCATTGTTTTTGGATCCGTCTTTTTTGGAAACTTTACCTGATGATGAATACCTGAGTGGATATGCTGAAATGATAAAACATGGACTTATTTCAGATGCTCAATTATTTACAGATGTAATAAATTGTATGAATGGTGAATTTGAGTTTAATGAGGAATTATTGATTCGATGTATTGAAGTGAAAAATAAAATTGTCTTAATAGATCCAAACGAAAAAGGAATTCGGAAAATTTTAAATTTTGGACATACAATTGGTCATGTGATTGAAGGTTTCTACATGGAGAGTTCAATTTCGCATGGTCATGCTGTTGCAATTGGAATGGTTATGGAAGCCTATATTTCCATGAAAAAAAATGGATTGTCCGAAATTGAATACATGACTATAGAGAATTCAATTCTCGGATTTTATGGACTACCGAAATTTTCTGATGAGGACATCCAAGAAATGATTGAAATGCTTCAAAATGATAAAAAGAATAGCAATAATGAGATAAAATGTTGCCTCTTAAAGAGTATCGGTGATTGCACTTACGATCAAGTTGTTTCTGAAAAAATCTTTTTAGAAACATTCTTACATTTTAAAAACAAGCAAATTAATCTAAACTAAGATTTCAGCTGTAATAGTTTGGTTTTAATTGATTCTAATTTTGATATTACGTCGTTTGAATCAACAACTTGCTCAGGTTCATCCATAGTTTTGGATTTCAATGCCTTCTTTGCTCCTTCGAGCGTGTATCCTTTTACTTTTACCAATTGAAAAATAGATTGGATTTTAAGAATTTCTTTAGGAGTGAATAGTCGGTTTCCTTTGTTGTTTTTTTTTGGCTTTAGCGTCGTAAATTCTTTTTCCCAAAATCGAATTAATGAGGTATTCACATCGAACATATCGGCAACTTCTCCAATGGAGTAGTACAATTTAGTTAAATCATGTTCCTTAATGTTTGGCAAAACAGAGTTGGTTTTGTATCGAATATAGTTATTATTTCCCAGTTGAAAAGTTTGGTTTATGTAAAATTGTTAATTTCAATGAAAAGGAGTAGAAAATGTTCAATCAAAATGGAATAGAAGAAATAGACTATCAAAGAAGGCGAGAGTGGGTCTTTTTATTGTTAGTAGGCATTTTTCTGGGTTCTTTAACGATGTTAAACATTTTAGGAGTATCGCGTTTTATAGATTTATCACGGTTTATTGGAATAGATTCCGAAAGCGATATTCGTTTTGTAGTAGCCGTTGGTGTTTTACCGTATCCAATAACATTTTTATGTACAGATATTATCTCAGAAATTTACGGTCGTAAAAGAGCTAATATGGTAGTTTGGGTCGGCTTGATTTTGAATCTTTGGGTTTTAGTTGTCTTATGGTTTGGAGGTTTCCTGGAGGCGCCTAGTACTCTTTTACCGTCAGGAAGTTTACCTTTAGAAGTTGTAGACGGTAAAGCGGTAGCGCCGCATGGATACGTGTTTTATGAAATTAGAACATTGACTTTTGGAGCAACAATTGCCTCAATGATAGCATATATTTCAGCTCAGTTCATTGATGTACATATCTTTCACTTTTTAAAGAAGAAGACAAGTGGGAAAAGACTATGGCTAAGAAATAACGTATCTACTTTAATTAGTCAAATGGTGGATTCAATAGCCGTAATTTTGATAACTCATTTTTATGCTCATGCTTTGCCAATAGATAGTCCCGATAACTTGTGGAGTGTATTGTGGATGTTTATTTTAAGTAGCTATTTATTTAAGTTTTTCTTTGCCTTATTTGATACAATTCCGATTTATATTTCGGTTCGATTTCTTAGAAAATTTCTAAAAATTGAGGATGAATTAAGTTACTGAATCGCGATACCTTAAGTGCCAGAATAGGTAAATGACACTGATTATTGACAAAATAATAATAGGTAGTAAGGTTAAAGCCACAGAATCAAAAGTGTTTTGATAAGTTAGAAGTGTACTAGCAGAACCAATCATGACACCTAACTCTAGTCCAATAAACAAAGTTCCTGAACCAATTCCTCGGCGTTCTGGATGAGACAAGTCTGCCGTCCACGCGAACAAAGTTGGACTTGTAATTCCGGTTGCTAAACCAAAGGTTATCGCCGAAGCGGTGTACAATGTAACTGAATTGGCAAATGCTACCATTGTCAAACTAATAGTAAGTAATGACATGCCGATAATTAATGTTTTTCTCCTTCCAATTACATCAGAAATACCACTGGCAAACAAACGCACGAGCATTGTAGAGATAACATAAAAAAGGAAAAACCAACCTTTGTTTTCTATTCCTAAATAACCCGATATTTCCGGAGTTATAACTAAAGTCATTCCTGATGCTGCGGCCGAAAGTGTCATGACGATGAATGCCGGAATAACACTTGGCTCGAGAACGTCTTTCCAGGTTACTTTTAGAAGTGAAAACTTGAATTTTACAGGATTTGGAAGTGTTTCTTTCAACATCATGACCATAATAATAGCTAAACCAGCAGAAATAGCAGAAATGAAAAAGAGACTGTTCATTCCAAGAGTATTTTTAATAGGGGATCCTAATGCCTGACCAATTCCCATTCCGACTGAGAAGAAAACTCCCCAAATTCCCATACCAACGCCTCGCTTGTTTTGTGGTAAGATATCCGTTATCAATGCCGTTGCTCCCGTTGGAGCAAATCCAGCGCTAAATCCATGCATAAATCGCAAAAACAAAAAGATCGAAACGATTCCAAATAGTGGATATAACAAGGTTACTAGTCCGCCAATAACAATCCCAATTATCATCACTTTTTTCCTTCCGATAGTATCTGATAATTTACCAGAGAATGGACGTGAAATCATTGCTGAAATTGAAAATAGTGTGATAATGAGGCCTTTGTGATTCGCACCATCCATTTCTGTGATGAACCAATTTAATTCTGGAATAATCAAGTTGAAACTGATCATAAACAGTAGCATCGAGACACATATGATCCAAAAATTCCGAGGGTATTTAAATTTCACTTTACAAAAATACTCCATAATCCGTCTTATGTGTTTAAAAAGAAGAAAATAATATCTTTGAACTTAAAATTCTTGATTAATTTGATCTATGGAGAAAGAAGCAACGTTTGGAGCTGGATGTTTTTGGTGCATCGAAGCATGTTTTAAAGATGTAAAAGGTGTATTGAAGGTCATTCCAGGCTATTCTGGAGGGACGAAAGCAACGGCTGATTATAAAACTGTGTGCTCAGGAAAAACAGAACATGCTGAAGTAGCGAGAATTGTTTTTGAAGATTCAGTCGTTTCATTTGAAAAACTGCTAGAGCTTTTTTGGTTTGTGCATGACCCAACACAGCTAAATCGTCAAGGAAACGACATCGGAAGGCAATACCGTTCAGTAATTTTTTGTCATGATGAATCCCAAAAAGAAAGTGCGGTATTAGCTAAGAATAGATTAACAGAAGAAAGGGTGTGGGACAAACCAATTGTAACGGAGATTGTTGATTTAACAACTTTTTATGCTGCAGAAGATTATCACCATAACTATTTGGAGAATAATCCAACTAACCCTTATTGCCAATCTACCGTGCGACCAAAGGTGGACAAGTTTAGAAAAGTTTTTGCGGATTTAATAAAATAAAAAAAGGGACTTATTAAGTCCCTTTCAAATTTTCGTTCAATATCGATTACAAATTAGAATAGATTTCCCACTGATCAGCTGTTAGTATCGACTTTAGCACAGTAGCTTCATCATTTTTATTTCCATCGATGAATTCTTGTTTACGCTCTTGAGGAACGTCATTTCCGTTGATAATCGCATCAATTTTCAATTCAACAGTAATAAAAAGTTCTTTAACTTTATCATATTGAGAAGCAGTTAAATCAACATCAATTTTCAATTGATCAGCACGATTAATTCCTTTTTGAGTAGGTGTAATTTGTGATTGCTCAAAGCACTCACTATTAATACTGTTTGTGCAAGATGTGTCTTTTGCATGTACAGAAAGTCCACCAAGTAAAATGGAACCGACAAGAAGTGATTTAAAAAGAGTCATATTATTAGTATATAAATTTGTCTTAATTAATGAAATCAGTTGATTTCTTATAATATAGATGCAAATATAAAGGAAAAGTTGCCTCGATAGTCATCTATTTTTTTCAAAGAAACTAATTCAAACATCAAAGACTAGAAAATTACATGCTAGTTGCGGTCCTTTTTGTTGGATTCGAATTTGACTTAAGCTTTTGTTGAGAAGGAGAAAGTATGGAATTCAACTCTCTGTCTTCAATCTCTTGAAGCTCCTTTAATGAATTTGATTTTTCTTGTTCATTCAAATTTGTTAATGCAGCTTTTCTGTTTTCAATTTTTAGAAAAAGATTTTTTACTGACACTTCCTGCTCACTAGATAATTGTGTACTAGATTTTAATTTTTCAGTTTTAGCAGTCGCGATTTGCTCTGGTGATTGCTGAGTATTTGGTAAACCAACAACTTTGGTTTTCGAAATATTGTTTTCACGAGCAACTCTGTTCTCAGTTTTTTCTTGTGCAAAAACTGTACAACCACTTGTCAACGCAAGTGCAATTAATGTGATTTGACCTATTTTCATAATTTTTAGTTTTAAATTTCTCAGAAACAGTATACTCAAGAAGCTGTCTCTTATACACATCTGACGCTGCCGACGATCTACTCTGTGTA